>DWYK01000123.1 GCA_019118705.1 Candidatus Merdibacter merdigallinarum | reverse complement strand
GACCCTCGGACGAATGCGAGATTTCGGTGCAAGAACAGCAATTTTCAGGCGGGGTACAAGGCCCCGCAAAGCCCGCCGCAAAGGGATTTGCCGCGGACAAACCGGCCAGTGGGTCACGCCCTTTCGAGTGCTGCGCTCTCCATTCACCTTGATGGAATTTCGCGCCTTTTCGTTCCCTGTCGCGGAAGTGATTTTAAGCGACATGGCGTCGCTTTCTTCCGACCTCTCAGACAAAAAACAACGTACACTCGAACCCAATTCTGTTCTTTCCCACAGAGCCCAAAAAACGCCATTTTGGCCTCATGGAAAGAACTTGGGAAGAATAGCTCCATCAAACTCCGCAGAGTTTTCTCCGCCTGCTCCGACAAGAGTCCTCGGTAATTCCTTGGAAACTGTAAATAGTATAGTCCATATTATCCGAAAAAGCAATGCGCAAAGGACGACGCTTTGAAGACTTGGAAAGGAGGAGCTCTGCCATGGTTTCGGATTTTTCCTATCTGAGGGACCTCTATCCGCCCGTCATCACCTTGGATCAGCTTTACCGCATTTGCCATCTCTCTAAACGGAAAGCAAAATGGCTTTTGGAAAGCCGCATTATTCCCTGTCAGGATTCCGGCAAAAAGACCCGCCGGTTCAAGATTCAGCTGGATGATGTGATCTCCTACCTGGAGGACACTGCATCCGGCAAAAAAGTGGTTCACTTTCCGGTCGGTCTGTTCAGTTCCCAAACCGTATCCCGGAAGACCGCGAAACATCAAAAGGTGGTATGCTGTCTTGAACAATCAGATTTCCAACAAGTGCTTCGCCAGCAGTATGAAAAGAAGTTCCGTACATTCCCGGACTCGCTTTCCACTATGGATGTCGCCAAGATGACCGGATTCGGCCAGACAGCGGTCAACAACTGGATCGCCAACGGTAAACTAAAAATCTACAGCCGCGGCGGACGGTTTATCCCCAAAGCATATGTCATCGATTTCTGCTGCTCGCCCTATTATTATCAGCTCTGCTGCGCTTCTTCCAAGCATCAGGAAGCGGCGGAATTCATTGAATCCTGCGTATCCCCCACTGCCACTTATGTCTGAAGCATCCTGAACTTGCCTGACTTTTGCCATCCCCAATGCCATTGAGGAGGCAATACCATGAAGGACCAACTTTCCGCTAAGCAACTTGTCCGTTTCCCCTACTGCCGCATCTACCGCCGCTTTCTCAACAAAATTGTTGAAAATTCTGCCATCCGCAAGCAGGGGCAGGCCCTGCTGTTCCGTTATGCAGTTCTTTTCTCGCTGGCCAACTTCCGCCCGGCGCTGCGCACCGTGGATGGCGTCCGTTATGCGATGCAGGCTGGCGAATGGGTGGCAACATACCGTGAGCTGTGCGAACGGCTCCACCTGCACACCCACAAACAAGCCCGCACACTTCTTCACCAGCTGGAAGCCATGAACCTTATCGAAATGCAGGAGGTTACCCACCGCAAACTCGTCCGTTTCAAAATCCGTTGTTGGCATAAGACCAACACCACACTTTCCTATTCCGCCCCGTGCCCCAAGGACACGGGGTTCTTTTTCTTTCCCGTTGCCCAGATCTCGGATTTGATTGGCGCTGGCCGCTGCTCCGAAGCGGATATGCTGCTGGATCTTTGGATGAATACGGTGTACCAGGACGCCAGCGTCCCCGGTTCTGCGCTTGGCCCGGTGGTCTATTTCCGCAAGGAAGACGGCCTGCCGCTGGTCAGCTGCGCCGCGCTGGCGGCGCGCTGGGGTGTCTCCAAAGCAACGGTGCATCGCGTGCTGAAAAAGTTTGAGCAGCTTTCGCTGGTGGCGGTGCACCATTACCCCGGCAAACGCGGGTCGGTGATCGTGATGCAGGGCTATCTTTCCACCATGTTCAGCGTGGCGGACGCCTGCCCCACCCGGCAGGCACTGGCCGCCGAACTGGCGCTGCCGACGCGGGAAGGTGCCGGTTGCCCGGTCGAGTCCACATCGGCCAAGCCCACGGCCATCGCGTCGCCGTTCCCATGGCCCGCGGATGCCGTTTCAAAACCGAATGTTCGGCTGATCTTGGAAAACCTGCGGAATTCGTTGTTTGTAAGCGGTTTTCGCTGTTCCGCCTGTCCGCACGCCTTATATAGATTATCAAACTTGTCCGGCTGCAGGGATGCGGTAACCGCGTATGACCTTGCCATCGTCTGCGGTGCAGGCGGCCCATCGTACCGATTCAGCCTGAAACTGGAACCCGTCGTCACCTTCCCGGGCGTTGAAGTGGAGGTGATCTGAATGGCACGCAGCACAAAAAAGGCGCCGGAAGAACATCCGTTCTATCACGACACCTGGAAACTGCTCAAAAACTACCGGGACGTTGCCTGGAACCTGGAAATCGCCGATCTGGACCTGCAGGCGGAGGTGCGTGCCGAGTATGGCACCGCCGAAGGCGGCAGTCTGGCCGCTTTGACCGAGGCCGGAGCCGATCTGCACGGCACCCGCATTGAATCCTTTGCGCGGTCGCTGGAGCGCAGCC
>DWYK01000122.1 GCA_019118705.1 Candidatus Merdibacter merdigallinarum | reverse complement strand
ATCGACAACACCTATGTGGAGGAGAGCCACCTGACCGCAGCCGGCAAGATCGACTACCAGACCCTCAAGCCGGTGCTGTTCGAGTTCCCCACCTATTCCTACCTCAAGACCGGCGAGGTCGCCGGCAAGTGTCTGTCCTTTAAGCCCGCAGAGGCCTGACGCGGGCAGCCGCCAGGACACTGCACGCCCTGGGGCGGAACATACTTTTGAATCATCCATAAGCGATCAAAAAGCGCCCCTCCCATCTGCACGCGCAGACAGGAGGGGCGCATATGCTATCTTTTAGGCAGGCTCATGCCCGGCCCGGGGAAATCTTATTTCCGGGGGTTCTTGATGGCAGCCTGGGTAGCTGCTCCGATGGCAGGGAGTCTAAAATTTCGCTCGCATCTAGGTCTGTTTTTTCTTCTTCCCGGGCCAAGAACTCCCTGATACCGTTCACCGAAGGCACACAATTCCCCTTTTTGCCCTCCACCAGAAGGCCCGCCTGGGCGTCGGTTCCGGGGCCCAAATGGAGGTACCAGTCGAACTGGTTCTCGGACACCGGCGTCACCCGGTAGACGATCTGGTCCACCAGTTCCCGGCTGACCCCCTGCCCTTTCAGGTGGACCAGCTCTTCCAGCGCCTGCTGAATCTGTTCCAGATTCAGGGCCTCCCGGCACTCCGCTGCCTCGGCTTCCTTCTGTGCCGCCTCCAGACGGCTCTTCTCATTTTCCAGCTGGTCCCGCAGCTTCTGGTATTCCTCCTTTCCGATCTCCCCGTCCGCCCGCATGACGGTCAGGTTCCGCAGCCGGGTGTCGATCCGCTCCAGCTGAATCTTCCGCTCGCTGTTCCCCTGCTGGTCCTTCCGGCTGGTCTCCTTATAGTATTTTTTCAGCAGGTCCAGGGCGGTCTGGATGATCTGATACTTGTCGCCCATCAGCTGCTCAAAGAGGGTCTCGGCCATCATCTCCAGCTTCCAGTCCCCGTACATCCGAATCCCGCAGTAGCCCTCGCTGTCCAGGCCCATCTCCTCCCGCTTCTGTTTGGCGCCGTTGTTGATTCGGTTGTAGCACTGGTACCCGTAGGAAATACTGCCGTCCTTCCAGACGTGCCACTTGTCCCGGCGGCAGGCATAGCCGCAGCTGCACCGCAGCTTGTTGACCCAGATATCCTCGGAACTCCGGTTGCTGATGGTCACCTTGCCATCCTTCAGGGCCACCGGCTTTCTCCGGTTGAGCCGGATGCTCTGGGCCTTGTTCCAGACTTCTTTGGAAACAATGGCCGGGAAGTCCCCTTCCTGATACTGTAGGTAGAGGCATCCAGGTTCAGCACCCGGTGCTGTTCCAGAAAGTTGTTGTTCCGGGATTTGTTGTAGCACTTGGTGCCGGTGTAGGTGGCGTTTTTCAGCACCCGCACCACGCTGGAGGCGCTCCACCGCACCAGCCCCATGGCACTTTTCCGGTGCCGGGCGTTGAGCTCGTTGGCGATCTGCAAAGAGCCTCTCCCCTGCAAATAGAGGTCGAAAATCAGCCGCACAGTCTCGGCCTGTTCCTCGTTGATCTTATAGGTGTCCCCATCCCGGTCATAGCCCAAAATGTTGCCGTTGCCGTACAGCACCCCCTTCTCACGGCTCACCTTCTGGCCTGCCCGCACCCGCTCGGAGGTCTTGCGGCTCTCCTCCTGGGCCAGGGTCGCCATCAGGGAGAGGCGGAGCTCACCGTCCCCGTCCATGGTCCAGATGTTGTCCTCAATGAAGTAGACCTCTACCCCGATGCCTTTCAGCTCCCGGGTGATGACCAGGGTGTCCACCACGTTCCGGGCAAACCGGCAGACCTCACGGGTTACAATTAGATCAAATCGCCCCTGCCGGGCGTCGTCGATCATCCGCAGAAAAGAGGGCCGCTTTTTGGCCTGGGTGCCGGTAATGCCCTCGTCTATGTACCGGCCCTGAATCTCCCAGTTGGGATGATACCGCGCCTGATCGTCGTACCACTGCATCTGGTTTTCTAGGGCAGCAATCTGCGCCTCGTGCTCGGTGGATACCCGGCCATAGACGGCCACCTTCCGCTTCCGGTTCCGGTCCAGCTGGGTGTAGTCCGTCAGCTTAAAGCGATAGTTGTAATCGTCCCGCATCATATGCCGCCCTCCTTACTCCTTAACCTCTGCGTCCCTTGGCAGGGGCTTTGCTTGTATTGCGAACCACGTTGGTGTAGGTTTCCGGGTTGACCAGACCTTTCTTCATCAGAATTTCGATCAGGGCAACCGCTGCATAGAGTTCATCAATCTTGTTGTTCTTGGTTTTGGCACCTCCATCTTATCACATACCCTTGTTTTCGTTGAGGATGTCAATCGGAATGTTTCAAATCATCCGGCGTTGGCTTCCCGGATGGATTGTTCAAAATTTTTAATAAATTCCATTCCCTGTTCCCCAATCCGCCGGATGCCCTCTATCCCCGAGAGACAGAGCGCCGGGTTGTTCTGCAAACAGGTGTTCCAACGGAAGATCATGGAGTCCAGGGCATCTTCCAATTCATAGCAGATATCCTCTGCGTTGGTTTCCCCGGTGGGCTGGAGCATCTTTTCCGACATTTCCCGGATGGATTTCAGAATCCTCCTACTCTGGCTTCGCTGCCCGGTGTTGGGCTTTGGAAGCTCCGGCAGGGGAGGCTTCGCTTCTTGGGCTACAATCTTTTCTTGGGCTGACTGCTTTTCCCGGGCCGTCCGTTTCTCCTGCCGCGGCCTGCAAAGTTCCGCCACAAGGCCGGGGCGTTCTTCGGGTGCCGCTCTGGACACCGCCGCCAGTTCGGCAGCGGTGGGTTTGACTTGCCCCGAGAGGATTTTCTCTCGGGTGCCGGGAACGGCATCCTCGGCGGCATCCACATTCTGTGCAAACTTCTCCGAACGGATCACCGACCGCCAATTGACACCATTTTCCTGAGCGATCCGCTCACAGGTTTTCGGCTGACTGACCAAGTTGTCACCGTGACAACTTGGCTGCTCTCCTTCCATTTTCCGGCTGCCGCCGTGGGCACGCTTTTCTGCCTCATACTGCTTGCCCACCAGGTAGCGCCGCTGCTCCGGCGTCAGGTTTCGCCGGCCCAGCTGGTTTTTACAGATCCAGACGATGGCCTCCTCCCGGCCGGCAAACTCCTTTTCCAAAACGGTGTATTCGATTTCGGGATGCTCTTTCAGGATCTCAAATCGGTTGTGCCCGTCCACGATGATGCCTTTCCAGACGATCAGCGGATTCAGGAGCCGCCCTTCTTCCAAAATGTTGGCCTCCAGCTGGCTACGCTCCTCTGCCGTAAGCGGCGGGATCTTGCTCTGAAACTCCGGGTCAACGCTCAAATTCTGCAGCATCTGCTTTCGCCCCCTCTCTTTTATCGGGTGTGAATTCCATTTCAGTCTGACTTTAAGGCCCACTG
>DWYK01000121.1 GCA_019118705.1 Candidatus Merdibacter merdigallinarum | reverse complement strand
CCTGCGCCATCGCGATCGAACAGTCCGCTTCCTTGAGGGCCATGACATCGTTGACACCGTCTCCGGTCATCGCCGTGATGTGCCCTTTGCGTTTCAGTGCCGCGATCATGTTTTTCTTCTGCATCGGCGTGACCCGGCCGAACACCGTATAACGCTCCAGCGCTTCCTCCAGCTCTTCCTCCTTCAGCGTGGAGGCGTCCACATAGGCATCCGCATGGCGGACCTGAGAACGCTGTGCGATCTCCTGTACCGTATGAACGTCATCCCCGCTGATGATCTTGATGTCTACGCCCTGCGCATAGAAGTACTCCAGGATCCGCGGTGCTTCTTTGCGGATCGGATCGCTCAGGACGATCAGGGCGATCAACGTGCTGTTCATCGTCTTCAGATCTTCGGCGATCGGCCGATCGCTGCGAGCCAGCACGACGACCCGCTTGCCGCCGACGGCCTGCTGCTCGATCCGGCGCTGAATGGCAGGATCTTTTTGCGCAAACAGAAAGTCATAGGCACCGATCAGATACGTTCCCTGCTCTCGATAAGTGACGGCGCTGGCCTTGCGCACGCTGGAAAACGGCAGCGTATCCACACAATCCCAGTCGCTCTGCGCCGGCACATAGTCGCGCAGGGCCTGTGCGGTCGCATTGTTGTCTTCCAGATCATGGAAGAAATGCGCCAGGATCGTCTTCACGTCTCCATCGCCGATCGGCAGGACCCGCTCCACCTTCATCGTTCCCTGCGTCAGTGTTCCGGTCTTGTCAAAGCAGATCGTATCCACCCGCGCCAGCGTCTCGATGCAATACAGCTCCTGCACCAGCGTCTGCTTGCGGGCCAGGTTGATCGTTCCCACGGCCAGCGCCACGCTGGTGAGCAGCACCAGTCCTTCCGGGATCATGCCCAGCACCCCGGCAACGGTACCGGAGATCGCATCATACAGCGTCGCATGCGTGACGAACAGCTGTTTGGCGATGAGCAGGCAGCCCATCGGCACGATCACGATACTGGCGGTCTTGATGATGAAATTGATGGCATCCCGCAGCTGGGAAGGGTGACGGCGCACCTGTTTGGCATGCCCCAGGATGGTATGTACATACGTTTCTATACCGACGGCGCACACCTGCGCCATGCACTTCCCGCTGATGACAAAGCTGCCCGAATACAGAAAGCTGCCTTCCTCCTTGCGGATGACCTCCGCTTCTCCGGTCACCAGCGATTCATTGCACTCCAGCTTTCCCTGGACGACGATCGCATCACAGGGGATCTGATCACCATTGGCTAAGACCAGCAGATCATCCAGCACGATCTCCTCCAGCGTGATCTGCATCGCTTTGCCATCGCGCAGCACCTGTACGTGGTTGGCCGACAATAACGACAGCCGGTCCAGCACCCGCTTGGAGCGGATCTCCTGAAAGATGCCGATCGCCAGATTGGAGAGCACGACGCCCATGAACAGCATGTTGCGATAGTTGCCGGTAATGAATACCAGCGCCGCCAGGATGATGTTGATCAGGTTGAACAGCGTAAACAGATTGTCACGAACGATCGCCTGATAGCTTTTGGTCGTCCGTTCCAGCTGTTCGTTATATTCGCCCGCCTGCCGGCGTCGCTCCACTTCCTGCTGACACAGGCCGCGCTTCAAATCCGTATATTGCCTCAGATCTTGTTTCATCTTGCTGCACCTGCCTTATCATGACAATTATAGCATATTCCCATTTTTCGATACGTTTCATTTGCGTAATGTTTTTCGATCCCAAAAACAAAAATGACGGCCAAGCTGGATGCTTCGCCGTCCGTATGATCAGATATTCATGAATTTCTGTGCAGCCGTCACGATGGCCATCTTATAGATCTCTTCCGCATTGCAGCCGCGGGAAAGATCGTTGATCGGTGCGTTGAGCCCCTGCAGGATCGGTCCGATCGCCTCATAGCCGCCCAAGCGTGCCGCGATCTTGTAGCCGATGTTGCCCGCATCGATATTCGGGAACACGAATGTATTGATATTTCCTGCAATCTCCGAATCCGGTGCCTTCAAAGCAGCAACCTCCGGAGCGACACAGCAGTCAAACTGCATTTCGCCTTCCACCTTGTAATCCAATGGCATGCGCTGCAGACGGATCGCTGCTTCACGTACCTTCGCTACGCTCTCGCCTTTGGCAGAACCCAACGTGGAATAGGACAGCAGGCCAATGCGTGGCTGGATGCCCAGCTGCTTGACCGTATTGGCGGTCTGCATCGTGATCTCGACCAGTTCGTCGACATTCGGATTGATGTTGATGGAACAATCTCCCATGAACAGCTGCTCATCGCCTTTGACGAGAACGAAACAGCTGGATACGATCGAATTGCCCGGTGCCGCCTTGACCAGCTGCAGTGCCGGACGTACCGTATCTGCGGTGGAATAGGTCGCACCGCCCAGCAGGCCGTCCGCATACCCCATCTGTACCAGCATCGTACCGAAATAGTTCGTCTGCTGCAGCGCCTTGCGGCAGGCCGCCTCATCCATCTTACCACGGCGCAGTTCGATCATCCGAGTGACCATCTTGTCCATATCCGGGAAATCCTTCGGCGTCATGATGCAGATGCCATCCAGGTCGAAGCCGTAGGTCTTTGCCGTCGCTGCGATCTCTTCCGGATCGCCCAGCAGTACCGGTTCTACGATCTCTTCTTTATACAAGCGTACCGCTGCCTCCTGCACACGGTGATCCGGTCCCTCTGTGAAGACGATCCGTACGCCTTTGCCTCTGATCTTGTCTCTTAACTCATCTACAAACATAGTCTGTAAGCCCTCTCTTTCATACCATTCCTTATTATACAAGCGCCGGAAACAAAAGAAAAGGGGCAACAATGTGAAGTTTATCACATGAACATACACACCGCCTTTTTTGTACCATTCCGTGTATCTGACAGCTGTCTTCCACATTGCCGGGAGGATGGTTTTCCGCTATAATAGAGCAATACAGATGATCACAGAAAGGAGGGGGATCGATGGAGATCACACTACGTCACTGGCAGACACAGGATGCGCCGGCCCTGCAGCAGTTGTGTGCAGATGTGGATCGCAGCTATCTGTCGGATCGGCTGCCTTCCCCTTATACGCTGGAAGATGCCCGGCAATGGCTTTCTGATGTGCGCATAAGGGAAGAAGAGCGACAGGGGATCTTTCGCGCCATCTGGGCAGATGGACGCATCGTCGGCAACATCTCGATCGAATGTCAGGCGGATGTCCGCCGACGGGACGGAGAACTGGGCTATCTGCTCGATCGTTCCTGCTGGTCCAGGGGCATCATGACCCAGGCAGTCGCCATGATCCGTACACAGGCATACGCATCCTTAGATATTGTGCGGATCTCTGCACTGGTCTATGCGCCCAATACCGCTTCCCGCCGGGTCCTGGAAAAAAACGGCTTCGCCCTGGAAGGCATCGCCGTCGATGCCATCACCAAAAACGGGAAGCTCTACGACGCTTATCTCTATGCGGATCTGCGCAAAAATCACGAATGATGCCTTCCGGCATTGCAAACAGAGGGAAATATCGCTATAATGGCTGTGTTAGCAGAGTAGGAGCATGTGCGTTAAGTATCGGCTGAACGGGGAGTTGTCAGTCGGGCGAAAAGAGTTTCTTGCGGTACATGCTTCGCATCCCGCTGTTGCCGATGAAAATTAGCAGAGATCCTCTTTTTTTCATTTGCAATATGGAAAAAGGAGGTTTTTTATATGCATCAGCTCTATCTGACATTCAAGACCAGCATGAAGGAAGGACGACGGGCCCAGGCGCTGGTGGGGGTCGCCCTGTTCACCGCACTGGACGTGATCCTCTCTTCCTATGCCAGCATCCGCATCATCCCCAATGTGCTGACCATCTCGTTTGCGAGCGTGGCAGTCGCCGCCAGCGGTTTCTTCTTCGGACCATGGCTCAACATGCTGGCCGGGATCATCACCGACAATCTCTCTTATATCCTTTACCCGAACGGGCCGTGGTTCCCGGGCTGGATGATCAACGCCATGTTCATCGGTTTCTTCTATGGCATCGTGTTCTACCGTCAGCCCAAGATCACCCTGAAGCGCTGCATCTTCGCACGGCTGGGGGTCGTCCTCGTGGTCAACCTGCTGCTCAATCCGCTGTGGATGTCGCTCACCATGGGCAATACGTTCCTGTATTATCTCAGCGTGCGCATCGCCAAGAACATCATCGTCTTCCCGATCGATGTAGCGGCGCTCTACTATGTGCTCAAGGTCTGCGAGCGCATCCGTAACCGACAAGGCATGCACAGATCGTAAAAAAGCATCAGCGGTGAAGTTCACCACTGATGCTTTTTACTGTTTTCCGGAAAATGATCCGATCAGGACTGTTTTCCTTTTTTCTTTTTCAATACCAGAAGCGCACCGCCAGATGTGATGGTCATGGCCGTAAACAGCGCACCGGCAGCGGCCGCTGCTGTAGGAACATCTTGTTCTGGATCTTTCTTGTCATCCGTTTCCGTATCCGGTTTCGGTGTTTCCTGTGGCAAGTTCGGTTCTTCTTCTGGCGGGGTCGGATCAACGGGTTCCTGTGGAACCTCTGTCTCACTGACAAAATAGATCCGATAGACCTGTTCACTTCCATCTTCAGCGATGACCGTAATGACCGCGGTCGCTTTGCCGTCGATCAGCGTTACCGGCTCTACGCGAACTTCTGCTTCGGCACATACCGCTTCTGCATCGATCTGGATCTCTCCGCTGCTGTTCTTTGGCAGCGTGATCTGTTGCTCCGTGGCGCCTTCTTCCAGCGTCACAGGGACGATCGCACCGTCACCGAGCTGATAATGCAGTTCTTTCAGTGCGGTATTGTCGTCTTTTGCACTTGTGAAGTGTACGATATATGTCTTTACATCACCGTTTTCCGCAATGACCTCTGCCTGTAATATCGCTTCGCCATCTGTCAGCGGGATCGGTGTGCTTTCGACCGATGCATGCTCGCCCGCTGCTTCCGCGATCAGTTCGATCGTTCCGCTCGTATGGATCGGCAGCAGCACCTCATAGTCGGTCTGGGCAGGGTCAAATCCATCGATGGCCGTGATCGTTCCGCCGTCGATGCGATAGCTCAGCGCTGCCAGATCTGCATTCGCCTCTTTTTCATGGAAGACCTTGAAACAGTCGATGTTGAAGGAATGTCCGGTAGAAGATGGATTCTTATTGCCTTTGTTTTCCAGACGGATCGTATGTTCGCCTTCCTCTTCAAAGACGATGGTATAGGCACGCTTATTGAACGTCTGTACCGGATTGTACTGATCATCGACACCGACCTGTTCCCCATCGACGAAGATATCGATCGTTCCTGCACCCGGTCCGGTCTTCGTATAGACCGAAATGGCCTTTCCGGTAAAGGTGTATTCTACATAGGTACCGGTATTGGAATAATAAATATGTGTATTCGCATGTCCCTGCGACATCGCGGCACCGGAAGCGAGCGTATAGCCTTCGCTCTTCTCTACCACATCGCTTTCCGCTTCCACATATTCGACATTGTAATCTTCCTCAGACGGTTCTTCGTCAATGCCCGGATTTTCGGTGCCCGGATCTCCCTGATCCGGCAGCGGATCTACCGACGCTCCGTTATAGATACCGGCATTGACGCTCTCTCCGCCGGCCGGATTGCCATAGAAGTCCTCTGCGATCTGTTCCTCCGCGATCAACTGTGCATCTCCGGCATTCAAAGCAGCACTGTCATGGCAAAGTTTCGCCATCTCCATTGCGTCCGTCAGCGATTCACTTCCATAGAACGTACCTGCCAGCACGGCCTCATCCACAGAGATGTTTCCGTTTCCCGTCGGCTCACCGGCAGGGTGTACACCTGCGAACACGTTATTCTTGAAGGTCGTGTTCGCACCGACCGTATATGCGCCGTTCTGTGTGCGCATGCCTTCGTTTGTGAGATAGAAGATGTTATTGGTAAATGCGATTTGATCCCCCTGATAGACCGGGTGAACGACGTTATTGTTGACAAATGTGTTGTTGTACACCTTTGCATTTTGGATCTTGGTATTGGCATCCTCTCCGACACAGACGATGATCGCCTGATGTGCCGCAAAGCCGGCAGTGTCATTCACGCTCAGATTATAGCGAATGATGTTGTTGCGGTTATAGGAATTCGTACGCACATGCAGCATGTAACCGCCGCCGACATTGTTATGCGTATAGTTGTACTGAATGATGCCGTTTTCCGTCATATCATCCAGGTTGAAGGCCATGCCATCCATCGTATTTCGACCATTGCAGACCTCATTGTACTGGAAGATCATGCCATCCGCACGGTCGCACCAGATACCGCAGCCATAACCGGCATACGTCTGCTGGAACGTATCGACCAGGTTGTGCTCCACCAGTGCACCGGAGGTGTACAGCGGAACGATACCGGCACGCTGTACGTTGCGGATCTCATTTCCGCGGATGACGACATTGGTATGACGATAGGATTTGTCATCCAGCTCACCGCGAATGTTGTGGGTCGTGATTCCATTGGCATGGCAGTTCTCGATCGTATTGTCCTCGATCCGCACATCATCGAAGATCGTCGGCTGATCATCTAAGATCGCTCCCGCTTCTCCCAGCGGAACGCTCGTATCGCGTTTTGTGTAACTGATGATGTTGATACCGCCGGTACGATGTGTCGTACGAGCACCATAGAACGTCGTTCCACCGTTTTCCGGAGCTACATCCCAGATCGAATCTTGACCGTTGTAACCGCGGATATCGGCAATCTCACAGTTTTTGATATGGATGTGATGATAGGTGCCGCCGCCATACGCCTCTACACGGATCCCGCTGCGCTCTTTGTCGACATTATCATCGCTCCAGTTGCGCACACGCAGATTGTTGATCTCCCAATACTGCTGATTGCAGAGATATACGGCCGATCCCGCTTCTCCAAAAGGACCATCGTCATTCTTGGTCGGCGCATTCGAATAGCGGCCGTTTCCATCGATCAACGGCTTCTCGCCTTCCCCATAAGCATTGATGATGATCGGCGCATCTTCACTTCCGCTTCCTTTTGGATACAACTGCCCCAAAAAGACCGACCCGCGCTTGATCAAGATCTGATCGCCAGCAGCAAACTGAATGTTGTTGATATCATCCAGCGAATCAAAAGCGGTCGCTTCCGTCAGTCCGTTGCCGCCCTCTGCTGCCTGCGAATCCAGATAATAGATCGTATTGCCCGGGGAAACCGTCCACGTCGGATCCTCTTCTTCCCGGATGCGGATGACCTCAAAATAGTCAAAGTTAAAGTTGGTCCGATCGCCTGCCAGCGTGGTCAGTACGATCGTATGGGTCGCATTTTCCGTGCTGAGATCCAGTTGTTCGAACACCTGTGTCTGAAACTGTGCGGTCGCAGAGTCGATATACTCATCGACTTCCTGCGGAGCTTGGTCATCGACCCTTACAGAGATCTTACCGGCTCCACTGCCTTTTTTCGTATAAAAACGAATACCGGTGCCCTCAAATTCCAAAGTGAGCGTCGCTCCGACCTTCGAGGTCTTGATGTGTGCCCCTGCATGAGAGCTCGGCTCGCTTTCTTTCACAAAGCTCGTATTCATGTCATTGCCCAGTGCCGGAGCCAAAACAGCATCTTCTGCCTCGACGATCACGCTTTCCGTCTCCGGCTGCGGATCCAATGCCTCAGCATTGGCAATTACTTCAAAATAATCAAAATTAAAATTGGTCCGATCGCCAGCCAACGTGGTCAGTACGATCGTATGGGTTGCGTTTTCCTCACTCAGATCCAGCTTTTCAAATACCAGCTCCTGGAACTGTGCCTGCGTGCTGTTGATGTATTCATCAACGATCTCCGCTTCTCCGCCGTCAACGCTCACAGAAATCTGTCCCGCACCATTGCCTTTTTTCGTATAGAAACGAATGCCGGTGCCCTCAAATTCCAAAGTGAGCGTCGCTCCGACCTTTGAGGTCTTGATATGAGCATCTTCGCTGGAATTCGGCTCTGTTTCTTTGACAAACTCGTTTGCCATGTCACTGCCTAACGCCAGGCTGAGATCTGCCTCTTCTGCTTCGATCTTCGTGATCACCGGCTGTTCTTCCTGAGCGGTCCTCTCCTGCGCCTGCGCAGGGATCATTCCCGATCCAAACGAAGACAGCGCCAGCAGCAAGGCCAGTGCCCCGCTCAACAGTTTTGAATTTCTCTTCTTAATCATCTTTTCCTCCATCATTTCAAGCATACACATCAGATCAGCAAAACAGCTCTTTCCACACATCTCTCCTTTCTTTTGATGAAACAGTCATGCATCCACAGTCTGATCGGGTGATATGAGCTAATGCAGAAAAGGCCATGGATCTCACTTGCAGCGATCACCGGCACCAACACCGGCCTGGATCGCACCATTTCTTATTCGATTATATCATCTCTGCGTTCGCTGTGTAAACGCATACAAAGA
>DWYK01000011.1 GCA_019118705.1 Candidatus Merdibacter merdigallinarum | reverse complement strand
AAAAACGTTATGGCCTGATCTATGTCGACAAACAGGATGATGGCAGCGGAACGTTAGCAAGAATGAAGAAGGATTCATTTTACTGGTATCAGAAGGTGATCGCAACAAACGGTGATACGCTTTGACCGATCGGTAAAAAATGAAAGAAGCGGCTTTTGATACGTCTTCTGTCAAGCAGACGGGCATAATAGCCAAAGTGTTTTCGATACCCAAGTCATACAGGAGGCTTGGGTATTATTTTTGATGCAGGTGCTTTTGATTCTTTTCTGTGATCATGACATTTGATGCATGGATCGATCAATGTCAGAAGTGGTTGCGCAGGATCTTTCGTTTCGGATGTTTCCATCATCATCTGCACAAAAGGAGATGGAGAAGGTCGTCGGGTGAACACATGCAGCGCTTTTGTCTACGCAAAAAGAACAGACCTATGTAAACAATTGGAATGTCGGCGAATGCGTTGAAAATTATGTAAAAATATGGTAAAGTCTAGTCATTCTTAATGAGAGTTAAGAAGAAAGGAGAAAAAATGGAGAAATTTTTTAAACTGAAAGAAAACAAGACGACTGTCTCGACAGAAGTGATGGCGGGCATTACGACATTCTTTGCGATGGCATACATCATTGCGGTCAACCCGAACACCCTGTCACAGGCAGGAATGGAATGGGGAGCTGTTTTCTTAGCAACGATCATCTCCGCGATCATCGGTACGCTGATCATGGGGCTGGTTGCCAACGTGCCTTATGCACAGGCGCCGGGCATGGGCCTGAACGCATTTTTCGTGTATACGGTCTGTTTCCAGCTGGGCTTTACCTGGCAGCAGGCGCTGTCGATGGTGTTCATCTGCGGTCTGATCAACATCTTCATCACGGTGACGAAGATCCGCAAGATCATCATCAAGGCGATCCCGCAGTTTTTACAGAATGCGATCGGTGGCGGAATCGGTCTGTTCATTGCCTATCTGGGATTTCTGAATGTCGGTTTTATCACGTTTGACAGCGGGGTTCCGGCAATTGCAACATTGAATCAGCCGGTGCTCTGGATCTTTTTGATCGGACTGGTCCTGGCGGTGATCCTGACGTTGAAGAATGTCAAAGGCGGCATTCTGATCGCGATCATCCTCACGACGCTCATCGGCATTCCGTTTGGTGTTACGACAACGACCGATACCGTCAGTTTCTCAGAAGCAGTGGCGGCGTTGCCATCGACGTTTGGAGCGATCTTTACGTCACAGGGGCTTCCGTCTCTGTTTGCGGATGCTTCCCGTATTCCGTTGGTGCTCATCACGATCTTTGCTTTTAGTATGTCGGATACATTTGATACGATCGGTACTTTCATCGGAACGGGACGTCGCAGCGGCATCTTCTCTGAGGAGGATGAAAAGGCACTGGAAAGCGGCAGCGGCTTCAGTTCCAAGATGGACAAGGCGCTGTTTGCGGATGCGACAGCAACGTCGATCGGTGCGATCTTCGGTACTTCCAACACGACGACCTTCGTCGAGAGTGCGGCAGGTATCGGTGCCGGCGGAAGGACCGGTCTGACCTCAGTGGTCACGGCGATCTGCTTTGCGCTCAGTGCATTCCTGGCAACGTTTGTCAGCGCGATCCCTAGTGCGGCAACGGCACCAGCACTCATCATCGTCGGCTGTATGATGGTCTCTTCGTTTGCACAGATCAAATGGGACAAGCTGGAAGAAGCGATCCCGTCATTCTTTGCCGGTCTGTTCATGGCACTGTGCTACAGCATTTCCTATGGTATCGCCAGCGGCTTCATCTTCTACTGCATCATCAAGATCTTCAAGAAGGAAGCAAAAGAGATCCATCCGATCATCGCCATCGTCGCATTGTTGTTCATCCTCAACTTTGTGCTGCTGGCAATTATATAACGAATAGTAACGGTATTATCCGGCGCCTCTTTGTGAGGCGCTTTTTTTGTTTTGCCTGGGGACGGTTGGAGCTGCCTTCTTTTGAGGGAGGGCCGTATGTCAGGTACGATAACAAAAAGATCATTGCCGAGGGTGCTTCTGCAGAAAATGATCGGTATTTGGTCATCGTTTTCGATGATCCGGCCGCTGCCTTGCAGGTGGCGATATGAGCGCAGTGCGCAACGGTGAGATCTTGGATATGCTGGAGCTGTTGAGCAGATGAACCTGAAAAAACAGTGAACTTTCCCGTGAAGCAGAACAGATGAAAGAGACCGTTGTTATGGATCGCACCGATGTGCGCACGACTATCTTCCTGCTGTTGTTCGTCCCTTGGAAAACTGCAGAATAAAAGATGGGTGTGACGCTGGCACGCCCATCTGCGTGAGAAGGGATCAGTGAATGCGAAGGATGTTCGGTGTGGTCTGCAGCGGGAAACACTGCAGCCTGTCACCGATCCGATCTTCTGGATGCATGGTGACCGCATGCAACTGCGGATCCTCATATGTCTTGTAATAGTAGGTCATGCTGCAGGGAGCGATGCAGCAGGAATAGATCGTGCGGTCCGGACGTCCCTGTGCCGTGATCACGCTTCCTTTGACCATCTGTACGGCATCCAGTATGTGGAAACACTGGATCACCTGTGCTGTTTCTTCTTTCTCCTGTGGGGAATTCAGCTTGTGAAACGCAGCTTTCACATAACGGGAAGCCGGTGAGGCATCCCCGGGCAGGCCCAGGGCGCCCATGCCCTCCCCGAAAGGACGAAGACCGGCGTTTTCCGCAAACCGACACTTTGGGTTGGCGGAGGAAAGTCCCAGATACTGTTGCAGGTTCATCTGATGAAAAGGGAAAGGCGGATTGTTGGTCAGCACGCCGATCGGGTCTTCATAGAGGCATACACCGTCGACGGTCGTTTCCAGCACGAGGGCACGGTTGCCATCGCAGATATGCCAGTGCAGCTCTGCCAGGGGCAGTGTTTGTGAACCATCGGCCGTCAGTGAAAACGGGCGGGCCAGTGGCGCGAAGGAAGAAAGCAGTGCCTTTGCCTCTGTCACATTTCGGCAGCTTCCCAGGATCCAGGGAATCAGCTCATAAGGAGCCACATGATAACGGGCCCGATCATCCGGGCGGTCATAGCAGGCATTCCCCGGGAAATTGAGACCGGCCATGTAAAGACCATGTTCGTTCATGGCCTCGGCATAGAGCGGCTGACCGGACGCCACATTCGCCATACCGATCAGCGCATGATGATCGTTCAGGTCCTCCAGTTCATGAAAGTGAAACGGATGGTTGCGTGGGGTGATGACGACCTGTTCCCCGAAGGAGACCTCCAGGTCCAGGTTGCGTCCGCAGCAGCCGGATTCAGAAAACATCGCAATGCTTGTACACATAAGAACCTCCTGTGATGCAGCTTCGCTGCTTTCTTTTAGTATAGACACAGATGCGGGAAATCATCAAGTGCCAGGGGAATCCCAACGGAAAGAAATGGAACGCTGAAGAACCGGCCGTCCAAAAACTTGCGGTGCAGCATGGAAGAAACGATTGACGCGTTCACCGAATGTTCAGAAAGAGAGAAAGCAGAAATATTGACAATAAGTGAATGTTCGTTTATTATAGATGGCAAAGAGGTGGGCAGATGAGAAGAAAAGATGATGAAAAGGAACAGCGGATCCGGCATGCGGTCATCGAACTGATGTTGCAGGAGGGGTTCAACGGCACATCGATCGCCAAGATCGCCCGACTGGCCGGCGTATCACCTGCAACGGTCTACATCTACTATGAGAACAAGGAAGAGATGCTGCAGGACATCTATCTCGAATACTCTGAGGAAGTCTTTGATTATCTGCTGAAGGGCATCGATCGTAATATGAGCAGCGCACAGATGATCGAAACGCTGATCCGGCGCTACTATCGCTATATGACCATTCATCCGGAAGCGTTCTGCTTTGTGGAACAGTTTGCCAACAGCCCGTCGCTTTCCAGCAAATGCAGCTGCACGAAGAAGGTGCAGAACATCTTTCACTGGATCGAGGCAAAAAACGATCGGCCTCTCCCCCGGCATTACAGCGATGCCACCGTGTCGGCCATCCTGTTTTATCCGGTCAAGGCAATCGCAGCCGACCACAGCCACAGCGAACAGGAAAAGCAGGGACAGCTGGAAGAACTGATCGAAATGATCCGAAAAGCACTTCTGTGAGCATCAAACGTCTGCATTTGTCATATTAATTAAATGAACATTCATTTAAAAGGAGGGATCTTTATGGATACAGTACCATATATGGAGAAAGGTTTTGTATTTCCTGTGTATAACATTCTGCTGCTGCCGGGCGTTTCCACGATGATCTATTACAGCCAGGAGCCTTCCGGGCTGAAGGAAGCGCTGCAGCAGGAGCGGCCATGTCTGTTGCTGCCGATCCGTCGGGATGCATCCAAAGAGGATATCACCAAAGAGGACTTTTATCGCTATGGTGTCTCATTCACCAACGGACAGCTCGCCGCAAATGAGAAGGGAACGTATTTCTCTGCCCGACTGATGAACCGTGTGCAGATCTTTGAGCTGTATCAGGAAAACGGACAGTGGATCGCAGAATATACGACGGACCGGGAACAGGCCGACTTGGATGAAAAGGGTGCCGGACAGATGCTTTCCTACATGAAGGAGACCGTCGGCGAGCTGGCTTCGCATTTCAAGAACGGAGAAGTGTATACCAAGATGATGGACAACATCCATGATCTGAATACGATGATCGCTTATCTGAGCCAGTTCCTTCCGCTGTCGGCACAGGAGCGTTATGAGCTTCTGGAGATGGATTCACTGAAGAAGCGCGGTCTGACCTTCATGGATATCCTGTTAAAGCAGAAAGAAACGCTGGAGGTCAACCTGGAACTGCGGGAAAAGATCTCAGACAAGACGAGCCGCGCCTATCGTCGCCAGATCCTTCAGGAGCAGATGAAGGCCATTCAGGAAGAGCTCGATGAGGAAGACAGCGATGGGGATGAGGAGGAAGAAAGCTACCAGTCCCGCATCGAACGGGCCCACCTGCCTGCAGAGATCGAGAAGGCTGCTTTAAAGGAAGCGAAGAAGCTGGATTTGATGGGCATGGGCAATTCCGAGGAAAACATCATCCGCAATTATCTGGACTTCCTGCTTTCGCTTCCATGGGAGCGCACCGCCAGTGAAGCGATCGATCTGAAAAAGGCGAGTGCCATCCTGAATGCGGATCATTATGGGCTGGAAAAGGTGAAGGAGCGGATCCTTCAGCATCTGGCCGTCATGAAGCTGAAGGAAGGCAATCGCGGATCGATCCTGCTGCTGGTCGGCCCGCCGGGCACCGGTAAGACGAGTCTGGGCAAGAGCATCGCCAGGGCACTGGGGCGTGAATACGTACGGCTGAGCCTGGGCGGTATCCATGATGAGGCGGAGATCCGCGGGCATCGCCGGACTTATATCGGTGCGCTTCCGGGCAGCATCCTCAAGAGCATGCAGAAAGCAGGAACGACCGATCCGGTCATGGTGCTGGATGAGGTCGATAAGCTGCAGAGCGGCGGTTACAACGGTGATCCGGCCAGCGCGATGCTGGAGGTGCTCGATCCAGAGCAGAACAACACCTTTACCGATCACTATCTGGATCTGCCCTATGACCTCTCTGATGTCTTCTTCATCGCGACCGCCAATACGACCGATACGATCCCACAGCCGCTGTTGGACCGCATGGAGGTCATCTCGATCTCCGGATATACGGATGAGGAGAAGTTTCACATCGGAAAGGAGCATCTGATCCCGCAGGTGCTGGAAGAGATCGGTCTGGATGGCAACAAGACTTCTTTCACCGACGGTGCACTCAAGGGCATCATCGAGAATTACACCAGAGAAGCCGGTGTGCGCGGTCTGAAAAAACAGCTGTCCGCGGCAGCGCGTGTGGTGGCCCAGCGGGTCGTCATGGAAGAACTGCCGCTCCCGTACACGATCAAGAAACGCGATCTGGAAGACTTTCTGGGGCAGCCGCCGGTCCGTCATGACCGCTCGCAGAAGGAAAATCCGGCCGGTGTCGTCACCGGCCTGGCATGGACGCCGGTCGGCGGTGAGATCTTGTTCATCGAGGCCGTGGACATGCCGGGCAGCGGTGCTTTGAAGCTGACCGGAAAGCTGGGCGATGTCATGCAGGAATCTGCGATGATCTCTCTGAGCCTGCTGCGTTCCCGTCTGCCGCTCAATACGTCTTATTTCAAGGAGCATGACCTTCACATCCATGTCCCGGATGGAGCGGTGCCAAAGGACGGACCTTCTGCCGGTGTCACCCTGTTTACGGCGCTGGCATCGCTGCTGACAGGTATCAAGGTAGATCCGCAGCTGGCCATGACCGGTGAGATCACCCTGCGTGGTGCAGTATCTGCCATCGGCGGCCTGAAGGAAAAACTGCTGGCGGCCCGCCAGGCGGGCATCACCCGGGTGCTGATACCGAAGGAGAACGAGGGCGATCTCAAAGAACTGCCGAAGGTGATCGAAGAGTCCATGCAGATCATTCCGGTGGAGACCGTGGAAGACGTCCTGCGCCATGCGCTGGGAATCTCCCTGAAACAGCTGGCCTATTCGTTCCAGCGGCTGCATCCGGAACCAAAAGAGAGCATGGAAAACCGCACGAAGGAAGCAGAACGCGCTGCCCATTCGCTGCCGATCTTATAAAAGCAAAAGAGGAAATCGATCGAGACGCAGACCTTTTGTCTGATCTGAGAAGATTTCCTTTTTTTGTATGCAGGCAGCGATCCGTGCATAGCTAGATGGAGTTTTGCAGGCTGCTGAGACAATCGAGAAAGTTTGCATAAGATGGATCGAGTAAGATCGTGTTAATTTTGTCTTTTTATCAGAACAACTCTGATTATCTCAAAAAAGCCCGGAAATACGGGCAAATCACGGGATAGGGACACCGAATTTACTACCAAATTACTACTTTTGGAAAAAGCCTCGACACGCTTACTACTTCCCGTGAAATGCCTGCCACCCGGACGGCACATCAGACTAAAATTGAATACGACACCGCAGAAGCGGCGTTCTCTGATCCCTTTGTGGGAGAAAAGGACGCCGCTTTTTTTACGCCCAAATTCAGAAAGGAGGCGACGCCATGTATTTCACATCCGGCGGCGACTGCGCCTTTGAAAGCCTTATGCAAGGCAAGCCCGGCTTCGACCACTACGACAGCGGCGACGCCGGAGCGCCGGAGGATTGCGGCGACTGCCGTTTCTACCGTCCCGACTGGAAGTATCAGTTTTGCGTGTATGCAGAGTGTCCCTATCAGCCGGGCAAGCTCACCGCTTATGACGCGGTTCTATTCCAAGTGAAAGGAGTTGACGACGA
>DWYK01000120.1 GCA_019118705.1 Candidatus Merdibacter merdigallinarum | reverse complement strand
ACAAACAGAAAAAAGGCTCTTCCATCCATAAAAATGTGTTATAATGTTCTTGCCTATAAAGAGTGTGCGAGAGACAAGCTCTGTGACCACACAGCAACCTGCAGATGTAAGGTGCTAACGCTTGAATGATGGGACCCATGAACAACAAACGATCTCATCATGACGATGGGATCGTTTTTCTCTTTATAGGACGATGTAAGGAGGAACGATCATGTATGATGTAAACACTGTTTTAGCTGCACACAAGGACAAGCGAGTCTGGTTTTATCTGGCAGATGCGCCGACCAGAGACGCCTTTCGGGATGTGCTGATCGCCCAGAAGGCTCATTGGCTCGATGGCGCGCCATTGAGGAAAGAGGACGGCCTGTCATCTTATATGGCCGTACACCATGACGGCCGCATCGCCTTTGTATCCAACCTCGCCTGGCACATGGCACAGGATCCGCGCTATGCGGACACGATCCTCAAGATCGACTATCAGAAGCTGCTGCGTGGGGATGACGCTGTCATGCGAAAATGACGGTTCCGCTCTCTTTTCGTTCTGCGTTCATCACCGGAAGCGGCCGATCATCATCGGTGTCGCATATCCCGGAATGATCGATGGACAGATGATCACGGTATGTGCAGGATCGAGCGACACCAGGTATCGATACCATGCCTCGATGGAAGCCGGCTGTTCTCCGCTGATCAGCCGATGCGCCTCTGCACACAGGCTGATCACAAAATCCTTCTGTTCCCTTATGCATGAGCGGACGATGTGCTCAGTTGCGTCACAGGGTTCCTGCGCAATGACGGCATCGTAAGAAGAGATCGGTGTTCTCTCATGATGGAAACAGGCAGCGATCCCTTCCACATGTGCAGGCACACGATACAGCTTTGAATCGATCGCGCTCATCTGATATCCCTGCTGAGCGAGCAGCTGTGACAGGCGCGCCTGGCGACCACACCCCACCTCCAGAAGATGCGGATAGCGCCGGCAAGGGAGATTGCGGACAACATAACGGCAAAATGATTCCTGTCTGGACTTCTGGCCCCGCTGCCAGAGCAGACAGTCGATCTTTTCATCACTGCTTCGACCATCCTGGGGATGGTCGATTTCCTGTTTCAGACGGCACAGCTGTTCCGCATCATAGTCAAACGGGTTTTCTTTCAGAAACATCGCCAGTGTTCGCTCCATCGCTTTGCTCTCCTTTCTCTGTCCCTTCCGATCGAAAGGTTCATCGCTCCTGTACGCTCAGACACCATGCGATCCGACTGTTTGAATGGCCTTATTATAACACGAAACCTGTGGTGACAGATGGACGCTTCCGAGGAAGGATCCGTTTCTTTTGATGAAAAAGAAACAAAAAATGCAAATTTACATACAGAAATGCTTGCAAAAGTCTGAAAATTTGTTAATATGTTAGGTACATGGAGACTTAGCTCAGTTGGGAGAGCACTTCCTTGACGTGGAAGGGGTCATGGGTTCGAGTCCCTTAGCCTCCACCATTTAAGATAAAAAGGCGATGGATCAGCGGTTCATCGCCTTTTCTCTGTCTCGGCCGGACCGTTTCGATGATCCGGAGAAGTTTGCTCCGCTGTTTGCCCCGTCCGACAGGTAATGATGTCAGTTTTCGTCAAAGCGGACGGATCGTGACCTCAAAGGTAACGGCTCGCTTCCCGGATGCTCAGTGCGCTCATCGTTTCCCGATGCGCATCGATGAACGCACGGACCCATGCCGGATCCTGTTTGGAATATCCCCGCAGGCTCCAGCCGATCGCTTTGTTGATGAAGAACTCCTCGCTGCCCAGGTTCCACACGAGGATCTGTTCCAGCAAAGCGGTATTCGTCCGTTCTTTCCGACCGAGCTGATGATCGATAGCGATCTGTCGCAGCCAGAAGTCCGCATCCTGCGCCCATGCCAGCATCCGCTCATCGACCCGAGGATCCCGCAGACCGATCGCACCGATGGTCTGATCCAGCGAATCGATCGTATCCCACCAGGACTTTGTCTGCGCATAGACCTGGATATGGTCCAGATCCTCATACGTCAGCAGCGCCTGCAGGCTGCGCAGGTAATCACAGACGACATACTGCATTTCCCGATGGGGATCTGCGTAACAGAGGTCCAGCAGTGCCCAGTCGATGCGCCCTGCCTGTTTCTCCGCCCGCAACAACGGGCGGATCAGCGCCCGACGCTGTGGTGTCGGTATCCCGTAAAACAAAAACTGATCGCGCAGATAGGCGGACATGGCAGCTGCCCGCTGCGCATCGCCATGTGCTTCAAACAGCTCCTTGATCCGCTCATACGTTTCCATCCCGTTCTCTCCTCTCTTTCTTCTGCCGATCACACCGTTCACGGCATCTTGAACCATCCCGCATCTCTTTCCATTATAACAACTTCTCCGGATCCGCGCGCACGAACGCCCCTCTTTTTTGCCCGCCTTGAAAACAGATGCACCCTCAGATATTCCCAAAAAGCATCGAATGTCATCAAATTCAGGTATTTTACATCGGTACGATTTTTCTTTACAATATGCTCAGAATTAGTATAATGAATACATTGCCGGGAAAGGAGGCGCCCCACATGCGGAAAACGAACAAGATGGTCATCCTGCGACCGCTGATCCTCAGCCTCGTGCTGTTGATCTCCTATGCGATGACGGCGACACAGCCGCAGGCCCTTTACAAAGAAGCGTCGCCGGAAGAGGTCTCCGCCTTCTTTCGCACCACAGAGGAATCGGACGGTCCCTTCACTCAGTGGATCCGTCGGCTGAAGAATCTGCAGCACATCATCGTCCTGGATGCCGGACATGGCGGAATGGACGGCGGCAGCATCGGCAACGGCTACACGGAAAAAGACATCACGCTGGCGATCACCCTGCGTCTGGGACAATACCTGCAGGAACAGGGATATCTGGTCATCTACACCCGTCAGGAGGATCAGGCGTTCTCTGCAGATGAAGCCGAAGATCTCAACGCACGGACCCAGATCTCCAATGCCTATGACACCGATGCCTTCGTTTCGATCCATCTGAACTCTTCCGAGGAAGAAGCGGACGGCTTTGAGGTCTGGACCTCCTTTTCCGATCCCAATTCCTATGCGATCGCCTCTCAGCTCCACGAAGCGCTTCGATCGCTCAACTATACGAGCGATCGGGAGATCCGCGATCAGGATGAATTCCCGCTGCATGTCCTGAGCTTCACCCAGGCACCCAGCGTCTTGCTGGAGCTGGGCTTCATCACCTCATCGGATGACATGGAAAAACTGGGCGATGCCGACTTCCAGCAACAGCTGGCATGCGCACTGGGCGATGCGCTCATCCGCCATTTTGAACAACAGTGACCGATTTCTGCCGTGCCGGTGCGCACGGCTTTTTTTCGCTCTCCTCATTTACAAGATCCAAACATTTCTCTGACGATTCTGTTACAAACCGCTGTCATACTGTTGGTGCAGAAGACGGAAGAGAGACGACCTTCAAGCCAACATTCGTTTCCCACGACCAGATCTCCTTTCGCTTCTGCATGAAAAAGGTCATCCAACAGCAGCCGCCGCTCGATGACCTCTTTTTTATTCCTTCACTTTCGGTTCCAGGCAGAACCACAGTTCCATCACCATCTTGACCGACTTGCGGAAATAGCGCTGACGGTAATGATAGACCTCCAGGTCCTGCCACGATGCAGATGTATATGGCTGATCCGGCAGCCAGTCCTGATAGAACTGCTTGCGCAGACGGGCGACCTTGGCAGGGAGCGCTGCCTGCATGCGGTAAGGGATCGCCACTTTGACGACCCACTGTCCTTTCCGGATCTGCAGATGCTTTCTGCCCGGATTCTTCTTTTCGACGACATCCCCCATGAACAGCCTTCTGGAGGAGGTCGCCACCATCGTATAGACCGGCTTTTTCTGATAACGGATCTGCGGCTTTTCTTTTGCGTATGCCCGGCTCAGCACCTGCAGATCCTCAAACATCGTCGCTTCGCTCGCTGGAAGTTCGACCCCGCACAGCAGGATCGGCTCCGCCAGCTGTTCCGCTTCAAACATCAGTGTGTTTCTCCGCCGACAGCCGTGATGTCCTCGCGGTTCTCCAGGATCGCTTCCACGCTGCGTTCAATGCCTCTGGCAATGTCCGTCAGAGCCATGCCCGGGGTACCGGCCGGCTGGCTGACCGTCTGCTGCGTCGCATACGGCACGTGCATGAAGCCGCCGCGGATCGTCGGATATTTCGTATGCAGCGCATGCAGCACGCAGTACATCATCGCATTGCACACGTAGGTACCGGCCGTGTAGGAAACCGCCGCCGGCAGACCGTCTGCCTTCATCTTCTCCACCATGGCGTAGACCGGCAGCTGCGTGAAATATGCGTCCGGAGCGCCGACGACCAGCGGTTCATTGAGCGGCTGATTGCCTTCATTGTCCGGGATGCGGGCCTGTGCATAGTTGATGCCGACAAATTCCGGTGTCAGCTGGGAACGTCCGCCAGCCTGTCCGATGCACAACACGAAATCCGGCCGTTCCTTTTCGATCGCTTCGACCGTCTTCTGCGGCCCCTTGCCAAATACGGTCGGAACCTCCAGCTTGATGATCTGCGCATCCAGGATCTGATCCGGCAGCAGCTTCACCGCCTCAAACGCCGGATTGATCGTTTCGCCGCCAAACGGGTCAAAGCCCGTGATCAACACTTTTCTCATACCTGTCCTCCTAACACATGACGATCATGTAGATGATCTGCAATACGAGCATGATCACACCGATGAGCACCTGTTTCTTGATGACGCCGTTGCTGTCCTTCATCTCCAGCACGGCGACCGGCACCATGTTGAAGTTTGCCGCCATCGGCGTACACAGCGTCCCACAGTAGCCGCAGGTCAGCGCCAGCGATCCGACCACAACCGGATCCGCTCCCAGCGAAAGCACGAACGGTGCGCCGATGCCGACGGTCATGACGGTGATCGCCGCAAATGCGTTGCCCATGATCATCGTGAAGATGGCCATGCCCACCGCATAGACGATGATACCGACGACGATGTTGCCGCTGGGGATGATATTGGATACCAGCTGGGCGATGACATCGCCGACCCCGGCAGAGGTAAAGACCGAACCGAGCGCCGCCAGCAGCGTCGGCAACATGCTCAGCGGTCCAACGATATCCAGCATGCGCCGGCAGTCATGCAGGAAGATGCGCGGTTTGTTCTCGCGCGAGTAGACCATCAAGATGAGCACCGCCACAAAGACGCCGACCCCCATGCCGACCAGCGGCGAGATCGAGGTAAACAGGGCAAATCCCAGCGCAAATACACCGATGCACAGCGCCGGTACGAACACCTTCATGCCGACCTTCCTGTAATTGCGCTGTGTTTCTTCCACCGTCGGTTCCGGCTCACTGCCGCGCTTGACCTGCTTGAAGATCGGGCCCAACACCATGATCACCATCAGGATGCCGGTATACAGTGGCGGGATCCATGGTCCCAGCACGAACATCAGACCCAGCATCAGCCAGAAGATGAACGTTCCGATGTTCTTATCATTCTTTTTGTCCTTCAGATTGACAAAGGCCGTATAGATGCACAGCAGTCCGATCACGAGATACAGGACCTCCAGCAGCTTATCAGAAAGCGTGACCTCCGCGCTCATGAAATATTCGATCGGATCGCGCATCAGGACTCACCTCCTGCCGCACGTCGTTTCATCAGCTGACGATCTTTCAGATAATAATAGACGATCGCGACAGCGACCGCAGTGATCGCCACCGGGATCTGCACCATCATCAGATCCAGCAATTCGACCTGATAGCCGAGATCTGCCAGCGTCGACTGCACCAGCAACATGCCGCTGGTACCGACGAAGAGCACCTGTCCAAAGAACCATGCCACATTATCCATGCCGGCTGCCATTCCCTTGAGCTGTTCGAGATGATCCGGGTCGATCGGCTTGCCGTCCCGCTCGACCGCTGCACTCGCCATCGGCATGACGATCGGACGGATAAAGCCGGCCGCACCGCCGAAGCTGATATTGAAGGCCGCAAAAAACAGACGAAAGACACCATAGATGCCGATGACGACACCGGCCGTCGCATTCTTAAATTTCGTCATCAGGTCGCTGGCCGCCTGTTTCAGGCCATTGCGCTCCAGCGTTCCCGTAACGAGGAAAACGATGACAAAAGTACACATGCTACGATTGGAGACAAAGCTGGAGCCCAGCGTTTCCAGCAGCGTGACCAGATCGATGCCGCTGACCAGCGCGGTCACGACGGCAGCCGCCATGATGATCAGAATGGAATCCATCTTCATCACAAATCCGACGATGACAATGACGATTCCCAGAAGTTTCAATAATTCCACAAGCTTCATCCTTTCTTTTCATTGCATATTCCTGCGGATATCTTTCATTATACAATAGAATGAAGAAAAAATTTTCAAAATCGGCCGATTCATTCAAACATATTCTGTAATTGTTCTGATCTGAATGCACCTTTTTGATGAAAAGTGTTTCATTTTTATCTGATCCATTAAAAAAAAGGAAGAACCCATTCGTTCTCCCTCATCGGATCGAAGCTGTCCGCAGATCCTCATGCACTTCATCCGCAGTGGCACAGATCTGTGCGTAGTCCGCCTGGTCCGCAGAGGCGACAGCGATCACATAACAGCCTGCCTGCTTTGCGGATTTCATCGAATACAGTGAATCTTCCAGCATGACACACTCAGAAGGATCCAGTTGTAGCCGCCGTGCGGCCTCCAGCACCATCTGCGGCGTGCGCTTGGTCAGTCCGCTCTCCTCACTGGAGAGGATGAATTCCATGTCTTCCAGGAAGCCCAGTCGCTGCAGGACCATCTCTGTCAGCGGCGTATCGTTGGCGGTCACCACACACATGCGTTTTCCCTGCCGCCGGCAGTTTCGGACATATTCGACGGCACCTTCGACAGCAGGCACCGTATGGGCATACTGTTCCCGCACATCGCTGATGACCAGATCATAAAGCGCTGCGACATCCATCTTCAGGTCAAAGCGTTCGATGATCGCCTCCAGCACCTCGGTGAACTTCATCGCCGAGAACACATCGCGCGCCTCATCGACATCCATCGTCAGATTCAGCTTTTCAAACAGACGGAACACCGCATCCTCCCATACATGCATCGATTGGATCAGCGTGCCGTCCAGGTCAAACAGATATCCTTTCATCGCATCTTCTCCCTCTTGCGCATCGCAACGGACAGATCCGTTCCCTCGCGCCCGTCTGCCGTCAGCCGCCTGCTTTATCGTACAAAGCGCCTGTAACGCTTTGTCTGTTTCACAAAAAAAAATGGCGCGCCCGACAGGGATCGAACCTGCAACCTCCAGAATCGGAATCTGACACTCTATCCAATTGAGCTACGGGCACACTCAAAGCGATACTATTATATCCCATTTTCCTGTGAATTACCACCCTTTTTTCATTTCTGCTCATTTTCCTTCCAAAACGCAAAAAAGAGGAACGATCGGTCGACGGCTCCTCTTCCCCTGTCATAACAGGATGATATTGTGCTTACGGCATTTTTCGATCATCGGTGTCGGCCAGGCGCCTGCCTGCACTTCACCGATGTGCGCCTTGTTGAGCAGCAGCAGACAGATGCGGGACTGTCCGATGCCCCCGCCCATCGTCAGCGGCAGTTCTCCGGCCAGCAGCGCCTTGTGAAACGGAAGGGCGATGCGATCCATACAGCCGCTTTTTTCCAGCTGGGACAGCAGCGACATCGAATCGACGCGGATGCCCATGCTGGAGATCTCCACCGCCTGATCGATGATCGGATAATAGATCAGGATGTCGCAGTTCAGCGACCAGTCATCATAATCCGGAGCCCGTCCGTCATGCGGGATCCCGCTTTTGAGCTTGTCGCCGATCTGCAGGATGCAAGCCGTCCCGTGTTGCTTCGTGTATTCGTATTCCCGCTCTTTCGGTGTCAACAGCGGATAGCGATCCTCCAGCTCCTGTGAAGTGATGAAGGAAACTTCCGGTGAGATGAACGGCTCCAGATTCTCAAAGACGCTGCACAGCTGCTGCTGGGTCTCTGTCAATGCCAGCAGGATCTTTTTGACCGTCTCCTGCAGGTGGGCCAGCGTGCGCTGCTGCGGAGAGATGATCTTCTCCCAGTCCCACTGATCGACGTAGACCGAGTGCAGGTTGTCCACTTCCTCATCGCGGCGGATCGCATTCATATCGGTATAGATGCCCTTATTGACCTCAAAGCCATACCGCTTCAGCGCCATGCGTTTCCACTTGGCCAGCGAATGCACGATCTCCACATCCCCTTCGATGTCACGGATATCAAAGGTGACCGGCCGCTCCACCCCGTTGAGGTTATCGTTGAGCCCGCTGTCCTTACGCACGAACAGCGGTGCCGATACGCGCATCAGGTTCAGATGATAGGCCAGACGGCGCTCAAAGAGATCCTTTACGTTCTTGATGGCGATCTCCGTTGCCACATAGTCCAGCCGGTTTTCGTAGTTCTCCGGCAGTATCAGCTTTCCATCTTTCATATCCTGCAGGCCCCCTTACAAAAGCATGGTTTTATTATAAGCGAAAACAAGGGATGCCTCAAGAAAAAACTTCCAGTTTTCACTGAAAGTTCTTTCACAAAATTCTCATTCTACCGATTTGAGCGACTCCACCATCTGTACGCGTTTCAGCTTGCGATACATCACCAGATTGACGATCATGCCAAACAGCATCGTGATCGCAAAGGAGATCACATAGGAGATGGCTTCGATGTTGCGGCCGAACATGACGCTCTCCATCTCGGCCAGGCTCATGATGATCTGGTGGAGACCGATGCCCAGCACCAGACCTGCCAGCGCGCCGATGATCGTCAGGAAGATCGTTTCGCGGAAGACATAGGAACTGACCTCGTTGTCGTAGAAGCCCAGCACCTTGATCGTCGCGATCTCCCGGATCCGCTCGGAGATGTTGACATTGGTCAGATTATAGAGGACGACAAAAGCCAGCAGACCGGCTGCGATGACCAGCACGACGACGATAAAGTTCAAAGAGGAAATCGTATCATCAAATGTGGAAGCTAAGCCGGAGTAGAACGTGACGGAAGACACGATCTCTTCGCTCATCAGATCCTCCCCCAATGCCGTCTCAAAATCAGCGTCGGTCGATGTTGTTTTTGCCAATACGGCTGTATCGCTCTGACGCTCCGCAAACACCTCACGGAAGTAAGGCGGGGACAGATACAGATAATGTCCGACATAGTTTTCAACAACATCAGCGATCTTGATATCACGTTCCACACCATCTCCGTCTTTGATGGTGATCGTATCACCTGAGCCGATGCCCAGATTCATCGCCAGTTTTTCACTGATCAGCGCGCCGTCATCCCCCAAAGCGACTGCCTCTTCGCTGCCGCGGTGACGCAGGGTGGTAAACGAAGCAAATTCATTCACATCGTTTGGAACGATGACGGAGACCGAACTGTCTTCCCCGTTGTTGTCGACCGTGACCGCCAGCTGTTCCACGCCGATGACCGATTCCATACGATCATCGTTTTCCAGCTGTCGCAGGAAGTCATCCTTTTCCAGCATGGTCGCATCGCTTTCAAAGCTGATGAGCGCATCGTAGTTCAAGATCTCTTCATACTGTTTATCAACGATATCCGAGATGCTGTCCTGAATGCCAAAACCAGCCACCAGCAGAGCGCTGCATCCGGCAATGCCGACCACGGTCATAAAGAAGCGTTTCTTATAGCGGAAGATGTTGCGGGCCGTTACCTTCCAGGTAAAAGAGAAGCGGGACCACAGAGCCGGGAAGCGTTCCAGCAAGATCTTTTTTCCGATCTTCGGCGCCTTAGGACGCATCAGCTGGCTCGGCACTTCCATCAGTTCCTTGTAAACGGCCGCAAATGCTGCCAGCATCGTCACGCCGATGACCAGCGCGCTGGCCGTGAACATCAGCCCTGGCTGAAAGACAAACTGCAGCGAAGGCAGATTATACATCAGATTCCATGCGCTGAAGATGACCGTCGGGAAGATCCACATGCCCAGCGCACAGCCCAGGATGGAACCAACGACTCCGGCGATAAACGCATACAGCAGATATTTTAAAGCGATGGCACCCTTTCCATAGCCCAACGCCTTCATCGTACCGATGTTGCCGCGCTGCTCATCGACCATGCGGGTCATCGTCGTCAGACACACGAGCGCCGCCACCAGAAAGAAGAAGACCGGAAATACCTTCGCGATGCCTTCCATGCGGTCGGCCACGCTGCCATAGTCCATATAGGAATACTGCGATTCACGGTCCAGCACATACCATTGCGGATCGCTGATCGCATCGATCTGTTCCTTCGCTTTGTCCAGCCGTTCTTTTGCCAGCTCCAGCTCCGCTTCGCCCAGGGCCTTCTGACGGGCAAGCTCCGCTTTTCCCTGTGCCAGCTCTTCCCAGCCGTCATCGATCTGCTGCTGTCCTTCTTCCATCTGTTGATCGGCCGCCGCCTTTGCCTGTGCCAGCTGTGTCCGCTGTTCTTCCAGCATGCCCTCCAGCTCCGTGATATAACCATCTGTCTGGTCCAGCTGTTCCTTGAGGGCATCCAGCTGTCCCTGCAGCGTAGCGATCGTCGACACGAGCGCATCATAGGCCTGCTGGGCACTTTCCTTTGCCTGCTGGCGCAGACGGATCTCAGCCTCGATCGCCGGTTTCTCTGCTTCATCCGCCGTTTCCAGCTGCTGTTGCAGCTCAGCGATCTTCTGATCGTTCTCCTCGACCAGCTGTTCGTATTCATCCTGCTGCTCCTTGAGCGAATCCAGCTGGGTCTGCAGCGATTCGATCTGTGCACGCAGCTGTTCCTTCATGGAAGACTGCTGCTGTTTTGCGCTTTCCAGCATGCTCTCCAGCATGGCAAGCTGGCTCTCCCCGCTGGCAACTTCCTGCTGGGCATACAGCTGCGAGGAATTGAGCGTTGCCTGAGAGATGACCAGCTGGTTTTCCGCATCGTCAAGCTGCTGCTGAGCATCCTCGATCTGCGTGTTGAACGTCTCCACCGCCTGCTCATATTCAGCGACACCGTCCTCATACTCTTCGGTGGCCGCCGCCTTGATCTCATCCAGGCGAAGATCCGCACGTTCCAATCCCAGCGATTCCAGGCGGCTCTTCACCGGATCGGTCACATCAAAATAAACATCTTCATATGAATTGTACGCTTTGGCTCCTTCGATCGTCACGTCGACTTCCGTATAATAATCCAGGGCAAAGTCTTCATCGAGAATGGTGATGAAGCTGTCGATCGTTCCGCTGCCGATCGTCGTCGACCCCTTCTCATAGGAAAGATAGACCGGGGTATACATC
>DWYK01000119.1 GCA_019118705.1 Candidatus Merdibacter merdigallinarum | reverse complement strand
ACCAGTCGGGCCGGTTGCACCGGTTACACCAGCAAGCCCCTGTACGCCCTGCAACCCTTGAATGCCCGGTTCACCCTGTGGTCCGGTCGCTCCGGTCGCACCTGTTGCGCCAGTTGGGCCGGTCGGTCCCTGTGGACCGGTGACTCCGATCGGACCCTGGAGACCCTGTGGGCCCTGTTCCCCGCGAGGACCGCTCGGGCCGGTTGGACCTTGTGGCCCGGTTGCGCCGGTTGGTCCCATCGGTCCCTGTACACCAGCCGGGCCGGTATTACCGGCAGGCCCCTGCGGGCCAGTTGGACCAGTCGCACCGCGATCGCCTTTTGGTCCCTGCGGACCATATGGCCCCTGAATGCCCTGCGGTCCTCTTTCTCCCGGCCGGCCGTCACAGCCTCTTGGTCCCCGTGGTCCGGTCGGCCCCGGGCAGCATTCACACGGTGGACACGTACAGCTGCACGCACAATCCCAGCAGTTGTCCTGCTGCAATGCTCTGTTTTCCTGTTCACATCCGAATTTCTTCTGTTTGAAATTCATTCCGCTTCCTCCTTCCACTCATTCGATTCAATCCAGACTATGAGCCGAAAGAAAACAGGCCTGGGCTGCCAGACCTGTTCTTTGCGATCGATTCAGATGTGTACGATATAATCCTTTTTGCGTTCTTTTGGCTGTGGGGCCTCTCCCTGTGGATAGCCCAGGGCGATCGCTCCGACGCCGCGCAGTGTCATCGGCAGGTTCCATTCCCGCAGCAGTTGTTTTCCGCGTTCGCTGTCAAAGATCTGCCGCTCGCGGTTGACCCAGACACTGCCCAGCCCAACAGCATGCGCCGCCAGCATCAGATTCTCCAGCACACAGCTGCCGTCTTCGATATAGGTCGGGATCGTTCCATCGGCCAGCACCAGCACGATGACCGGCGCTCCATAATACGGATCGCTCTGGTTCCCCATCACTTCCGCATTCAGCCGCATCAGCTCGTCACGAACCGCTTTGTCCGTTACGGCAACGATCGTCGCTGACTGCCTTCCCATGGCGCTTGGCGCATACGTTCCCGCTTCCAGCACCGCATCCAGCAGTTCCTTCGGTATGGCATCCGGACGATACGAACGAATGCTGCGCCGACTCTTGATCAACTCTAAAAATGCCTGTGCCATAACAGGATCGCCTCCTTTACAAAATATCATCTTTGTTTTATCAAGCATCGTAACAAAGGATAGGTGTTCTCATCCTCTTCATTATAGATCGCTTTATCACTCTCTTCAAGACGTTCTCATACTACACAGGCAAGTCGAACGATGCTCATTCTGAAGTTCTTCTGTCTGTTATATCTTCTTAGTGATTTTTCGCAAACAAGTCTTCTGGAATTGAGCGTATCTTCTCTTTACAATTTCAGAAACATTTTATAAAATAATGTCCGGGAATGAAGTTCTCCCCTGGGGAAGCCCCCTAAACCGCTGTTCAGCTGATGACTTCTGTGATTTTTTTATCGCAGGAACCATCGGCTTTTTTATTGTCAGGAGGAATATCTTATGTTGACTTCGCTCGCTTTGATCTTTTTGATCGGTTCTGCGCTGGCATCGCTGGCTCAGCTGCTGAAGCTTCCGCGCATCATCGGTCTGCTGGCGACCGGCATCCTGCTGGGAGTGCATGTACTGGATCTGCTGGATCCTTCGATCCTTTCCGTCTCTTCGGATCTGCGCCAGATGGCGCTGGTCATCATCCTGCTGAAGGCAGGACTGTCGCTCAACATCGCCGATCTGAAGAAAGTAGGGCGTCCGGCCGTGATGATGGCATTTGTTCCGGCTACTTTTGAGATCCTCGCCTATGTGCTGTTCGCCCCTTCCATCCTGCACATCTCGCTGACGGATGCCGCAGTGATGGGAGCGGTGATGGGTGCCGTTTCTCCTGCGGTCGTCGTTCCCCGCATGGTCGCACTGATGGAGGAACACCGCGGTACTGCCAAGGGGATCCCGCAGATGATCCTGGCCGGTGCTTCCTGTGACGATATTTACGTCATCGTCCTGTTTACGACCTTTGTCGCCATGGCGCAGGGCGGCAGCTTTCACGCCGGTGATCTGCTTCAGGTACCGGTCTCCATCTGTTTCGGCGCCCTGCTCGGCATCTTTGCCGGGATCCTGCTCTCCCGCCTGTTCGACTTCGCCTTTCATCATGGACACACGATCCGAAACAGCAACAAGATCATCCTCATCCTGGGAACCTCCTTTTTGTTGCTGGCAGCGGAGACCTGGCTGAAAGGCATCCTTTCCCTGTCCGGGCTGCTGGCCGTCGTGGCCATGGCCTGCACGCTGCAGCGGAGCGCTCCTTCCACGGTCACCGCACGCCTCTCTGAAAAGCTCGGTAAGCTGTGGATCGCGGCAGAGATCCTGCTGTTTGTCCTGGTCGGTGCCGCCGTCGACATCCGCTACACGATGAATGCAGGCGCACTTGCCGTCCTCATGATCTTCCTTGCGCTGAGCATCCGTTCCCTTGGTGTCCTGCTTTGTCTGTGGCGTACGCCGCTCAGCCGAAAAGAACGGCTGTTCTGTGTGATCGCCTACCTGCCAAAAGCGACCGTACAGGCTGCCATCGGTTCGCTTCCGCTGAGCATGGGACTGGCCTGCGGGGAGATCGTGCTTTCCGTCGCTGTATTGTCCATCCTGATCAGCGCACCGCTGGGTGCGATCGGCATCGACACCACTGCCGCCCGACTGCTGGAGAAAGAAAAGGAAGCCCCTCAGCCGATCGGCTGAGATAGCTTCCTTGGATCACTGCAACTGCAGTAATACTCGCTTCTGCACGCTTCGCAGCAGATACAGCGATAAAAGCGCACAGAGCACCTCGGTAATTGGAAACGACCACCAGCACATATCCAGACCAAAAGCAGAGGAAAAGCCATAGGCGAGCGGAAGCAGGATCACCATCTGGCGAAGCAGGGTGACCAGCAGCGAATGGTTCGGGCTTCCCAGCGCCTGAAATACGGAACACAGCACCATGGAGATCCCGGCAAACACGAAGGAGACCGAAATCGTCCGCAAGGCCGGGATCCCGATCGACAGCATCGCCTCCTTCGCATCAAAAAGATACAGCAGCTGGGTCGGAAGCAGTTGGAACACCACGGTACCGATGGCCATGATGACACAGGACATCCAAAGCGCAAAACGGATGCCCTCCCTGATCCGTTCCATCTGATTGGCACCGTAATTGTAAGAGAGGATCGGAATCAGCGCGTTGTTCATGCCCAGCACCGCCATGAATACGAACTGCTGCAGCTTGTAGTAAATGCTGAAGACCGATACCGCCATCTCTGAAAACGGCGCCAGGATCATATTCATCATCACGGTCATGAAGCTCATGATCGACTGCATGAGGATCGCCGGTATTGCGATGCGATACATCGCCTTCATGATCATGCCATCGATATGAAAGCCGCGCACGGAGAGCTGTATCTCTCGGACTTTTTTCTGCGTGATGATGATACCCAGAAACATCGCCACGATCTGTCCGATTACCGTAGCGATCGCCGCACCGGCCGTTCCCAGTGCCGGCACAGGTCCCAGACCGAAGATGAAGATCGGATCGAGGATGATGTTGATCAGCGCACCGACTCCCTGGATGACCATATTGTAGATCGTATTGCCGGTCGACTGCATGATGCGTTCATACGTGATCTGCACGAAGACGCCAAAAGAGCAGATCGTACAGATTTGCATATAACTGATCCCCATCATGATGATCTGCACATCGTCAGAGAACAGGCGCAGAAAGGCTTCTGAGAAAAACAGTCCGATCACAGCAAACACCAGCCAGTTGCAGATGGCACAGAACAGACCGTGCATGGCCACCTGGCTGGCCTTCTCCTGTTTCTTTTCTCCCAGGTAGCGGGAAAGCAGAGCATTGATCCCGACCCCCGTTCCGCAGGCCACTGCCACCATGATCATCTGGATCGGATAACACAGTGAGACCGCCGCCAGCGCCGCTTCGCTGACCCTGGCGACAAACATGCTGTCGACGATGTTGTAAAGCGCCTGTACCAGCATGGAGATCATGATCGGAAGCGACATCGTCAGGATGAGACGCCGGACCTCCATCGTTCCCATTTTATTTTCCTTCATCTGATTTCCTCCTTTACACATACAAAAAGGAACCCCGGGGTTCCTGTGACTTCACTTCGATAGTTTCTGATGTTTTATGCAAAGCGAGCGATGATGAAATGGGACTTCATCATCTGTCCGTACCGTTCTTTGTACCGAACCTATTATACACGACCATCTGTGGATTGAAAACACTTTTGAGGTGAAACATATCATTCCTTTGCCTTTTCATAAAAAAAGCGATCCTCCTTTCGACGGCCCTGTCATCGGCCGGAAAGAGAGGATCGTTTTCAGGTTCATTTGGCTCTATACGCGGCCGATCGCATACTGGAACGCATCTTCTTCGACCTTGTCCGGATCGTATTCCTCCAGGATCTTGCCGTAACGCTCCCGATAATCGTTGTCGACCTCTGCCTGCGGGATGACCTTGCAGCCTTCATTGAAGAAGTGTTTGGAATCTCTTCCCATCGCCTTGCCGCGCTTGGTGTGCTTGTCCAGCGCCAGGTCGATGATCTCCGGCACCTCGCCCATCGCCGCTGTCTTGATGACGATGTTCTTGAGGAAATCGCTGGAACGATCCTTTTCGCTCGCGCACAAGATGCGGATCGCATGGATGAAATACATCGGCTGGTCCGGATCATCGTACGCATATTCCTTGCGCATCTGATTGAGCACATAGATGTGGCGTGCCGCATCCAGATTGCCAAAGCCGATGTCTTCCACCGAGATGCTCATGAGCCGGCTCCACACTTTCTCCAGCAGCACCGGTGATGTCGTATACAGTTCGTATGCGTAGCGGCATGCCAGTTCGGTCATCGAACGGCGGATCGCCTTCTGCAGACCGGAAACGACTTCGTCTGCAGCCAGGCCGTGTTTGGTCTTTGCCTCTGCCCAGAGGCTGTAATCCTTGCTCATGTAGTTTCCTCCTTTATTTTAATTCTGGCCAATAGCCTTTGTTTGCCTCGATGAGATCATCGAGCAGCGCTTTGGCGACATTGGCACTCGGCACGGTCTTGGACAGTGTCAGTGCCTGCCACAGCTTCAGGTAGCTGTGTTCGATCCATGCGTCAACGACCAGCTTCTCCACGGCAACCTGCTGTTCCATCAGTCCCTTCTGGAAGGTCGGGATCTTTCCGATGGACAGCGGCTCATAGCCGTCTTTTCCGACGATGCATGGGATCTCCACCATCGCATCATCCGGGAAGTTTTCGATCGCTCCGTTGTTTTCGACGATCAGCAGCATCCGCTCATGCGTGTTGAACGCCAGCGCGGTCGCCAGATCGACGATGAAGGAAGCGTGGATCCCGATCTCCAGCGTCGTGTCCTCCGCCGTACCGGCTTCGGCGATCCGTGCACATTCACCGAAGACACGCTTTTCACGTCCGTCCATCACCTGATTGGCACGGGTGTAGTTTGGATCGGAATGGGCGACCATGTCATCCCCATACAGATAATACTGCAGATAGGAATTCGGGGTCGTCGTCGGATCGAGACGGACCAGATCTTTCACCTTGCGAGCCGTTTCCATCCAGCTGTCGTCCGTATAGTTGCCCTCGGCCTCATTTTCCGGACAGTTGCCGTATTTAAGCTGATGTTCGATCAGCTTTGGCAGCAGTTCGTTACCATCTTTATCCTTGATGGACGTATACCATCCGAAATGGTTCAGGCCAAAATAGCGGATATCCATCTCTTTGCGGTCTTTGAAGCCCAGGATCTGCGCATAGCTGTTTTCCAGACCGATCGGCATATCGCAGATGTTGATCACACGGGAATTCGGACGCAGACGACGGGTCGCTTCCGCGACGATCGCCGCCGGGTTGGAATAGTTCAGCATCCAGCAGTTCGGTGAATACTTTTCCATATAGTCGATGTTTTCCAGTACGCCGGCTATCGAGCGCATGCCATAGGCAATGCCGCCCGGACCACAGGTCTCCTGTCCGACGACCCCATGTTTCAGAGAGATCTTCTCATCCATCTCCCGCATCGGCAGCTGTCCGACACGAATGTGCGCCAGACAGAAATCCACATCGGTATATGCCGTCTGCGGATCGGTGGTCGCGACAAATTCAATGTCCGGATCCTTTTCTTTTACGATGATTTCACATGCCTTAGCCAGTTTATTTTGACGATCTTCATCATTATCATAGAGCTTAATGCAGCGAAGTGGCAATTTGTCCAGATTATCCAGCAACATCAGGATGATCTCCGGAGTATAGGTGCTTCCTCCTCCGGCAATTACAACAGAAAATTTTTGTTTCATTAACCTTACCTTACTTCTATCCTAAGTCCTTTCGTGCTCCATTATAAAATCAGCGGCCCTCATTCTCAACTAAACTATTTCCTAAGGCTTTGGAAATTTCGTAAATCCCGTTTGTGCCGAAACCGGACCATTGCTCTCTGCATACCTGCACAAAGCATCCATCTTTCCTGTCACACCGCAGGAAAAAATGTTAGAATATACCTGTATATTTATCTACAGGAGGTGTGTCATGAGCGTTCAGCGACTGCTTGCTTCGGATTTTGACGGCACGCTGTGCCGCAGCTTTCAACAGATCACCGACCGGGATCTGAAGGCCGTCCGTTCCTTTATCCAAGACCATGTCTTCGGTATCGTCAGCGGGCGTGACCCTCGTTCGTTACAGGCTGCCTGCCGGCAGCTGCAGATCCCTTATCATTTTCTGATCACGTATGGCGGCGGCGCAGCCTTTGACGCAGAAGGAAACATGCTCTTTCAGCACACGCTGTCCGATGATCTGCGCGACATGATCGATGTGCTCTGTGCACACGCCTCTCTGCTGGTCGCCGTCTATGGACGTGACCGGGTCTGGATGCAGATCAACGGGCATGAGGAGATGTGTGATCGCTATGTGCAGACGATCCGGTCGCTGTATCCGCTCGTCGATCATCCCTCGGACATCGATGCGATCTGCATCATCAGTGCAGAGTGTCAGAGCGCACAGGAGGCCGAACAGCTGGCCGCCTTCCTCATTGGCCGTTATCCGCAGGCACAGACGGCTGTCAACCGCAACAGCATCGACATCAGTGCAAAAGGCGTAAACAAGGCCACGGCGCTGTCTGCCGTCGCCCGGCATTTTCACATCGATCCATCGCAGGTGGCCGCCATCGGAGACGGACGCAACGATCTCTGTCTGCTGGAGCACTTCTATGGTTTTGCCATCCGCGGCGATCAGGTGCTGGAAGCAGCAGCAAGACACACGGTGGATGACATCGCAGAGGCGATCGCCATCCTGCACGATAGATCCACACGCAACGCAGACACAGACAACAGGAGGACAGTATGGAAGTAAATGTAAAGCTGGAGATCACAGCAGAAGAATTTTTTGACGCCATCGGCGAAGCGATCGTCTATGACATTCAGCAGGCGACCGGCAAGCACGTGCGCGTAAAGAACATCAAGCGCGGCATGTCCTATACGAAAAAGGCAAACAAGCGGCAATCGTATCAGGTGACGATCACCGAATACGATTATCCAAAATGTTACAGCTCTCGAATCGATTCCTCCGGCGGCTCTAACATGATGAGCTATACCGTTGAGCCGCTGGAAGACGGCATCGGTGTCTCCTATCGGGAAGAGATGGTGAAAAGAAACGGAAAGAGCGGCGACAGCGGCTTCAGCGGACTGTTCGCCAAGACGACCGGCGTACGGCGGACGAAAAAGCGACTGCTCAACATCCAGACATACGTGCTCAAAAAACGTGCGGAAGCAGAAAAAGCAGCATCGGAGGATGGAGATGACAAACACGGGGAAGCAGTCGACAATTAAGCTGGCCGCCATCGATCTGGACGGCACACTGCTGGATGGCCGTGAGCAGATCCCGACGAAGACCGTCGATCATCTGATCACTCTCCAGCAAAACGGGCTGCGCATCGTGCTGTGCAGCGGGCGAAGCCCATTTGAGATGGAGGTGTATGCCCGCCAGCTGCAGATGGATGTGTACGACGGCTACCTGATCTACACCAACGGCAGCGGCATCGAGGGATGTCAGAGCGATCTGTCTCTGCGTTTTCCCTCGCTGAGCGCTTCCCAGATCCATACGCTGCTGCGTATCGGGCGGACGTTCCATCTGTTGATCTATGCGCCGCAGGAGGGCTGTTACTTCCTGGAAGGCGGTCCTCGCATGAAACGGCTGTTCGCTTTTGGCAGACAGCGTTTCCCTCACCCGACGCACCCGCTCACCAAGTTGTTTTCGCTCGTCATCATCGTTGAGGATCTGGAGCGCGCGCTCAGCCAACAGACCAACAAGCTGTGTTTTCGCGGCAGTCCCCGGCAGATCCGCCGGATGGGCGCCTATCTGGACAGTCGGCTACCGGATCGTTTCAGCATCTTTCATCTCTCCGGCAGCTGCATCGAGGTCAATCAGAAACACGTCGACAAAGGCGAAGCGCTCGCTCAGCTCTGTCAGCGGCTGCACATTCCGGCAGAGCAGGTCATCGTCTTCGGCGACAGTGCCAACGATCACCCGCTGTTTGAACGCTTTCCCAACAGTGTCGCCATGGGCAATGCCGACCGCATCACCCGACAGAAGGCCGCACACGTCACCGCTACCAACAATGAAGAAGGCGTGCGTCAGTATCTGCAGTCCATCGGTCTGTAAAAAACAGTCTTGCATTCGATCTTCATCGTCTGCAGGACTGTTTTTCTGTTTTTTTATCAGTGACCTTGGTCAGCCGTTCCACCGTTGGAAGGTCTTCCGCCGATCTGGATGCACCGGATCGCGGATTTGGCAGTGCCAAGTGGATCTTCTGCTCGGCCAGCGTGATCAGCGGATCGCTGGTTTCGTAAAGCTCTCCGTCCAGGTTCAGGCGTATGCGCTTGCCGCCGGTCCAGATGCGCATCGTCTTCGCCCGTCCGTCACGGACAAATTCCTTATAGGCCAGATGGGTCCCTTTTTTGTATTTTCCCGATAGGGTGATGATCTTTGCGCGGGAGACCTTGCGGATCAGCGAATAGTCAAACCAGCCGTCATCGACACGCGCCTTGGGCGCAGGACAGTAACCGCCGCCATAACAGCGGCCGTTGCCGGCGACGACAAACAGATAGTCGCTGAACGCTTCCCTGCGGCCATCGATCTCCACGATCAGATCCTCGCTGATCGGCCCTGCCATGGACACCAGCAATCCCAGAAAATACGGAAGGACCCCATGGGCAAAAGGCAGCTGCTTGAACTTGTCCACATGATAGGCGACCTTGACATCCAGTCCGGCCGATACCGTGTTGATGCTGGCCTCTTCATCCACCATCAGCACATCGCTTTTGGCCAGCTTTGCGTCCTGATAGTTTTCCAGACAGAGAAAATCCTGTGAGCGGTAAGAAGGAAAGGCCTTGATGAAATCATTGCCGGTCCCGATTGGAATGACGGCAACCTGCACATGCGAAAAGCCCAGGACGCCGTTGACGACCTCATGCAGCGTCCCGTCACCGCCGCAGGCATAGATGCGCAGCATAGTGCCCTCGGAAGCGTATTGCCGCGCCAGCTGCTTGGCATGTCCGGGATGATCGGTCACTTCGATCACCGCTTCGTCCTCTGGAAACAGCCGATGGATCTCCTCCGTCAGCCATTTTCTTTTTTTCTCTGCGCTCTGTGAATTGATGATGAATACATGCTTCATAACTTTTCAGCCTTTCCTAACAAGGTGCGGACCACAACCGATGCACAGGCAAGACCGGCTGCCGCAGGTACGAACGAAGAGCTTGCCGGCGGCATCTGTTCCTTGCGGGTCTTTCCATCTTCATTGATGATGCGTGTCTGCCGGATCGGCTGTTCCAGCGAACAGACGACCGGGATCTTACCTTTGACCATTGATTTGCGCATCATGGAACGCATCACCTTCGCCAGCGGATCATAGGTCGTCTTCATCAGCTCCATGATGGTCAGCTTGGTCGGATCCAGGCGGTTGGCCATGCCCATGGAGGAGATAAACGGAATCTGATGCAGCAGACAGTACTCGATGCAGTCGCGTTTGGATGAGAGCGTATCGATCGCGTCGACGACAAAGTCGATCGGTTCACAGAACAGTTCTTCATTGAGCGACGCATCGTAAAACCGGTTCACACAGCGGATCTCGATGTCGCTTCGATACTGCCGGATCCGCTCTGCCATCGCCTCCGTCTTCGCTTTTCCGATCGTTTCCTGAACGGCCATCAGCTGCCGGTTCAGATTGCTGGGAGCGACCACATCGCCATCGACCAGGATCAGCCGTCCGATCCCGCTGCGGGCCAGCGCTTCCACACAGAAAGAGCCGACCCCGCCGATGCCCAGCACACACACGGTACGCGCCTTCAGCACAGCGGCTCCTTCCTCTCCGATCAGCAGCTTTGTTCGTGTATCTGCCTGTTCCATCTCATTTCCTCCATCCCTCAAGATCCTTCCACAGCTGTTGTTTCCAGCCGGATGTGCGGACATCGTACCAGTTGACCGCAAACTGATTGCGAAACCACGTATACTGACGCTTGGCAAAGTTGCGGGAATTCTTCTTGATCGCTTCCACGCAGGTGTCGATGTCGCATTCGCCGTGAAAATATCCGTACCATTCTTTATAACCGATGCCCTTGAACCCCGGTGTCTGCCAGATGTTTGGATCCTTTGCCAGCCCACGGACCTCTTCCAGCAGACCGTCCTGCATCATCTGATCGACCCGCTGATCGATGCGGGCATACAGCTGATCGCGGGGCATCGTCAGACCGATCCAGAAGATGTCATACAGCGGCTGATGTTCCTGCCGTGCTTCCCGCTCGCTCTTCTTCGTTCCGCTGTGTGCGATCATCAGCGCCCGGATCAGCCGACGGCGGTTGTTGCGGTGGATCGACTGGCAGGCCTTTGGATCGATGAGCATCAGTGCCGCATACAGTACATCATTGCTCAGGCTTTCCAGAAAGGACTGATGTGCCGCATCCGGCTGTTCTTCTTCAAATACATAATCGTAAAGCGCCGCCTTGATATACAGTCCTGTACCGCCGCAGAGGATCGGCTGTTTTCCTCTGGAGCGGATCGCTTCGATACAGGAACGACAGCGCTCCTGAAACAGCCGGACATTGTATTCCTGGGCAGGATCATATTCATCGATCAAATGGTGCGCAATGCCCTGCTGTTCCTCTCTGGTGACCTTTGCGCTTCCGATGTCGAGCTTACGGTATACCTGAATGGAATCCCCGCTGATGATCTCTCCGTCCAATTTCTTCGCCAGCTCGACGCTGAGCGCAGTCTTCCCGACACCGGTCGGACCGATGATGACGATGATGGGTTCTTTTCGATCAGCCACGTTCAAACTCCTTTCGCAGTTGTGCATCTTTCATGCAGATGATGGTCGGGCGGCCATGCGGACAGTGAAACGGCTGTTCACACTGGCGAAGATCTGTGATGACCTTTTCCATCTCTTCCATCGTCAGGGAACGATTAAAGCGGATGGAGCTGTGGCAGGCCATGGTCGCGATCGCATGTTCCCGCAGCGATCCGATGTCGATCTGCTGGTCTCTTTGCCAGATGTCGATCATATCCACCAGAAAGGCGCGCTCATCCACCTGCTTCATCCACAGCGGCAGGGCACGGCAGACCAGCGTCTGTTCACCAAATGCCTCAAAGCGGATGCCGATCTTCTCCAGCAGGGCATTGAGCTCCTCCACCCGGCTGACGGCATAAATGCTGGTTTCCACCTGCAGCGGCAACAGCAGCTGCTGGGTATCGGTATTGCCGGAGAGGATCGCTGAGCGGATCTGTTCATAATGATAACGCTCCTGTGCGGCATGCTGGTCGATGATGTAAAGCCCGTCATCGCCTTCCGCCAGGATGTACGACTTGTGAAACTGCCCGAGGATGCGCAGCTGCGGCAGCTGCTGACGGGCGGAGGTCACCGCTTCTTTCGGTGCTTCTTCCGGCAATGCTTCTTCCTTCGCCACTGCTTTCTCATCCGCAGCCGCTGTGGTCAGTGCCGATGGGGCACTCGGTTCCTCTGCGGGCCGCTCGATCGGCTCCTTCTCGCTCTCATCTTCTTCCCGCACTTCGTTTTGTGAAGGTTGGTCCGTCTGCGGCGACGCTGCTTCTTCCGGCACAGGATCGATCGTGACGGTGACAGACACTGCCTGTGCGAGATCGCGTGTCAAATCGGAAACAGCGTTCTGCGTCGATGCTGCGTCACCAACCGATGCAAAGCTCTCGTTCACTTCCTGTGTCAGCTTTCGCAGCTGCGGATCTTCCATATAGTCAAACGCCAGGCGCTGCACCTCCACCTTCGGCTTCTCCTTCCGCTTTTCCATCGATACAAATACAAACTTTTCCTTCAGCGCTTCGCGCAGCGTATCATAGATCAGCTTCTCCAGCTGCCGCTCTTTTGACAGACGGATCTCCCACTTGCTGGGATGTACGTTGACATCGACCAGATGGGCATCCATCTCCACATTGAGCACGACGATCGGAAAGCGGTCTTTCGGCAGATACGGATGATAGGCATCCAGCACCGCTTTCTGCAGATGATAGCTGCGTACCATCCGCCGGTTGATGAACAGAAAGATGAAATACTTGGTGGCACGGTTGTACTTTGGCTGGACCGCCATGCCGCGCAGACGGTAATCGAGGTCTTCTCCATCGATCTCGATCGCGCTCTTGGCCACGCTGCGGTCATACATCTGCATCAGGATCTCACGCAGATTGCCGCTGCCCTTCGTCTGAAAGACGGTCCTGCCGTCATGGCTCAGCGTAAAGCGGATCTCCGGATAGGCGAGCGCAAATTTCTGCACGACATCCGAGATCAGCGAAAACTCATACTGCGGCGACTTCAGATGCTTGAAACGCGCCGGGGTACGCTGAAACAAATGCTCAACGCGAATGCGCGTTCCCAGCGGACACGCAGCCGGGCGAGCGCCGACAAACTTACCGTAACTAATTTCGACCGCACTGGATTCGCTGCCGTTGTTCGTCTCCAGAAACACATGGGACACGGAAGCGATCGAAGGCAGGGCCTCCCCGCGAAACCCCATCGTATGAATGTTCCACAGGTCATTTTCCTCTTTCATCTTGCTGGTGGCGTGACGCTCAAAGGCCGTCGTCGCATCCTGTGCGTCCATCCCTTCTCCGTCATCGGTGATCGTGATGCTTTCGATGCCGCCCTGCACGATATCGATCGCGATCGTCTGCGCCTGCGCATCGATGCTGTTTTCGACCAGCTCTTTTACGATCCCGCTGGGCCGCTCTACCACTTCACCGGCGGCGATCATATTGCTTAAATGCTCACTGAGCACATTGATCTTTCCCATACGTTCATCTCCTATCGGTTTCTCAATTATTATAAACCATTTTTTCGCAGAAGCCTATTTCAGCGAATCAAAACGGGACAAAGAAACGATGCGAAACAAACAGGAACGCTGTGTGCCCCGTTTCCTTCGCACAGCCGATCACTCCTTACACGGTTCACACAACAGCGCGCAAAGCGTTCGATATGGTTCGGCAAACATGCTGTCCTTCGCCCAGACAAAGGAGAAAGTATGTGTGATCCGCTCTCTGAGCGGCACCTGGCGCAGCCGCCCATCCCGCAGTTCTCTTTCGACGACCGGACGGTAGAAGAATGCCAGACCGAGGTCTGCCAGCACACACTGTTTGATCGTATGCAGGCTGCCGATCTCCCCCACGATCAGAAAGTCCTGCAGCGACAGCTCCTGCATCGACAGCGCATGTTCCAGGACCGCCCGGGTACCGGAACCGGGTTCACGGATGAACAGCGGTTCCCCGCACAGATCCTGCAGCGAGCGCACTTCGCGTGAGAAGACATGGTCCGGATGGCAGACCGCGATGTATTCCTGCGTCTGAAACAACGCTTGATCGAAGGCCTCTTTTGGAACATAACCTTCCACGATCGCCAGATCCAGCTGCCCGCATTGGATCTGATCCAGCAGCACATCCGTATTCTGGACCGTCAGCCGCAGACGCAGATTCGGAAACTGTTTCCACAGCCGCGTCAGCGGTTCTTTCATGCAGTAGTCCGCAATCGTCAGCGTCGTCCCAAAGCTCAGTTCCTGAAATGCCGCATCCGACAGAAAGTGCTGCCGCATATGATGATCATCATTTTTCATACGGGAGGCCAGCTGAAAGAACAGGTGTCCGTTTTCGGTCAGATACAGCTGCTTTCCCTTTTGTTCAAACAGTTTTACCTGATACTCCTCCTCCAGCTGGCGGATGTGTGTGGAGACCGCCGGCTGTGTGATGTGCAGCAGCTTCGCAGCAGTCGTATAATTCAGCGTTTTTGCAGCAGTTAAAAATGTTTCTACCCGATAATCCAGCATAGCTCCTCCTAAATCATAATAAATTTTTATATATCTATTCCATATTATCATTATACATTATTTGTAATTTTGTTTATACTGTTTCTGTTTAGGGGGAATCATTATGTCAGAACGAATATCATCATTACCTGGAATTGCCTTTTGTTTTGTGATTGCTCTGCCTTGCTGGCTGCTGGGCAAACAGATCCCGGTCATCGGCGGACCGATCTTTGCGATCCTCGCCGGCATGGTGCTGGCACAGCTCTGTCACTGGGGTCCCGGTCTGCAAAAGGGCATTACGTATACGTCAAAAAAGGTCCTGCAACTGGCAGTCATCCTGCTGGGCTTCGGACTGAATCTCATGGAAGTTGCCCGTGTGGGCGTTTCTTCCCTGCCGGTGATCGTGTCGACGATCTCGATCTCTCTGGTCACCGCCTGGCTGTTTCATAGGATCGCCAAGATTCCGACAAATATTGCAACCTTGATCGGTGTTGGCTCTTCGATCTGCGGGGGTTCGGCCATTGCCGCAACTGCGCCGGTCATCCAGGCAAAGGATGAGGAAGTCGCACAATCGATATCCGTCATCTTTCTGTTCAATGTGATCGCGGCTCTGATCTTTCCTGCACTTGGTTCTCTGCTTCACCTTTCGAATGAAGGATTTGGTCTGTTTGCCGGTACTGCCATCAATGATACTTCTTCGGTAACGGCTGCTGCTTCTGCATGGGATGGAATGCACGCTATGGCAAACACGCTGGATCACGCGACGATCGTCAAGCTGACCCGTACGCTGGCCATCCTTCCGATCACTCTGTTCCTCGCTTTTCGACAGGCAAGACAGACCGCACAGGGTCGTTCTTCTGCCTCCTTCTCCTTAAAGAAGGTCTTTCCATTCTTCGTCCTCTTTTTCCTGCTCGCCAGCATCCTTACGACTCTGTGTACTTCTCTGGGAGCAGATGCTGCGCTGTTTCTGCCGTTCAAAGAGCTATCTAAGTTTTTCATCATCATGGCGATGGCGGCAATCGGCCTCAATACAGATGTCGTCCACCTGGTCAGGACCGGCGGCAAGCCGATCCTTCTGGGCTTTCTGTGCTGGATCATGATCACCGGCGTCTCTTTATCCATGCAGTTGTTGCTGAATCTCTGGTAAGTCAAAAAAAATGAGCATTCTGTATATCAGATAAAGAGGGAGAAGGAACTATTCAACGGCTGACAAACAGGTTGTAATAACAGAAAGCGGGTATATCACGAAATGCTATATATCCGCTTTGTTATGCAATAGAGCGATGTTTTTGCGGAGGTGAATATATAACCTTACCTCTCTATTTTCACGCCCGCAAAGCCGCAGGAATCAAGGCTTTTTGTAAACAAATGACAACAAGACAGTATGAAAGAGGGCGCAAGCGGTCTGTCCGTTTGCGCCCTCTTGTCTGCCTGTGAGCAAAGACGGGAAAACCATCAAGGGCGCGGAGCGTTCATCTTGACCCTTGACGTCTTTTCTTTGCTTTGCTATTTCCTTAATAGGTCAAAAAAAGATTGTCGGTATGGCGGCTTTTGATATTCATGTGAAAAAGCCGATAACCGCATTTTAATCTGCATGTGATCAGCTGTGCGTTCGGCTCTTGGATAACTGACCTATTAAGTTGTCGCAAATTGATTAGAGTTTCCTGCTTACATTTCGGGCACAACAACGGAACGTTTTTTAGTTCTGTATCTCCTTGAGTTTTCAATCTTGTTTTACTCCCACATATTGGACAGCGTACCCATTTATCACTGTTCGCTCAGCTGGATCAGGGAAAGCCATTCCTTCAGCTGACTTTCTGCCTCATCTACATCAATGCGCGCGCCTTCCCGCACATCTGCATCCGGCTCCAGCGTTTCGATCATCCGGACCGCTTCGTCAATCCCGCTGCTGCCGCTGGTACAAAACGGTGCGATCGTCTTGCCGGAGAGGTCATAGGTATCAAAGAACGTGCAGAGGATGCGCGGCAGTGTTCCCCACCAGATGGGAAATCCCACATAGATCACATCGTAGTCTTCGATGTCTTCGATCGTTCCGCTGATCTGCGGACGGGCGTTTTCATCATTCTGTTCGGTGTTGGCGCGGCTGGATTCATTGTTGTAATCGAGATCCTCCTCGCTATACGGCTCCGTCGGAACGATCGCATACAGCTCTGCGGACTGCAGCTGTGCCAGTGTCCGCGCAACGCTTTCGGTATTGCCGGTAGCCGAAAAGTAAACGACCAGCGCATCGGATCCGGACGTTGTCCCTTCCCCTTCAGCGGTTGCGTCCGTTTCCGGTTCGTTTTCGCTCGTTGGGGAACAGGCCGTCATCCCCAGCATCAGCAGCAGGCTCAGTACACACAAACATGCTCGTTTCATATCAATTTGCTCCTTACAGCTGCAGAGAGGCGACCCACTGGCTCAGTTCTGCCTGTGAAGCGCGGCCATTCAGACGTCTGCCCTCGACCACATGAGCACCTGGACAGCTCTTCTGCAGGATCGATGCGCTCTTTCCCATGCCGCTGCCGCCGGAAGTCGCAAACGGGACGATCGTCTTGCCGCTGAGATCATACGCCTCCAAAAAGCTCTGAACGATGCGCGGTGCTTCATACCACCAGATCGGAAAACCGACAAATACGACATCATAACGCTGCATATCACGGACCGTTTCAGCGATGGCCGGACGGCTCATCGCATCCTTCATCTCGATCGTACTGCGGCTCTTTTTATCCGTCCAGTTCAGATCGGCCGCTGTATAAGGCTGTACCGGAACGATCTCAAAGAGATCTCCGTCGACCGTCTCTGCCAGCGTTCTGGCCAATTGAGCGGTCACACCGCTGGCTGAAAAATAGGCTACCAATGCTTTTTTCATAGTAATGTTCCTCCATTTCTGTCTTTTCTTCTTTTTATCCAGAAGAAGCGCAGGGTCGAAAGATCCACAAACAGGAACCACCGGAGCCCGATTGCCTTTTCAACACATCTCTCCGTTTTTCTCCTGTCAAATCATCCTGCCCCATGCACATGACAACAGCTGTCGTGACTGCCTGCAGCCTTGGCTGGCACGGCTCCCTGAACAGTCGCTTCTGTTATCCTGTCAGCTTTATTGTAAATCATTCTGACACAGTGTCAATATAGTGGACCATGCTTATTTTGCATATAGGATCATGCCATTTGGTTATCGTTTTGATCGTACCGTTTTTGATAATTATTCTGTTGATAACTGTGATCGAAATGTGCAAGCTTTACCGGTATAAAAAAGATGATCTCCTGTTCAGGAAATCATCGGTATCGAACGTCATCAGGCGCTTCGTTTCTTTTTCAGCTCATAGAGAAAGCTCATCGCTTCCATCGGCGTCATCGTGTTGATGTCGACCATATCGATCATATCGGCGATCTCCCGCATCTGCGGGTCTTCCTTTTCGACCACCATCATCTGCGGCTGATAGATGCCGCCATCTCCCTGCAGCTCCCAGCCTTCCAGCAGCTGACGGGCACGCTGCAGAACGATCTCCGGCAGTTTTGCCAGACGTGCGACATTGATGCCATAGGACTTATCCGCTTTGCCATCGAGCATGCGGTACAGGAAGGTCACCTCGTCCTTTTCTTCATGTACTTCCACATGCAGATTGCGGATCGTCTCATTCTCTTCGCCCAGCTGGGTCAGCTCATGATAATGCGTGGAAAACAGGGTCTTGGCATGAATGTTCGCATCGATGTATTCGATCATCGCCTGGGCTAATGCCATTCCATCATAGGTGGAAGTGCCTCGGCCGATCTCATCAAAGAGGATGAGCGAATGCTCGGTCGCATGCTGAAGCGCATGATTGGCCTCCATCATCTCCACCATGAAGGTCGATTTCCCGCTCAGGATATCATCGCTGGCACCGATCCGCGTAAAGATCTGATCAAATACCGGAAGCAGGGCAGAACGGGCCGGGACAAAGCTGCCGATCTGTGCCATGATGACCAGCAGGGCGTTCTGCCGCATGAAGGTGGACTTACCGCCCATGTTCGGTCCGGTGATGATGCTGACGGTCTGTTCCTCTTCCATCTTCAGGTCGTTGGATACATACCGCTTCGTCTTCATCATGCTTTCCAGGATCGGATGTCTGCCTTCGATGATCTCGATGCGGTGCCCTTCATGGAACTGTGGACGTACATAGCCGTTTTCCCCGGCCAGCTGCGCAAGGGAATACAGCACATCGATGGTTGCCAGCGCATTCGCCAGATCGTGCAGCTTTGGCAGATACACCTTGATCTGATTGAGCAGATCGGTAAACAGTTCAGCCTCCAGCCGCAGTTTTTCCTCCTGTGCATGCAGGATGGTATCTTCCTGTTCCTTGAGTTCCTCGGTGATAAAGCGTTCCGCATTGGCCAGTGTCTGCTTGCGCACATAGCCAAATTCCGGTTTGATGGCCTCCAGATTTCCCTTGCGTACCTCAATATAATAACCGAATACACGGTTATAGCCGATCTTGAGCGATTTGACGCCGGTCCGCTCCCGTTCTCTGGCCTCCAGCTCCAGGATCCAGCTCTTTCCATCCCGGCTGATCCGACGCAGTTCGTCCAGCCGTTCATTGTAGCCGTCGACGAACACACCGCCATCCTTGACCGTCAGCGGTGGTTCCTCCACGATTGCTCCGTCGATCAGATCGTGCAGCGTCATGCAGGTGTCGATCGTCCGATATTCCGGATAGCTGGGGCATCCCTTGAACAGATCGAAGATGACCGGCGCATGTTCCAGCGTGCGGATCAGACGCAGGACATCCCGTGGGGATGCGCTGCCATAGGCGACCCGGGCGCCCAGACGCTCCAGATCATAGACATAGCGCAGATGTTCCTTCAGTTCATCCCGGATCATGAAGTCATCGCTGAGGTAGGCGACCGCATCCTGACGCTTTTTGATCTCTGCTGCCTGGATCAGCGGGTATTCGATCCATTTCTTCAACAAACGCGAGCCCATGGCGCTCATGCAGTGGTCCATGAAGCTCCACAACGACATCTGTTTCCCGCTGCCGCGCAGAGAGGCCGTCAGCTCCAGATTCTGCTTCGTCGCATAGTCCATCTGCAGAAATCCCTGTTCATAGATCATCTCCACCGGCTGTAAATGGGTCATGGTCCGCTTCTGTGTCTCATCGAGATAGTTCATCAGCAGGCCAAACGCATGATGCACCCGCTGATCGCTGATGCCGTTTAACAGCCGCTGATACGTTTCCTTGACCGTATCGTGATTCATCGCGGAGATGGTGATCGTCTCCAGCTCTTCGATCATCTTTCGCAGGCGTTTATCAAAGCTGTGCTCCACCACGATCTCCCGTACATTGTTCTGTAACAGCACCTTCTGCAGAGCGATCACGCTCTTGTCGATCAGCTGGGCCTTCATCTCACCGGTCGTCATCTCACAGAGGACCACACAGATGCCATACTGATAATCATACAGCGACGCAATGTAATTGGTATTTTTCTCATCTGCATTCTCATCCATGATCGTGCCCGGCGTTACGATGCGGATGACCTCTCGCTGTACCAGTCCCTTGGCGAGAGCCGGATCTTCCACCTGTTCCACGATCGCCACCTTATAGCCTTTCTGGATCAGACGCTGAATGTAGACGTTCGCCGCATGATGCGGCACCCCGCACATCGGCACCTTTTCCTCCACACCGGCGCTTCGTCCGGTCAGCACCAGATCCAGTTCCAGAGAAGCGGTCTTGGCATCCTCAAAAAACATCTCGTAGAAATCCCCCAGACGATAAAATATGATCGCATCCGGGTTCTCCTGCTTGATCTGCAGATAGTGCTGCATCATCGGTGTAAATTTATTCTTTTCTGCCACTGCGCTCAACTCCGTTTTCTTCATCTAATTCTTTATTATAGCATAATTTTCAGCCGGTATTTCCTCATGCGGACGATCTTTCTCTCGCAATCCTCCGCTTTTTTGCTCTTTTCTTAATGTTCACCAAAACCTTTGATATTTTGTGCTATAATAGTTACTACTTGACGTGGTGAATGGAGTGATGCTATGAAACGGTCATTGAAATACACCAAGCAGCCCAATCGCATTGACTAT
>DWYK01000118.1 GCA_019118705.1 Candidatus Merdibacter merdigallinarum | reverse complement strand
CGGGATTGGCACAGGACAGGCTGCCATCAAGAACCCCCGCAAGTAATTGCCCGGGTGTAAGCGCATAACATAAGTTAACCCCCGGCGTACCGCCGCAAAGCGGTACGCCGGGGGTTTTTCTGTGTCCGGGGTCAAAAAACAGCGTTGTAAAGCCCATGTAAACCAAATTTTGCAGGATAGTTGGTGGACGCAACCGGAGTTTTCCGGTATGATCCGGTCCGTACCCAATCTTTCAGCAAAGGAGAAAACAACAACAAATGGATATGATCGCACTGCGCCATATCTGCAAAAGCTATGGCGCGCACAGGGTCCTTGACCGCACAGACCTCACCATCCGGCAGGGCGAGATCTACGGGTTGATCGGCAAAAACGGTGCAGGCAAAACCACGATCTTCAAGGTCATACTGGGGCTGACCGAATACGAAGAGGGGCGGCTCACCCTTGCCGGGGGCAGTTCAAAACAAGACCTGCTGGCAAACCGGAGGAAGATCGGCTTTTTTATCGGCAGGAATTTTTTCGGCTACCTGACCGCGCAGGAAAACCTTACGTACTACTGCCGGATGAAAGGCATCCGAAAGAAAGGCGAAGTGGAGCGGGTGCTGGCGCTCGTTGGCCTGCAAGGGGTGAACGGCCGGTACGCCTCCTTTTCCATGGGGATGAAGCAGCGGCTCGGCATTGCGGGCGCCATGCTGGGCAACCCGGAAATCCTGATCCTGGACGAACCGGTCAACGGGCTCGACCCGCAGGGCATTGCAGATGTCCGGAACCTGATCGTCAAGCTAAACGCCGAATTTGGGACAACGGTCGTCATATCTTCTCATATCCTCGGCGAGCTCGAGCACACTGCCACCCGCTTCGGCATCATGGACCACGGCCAGGTACTCCGGGAAATCACCCATGAGGATTTGAAGGTCTCCAACGACAAAATCCAGATCAGGGTGTCCGATCAGGAAAAAGCCAAACGCCTTCTGGCGGATAACGGCATTTCCATTTTGCAGGAAGGTTCCGCCTGCAAATCTCTGGAAGATTACTACTTTGAACTGGTGGGAGGGAATATCCATGACGAATTATCTCAGCGCTGACCTGCACCGCGTCCTGCACAAACAATCTTTTCTTGGCTCTGTGGGTGCGTTTTCGGTTCTCTTCGCGGTACTGGTATTTATTTACTTCAATCCTTCTTTTACAGCGGAAATTTATGTGGCTAAGGTGACAAGTTTCCTGAGCTTTTTCCCGTTGGTAATCGGCGTGTTTGTGTTCCTGTCCGTCTATGCGGATGACTTCAAGTGCCGGTCGATGCAGGTCGCCATTGGGTTTGGGATGCCGCGTAGCCGGATCATCCTGGCCAAACTGCTGGAAAGCGCGCTCCTTCTGCTCGGCGCCGCCGTGGCCGTGGGGGTCCTGGTTCTCTGCGCGCCCGCCGTTCTCGGCCTGGCCCCCGATGCACGGCAGACACTGTCCCTGGCGCTGACGGTGGCCGCGGAGATGCTGCGGGCGCTTGGGTATCTTGCGCTTTCTGCCGTCCCGGTCTTTCTTTCCCAGGATGCAGCCGGCGGGGTCATCGCCTATGTGCTGCTGGCGTCAAAGTCTGTCTATATTATTCTGTCTCTGGTCCTGGGGCAGGAAGTTTTCACCGCCACCTTCGGCGACCTGACCCAATATCTTTATACCGCGCAGCTCTATATGGCAAAGGCCGATTTGATCGGCGGCAGGGCCTTTGCCCTCCCCTTCGCGGCTGCCCTGCTGCTTTATATCATTCTTCCCGCTGCCGTTTCCGTAGCCGGTTTCCGCAAACAGGAACTCGAGTTTTAAGGAGGTCCTTCCCATGAAAAAGAAAATTTTCCTTGTCGCCTGTGTTCTGTTGCTCATCGCAGGCGCCTTCTGGGCAAAAGGATACTATACCGCCCGGTATGTCGCATCCGATTTCTACTATGTTCAGGTTCCGGAAGGTGAACCAAACGAAGATTCCTGGCTTGTGGACGCAGACGGGGTCAAGCAGGTCAAGGGCAAGGCTTACGACCTCATCGGCTACAACGCACAGGGCGAGGACCGGGAACTGCATTTCACGCAGACCGGCAGCGCCGGGGACTATTATGCGCCCGGCACATTCTTAAAAATCGCCGCCAGCGAAACGATCGTCGTCGGGGTGGAGACGGTGGAAAAGACCGCCGTCCCGCCCGCTGCGCTGAACAGGCTCTGCTCGCCGTCAACCCCGCAATGACCGCTGGACAATACCGCCCGTTTTGGGTACAATAATTTTAAAGAGGTGTGTTACGATATGAGTATGACAGGCATCCTCCTGTTTGCCGCCGCCGCGGCCTATATTTTGTTTCTGCTCGCGGTTTTTGCCGCGGTCGTGTATCTTTTTATTCTGATCGTGAAAGCGCTGAAAAAGTACATTGCTTCCAAAGAAGTGCGGGAAGAAAAGAAGGCGGTGGTCAAATCCCTTGGCGAAGCCTTAAAGGAAAACCGCGTGCGATGCCAGATGACGCAGGAGTTCGTCGCCGAGACCCTGGGCGTCAGCCGCCAGTCCGTTTCAAAGTGGGAAAACGGTTCCAGCGACCCGAACACCTCCAACCTGATCGCGCTGGCAAAACTCTATAAAGTTTCCCCGGAGGCGCTGCTGCAGTGCGCAGAGCCCGCGCCGGAGGAAGCGCCGCAGGGCACGCCCTGACCCGCCGCCTGCCCCGCCGGCTTCATTTTCTTTTTTCTGGAGGTCCCCATGCAATATCTGATCTCGTTCCTGGAAGGCATCGTCACCTTCATCTCCCCCTGCCTGCTGCCGATGCTGCCGGTGTACGTCACCTATTTTGCGGGCGGCGGGCAGCGCACGGCGCGGC
>DWYK01000117.1 GCA_019118705.1 Candidatus Merdibacter merdigallinarum | reverse complement strand
CTGAAGCTGGCAGATTACACGGTGACGGAAGCCGGATTCGGCGCAGATCTGGGTGCAGAGAAGTTCCTGGACATCAAATGCCGCTTTGCGGATCTTCATCCCAATGCGGTCGTCATCGTTGCGACCATCCGTGCGCTGAAGCAGCATGGCGGCGTGGAATTCGAACACCTGAAAGAGGAAAATGTACAGGCGATGCTGGATGGCTGTGCCAACCTGGCTAAGCACATCGAAACGGTGCGCGCCTTCGGCCTTCCTTATGTGATCGCCATCAACGAATTTGTCAGCGATACGCAGGCAGAAGTCGAAGCGCTGGAGAACTGGTGCAAGGAAAACGGACATCCGATGGCCTTGTCTCAGGTATGGGCAAAAGGTGGAGCCGGCGGCGAAGCGCTCGCCCGCATCGTCGTGGATCTGTGCGAACAGGAAAACAGCTATCATCCGCTGTATGAGGTCAATGACACCATCGAGTCCAAGATCGAAACGATCGCCAAGACATGCTATGGCGCAGACGGCGTGGATTACACCGAGGAAGCAAGGGCACAGCTGGATGAGATCGTGAAGAACGGCTGGGACAAGATGCCGGTGTGCATGGCCAAGACACCGACCTCTTTGAGCGATCAGGACAAGCTGTATGGCGCGCCGAAGGGCTTCCGCATCACCGTGCGTGAATTCCGTCCGTCACTGGGCGCCGGGTTCATCGTTGCGCTGACCGGAAAAGTGCTGACCATGCCGGGCCTGCCGAAAAGACCGGCTGCGCTCAACATGGATATTGACGAAAACGGACAGATCAGCGGACTGTTCTGATCCATCGGCCATTTGGCAGATTCGCGTCTTTACGATATAATGTAAGACAGATGGATGAGCGATTGGAGATGATTTGCGAATGGAGAAACAGAATACGGAATATTCCGCCCGTCAGCGGAGAAAGGCATATTTCAAGAAGAAAACTGCCATTTATCAGCAGCAGGGATATCGTCAGGCGAAACGGCTGACGCGGGATAAGTCAGATTATTCCGCCCATTGCTATGCCTATATGATCGATGTGAGCCTTGCCCTTTGCCCGTCGCTGCTCTGGCTGCTCGTTTTCCTCGCGATCCTCTGCGGATTCTTCCCAGTGTTCTTGTTGACGCCGATGTACTGGATCACGCTCGTATTGCTGTTCTTTACCAGCATGCTCATGACCGGGCTGATCTCGGTCATGACGCATGGGCAGAGCCTGGGCCGCGGTTATCATGATCTGAAGGTGGTCCGCAAGGACAAGCGTGAAGCCAATCCGTTTATCCTGTTCCTGCGCGAGTTCATCGGCATCGGCCTTCCGGTGGCGGTCCTCGGATATTTCTTCAATTTTTTCGGCCTGGCTGCTTTCTGGGCCTTGAATATCCTGGTGGTGCTGGTCTCTCCGGATCAGCGCTCTATCGCGGACTGGATCCTGGGGACGCATCTGGTGTTCGAGCCGCAGAACCACATCCGGTTTGAAGAGGATGTGCGTAAGGAGCTGCAGATCTCACCGATCGATCTGCATATTCATTCCAATTTCAGCGATGATGGATATTATGATGTGGAAGACTTGTTCGCGCAGGCGCAGAAGGCCGGCATCCGCACCATCTCCATCACCGATCATAACTGTGCCCGGGCCAATACCATCGCCCGCCGCATGAGCGCGCTGTACGATATCCGCTATATTCCTGGCATAGAGATCGACTGCATGTATCAGGAACGGCGGGTACGGGTGCTCGGTTACTATATCGATGAGAAGAATGAGCTGTTCAACTCCGTGGAAAGCGAGTCATTGAAGCGGGAGAAGAGAGCGAGCCTGGAGCGTGCCCGCAAGCTGAAGGAGCATACGGGCATGGTGGTCGATATGAAAATGCTGCTTGAAAACAATCGCTTCCAGATGGTCACCGGCCAAGAGATCGCCCGGGTCATCTTCTCTAATGAGGTCTATCGCCAGTTCCCGATCGTCCAGAAGTATCTGAAGGATGAGGACGAGGAGAAGGCAATCAGCCGGTTTGCAGAAGATCTGTTTGGCCAGGGCGGCCCATGTCATGTGGAAATGCGCTATCCGGCATTGGAGGACATCCTGGAGATCGTCCATCTGGCCGAAGGCATCGCCGTGCTGTCCAGCTGGAACTGCGATCATTTCGGAGAAGCGTTCATCTCTTCGCTCATCGCCCGCGGATTTGACGGCATCGAGGTGTTCTCCCCGCTGGTCAGCCGGGAGACGATGGCCAGACTGCTGAAGATCGCCAAGGCGGAAAAGCTGTTCATCAGCGCCGGAAGCGACTTCCACGGACCGTCGCGTCCGGATCGTTATCTCGGCGTGAGCGGCTGTCCGCCGCAGGCGCTCAAGCTGGTCGAGATCTTGACGCAGGCAAGCGAAGGCAGCAAGACAGACTTGCATACACAGGCGTGAACTGACAGGGCATCCGAGCGGATGCCCTTTCTTATGTGAAAGAAGAGACAGGGGGATCGGCTTGCTTGCCATCGCATTCGAAGATGCGCTGCCGATCAGAAAGAAGGGGGATATCTTGCAGATACAAGTCATGAAGAAGGCATTGAAATGTGCCTTTCCGTATACGATCCCGATCTTTGCGGGATTTTGGTTTCTCGGTCTGACTTATGGGATCTATATGAATGTCAATGGGTTCAGCTTCATCTATCCGATGCTCATGAGCCTGACCATCTTTGCCGGTTCCATTGAGTTCATTGCCGTCAACATGCTCATGGGCGCGTTTGATCCGCTGCAGGCACTGGCCATGACGCTGATGATCAATGCCCGTCATCTGTT
>DWYK01000116.1 GCA_019118705.1 Candidatus Merdibacter merdigallinarum | reverse complement strand
AATACAAGTACAGAGGCGGTCAGCAGTAAAATCCATACTGCCGGATTAGCCATATCACCTGTCTGTACCGCTTTTGCGGTATCATTTTTGCCGGAAACAGTATCGCTTTTGGCAGGCTTCTGATACGCCGGGTCAGCAGCTCCACAGACTGTACATTTACCGTCCTTGTAATTGTGAGCAGTCAGATCTATGTCTGCCACTGCCTTTGTATCCGTAAAGGTTTTGCCATGAAACTCTGCCGTCGCCGTATATTCTGTAACTCCCTTTTCTGTGCAGGTCGCCGGTGTCTTTATTTTGGAAGAAACCGTTACCTTTGGTGTTTCCTTATGAGAATCAACATTTACGCAGGTAAAGGTTACCGTGCAGCTCTTTCCATCCTCTGACCAGTTCCAGACCGGCTCTTTATAGCTGTGACCGGTAGCCGGGATCACCGTAGCAGAAAGCTCTATCTCCGTCTTACCTTCCTCGTCGCTGAAATGCTTTCCACAGGTTTCACAAGTCCAGTATTCCTCGTTTCCATCTGCTGTGCAGGTGGCGTCTTTCTTTGGAGTACGTACCATATTGCCATGCGTCACTGTCACTTCGCAGGTATCCGTAAAGTCTCCCTCGGCTGTCTTAACCGTAATCATAGCCGTGCCTGCGCTCAAGGCAGTCACTTTCCCGCTTGCGTCTACTGTGGCAATGCTGGTGTCACTGCTTTCCCATGTCACATTTTTATTGGTGGCATTGGCAGGCACCACTGTGGCTATCAGGGTAGCGCTGCCCGTTTCCTGCAAGGTCAGGCTTGTCTTGTCCAGTGTCACGTCGGTAACAGGAATGTTCTGCCAATGGGCATAGATGGTACTGTCCACGGTAAAGACCGTGTCGGTAGTAACTTTATCTCCGCCGTCTTTCTGCGTGTACCAGCCGAGGAAGTCATAGCCATCATAGGTCGGAGTAGGCAGGCTTGTCAGTTTTCCGGCCACAGTCACGGCACTGGTTTGGCTTACGCTGCCGCCATTGGCGTCAAAGGTCACGGTGTAGGTGTTGGCCGTCCACTTGGCATAGAAGTTCAGATTCTCGGTGCTGTTGGTGGGGATGTCCGTCACTGGGTTGCCGCTGAATTCCGGGTTCTCATACCATCCGGCGAAGGTATAACCAGTTTTGAAGGGGATAGGCAGGGCTGCCCCCGCTACGAGAGAAAACTCCGGGAGGGTACCGCCGTTCGGATTCAGGGTTATGGTGGTGCACAGGTTGCCCAGCACCACATCCCCGGCGGTGTTCAGACCAATGCCACAGGCGTCACCGTCGGAGGAGAAGTAGTCCGCCGGGTTTTCGCCCGCCATATTGTCGCTCCACCCGCTGATGAAACTGCGGGGGACAGCTTCTGCGTTAACGCCAATGTGAGCGTTTTCGCCCAGCGGCCCAGTGATGTTGATTGTTTGCCATCCTAAATACAGGTTGTCAGTGGCACCAGCCTTCCTATTGTCTTGAATGATGGAATCACCGGACAGATAAAAGGTGCCGTATAGACACACCCCACCGCCGTAACCATAAGTTTCGCTGTTAGTGGCGTTGCCGGTGATGGAGCCGCCGGAAAGGGTGAAAGTGCCTTTGTTAACCATCACCCCTCCCCCTCCACCTGAGGTGGCCTTGTTGTTGTTGATACTGCCGCCCTCCATAGTGAATGTGCCGTCTTCGTCCACATACACTCCGCCGCCGGCGGCGGCGATGTTGCCGGCGATGTTGCCGCTGGTCATAGTGAAGGTACCGCCGCCGTCCACATATACCCCGCCGCCAGTGCCGCCAGAACCGCCAGAACCGCCGGTGAGGACGCCGCCGGTGGAGCAGTCGCACAGGGTAAAACTTGCGCCGCTGCCCACGGAAATGTGCTGCCCCTTCAGATCCAGCTTCTGGCCGTTGAGGCAGAGGATCACCTCACCGCTGACGGTGATGGATTCGATGCCAGTGTACTCTTCATCGCCGGACAGGTAGTAGCTGCCGCCGGATAGGGTGGTGGTGTCCGCCGTCAACTCCGTCCAGCCGTTGCTGTGACTGTCGTGCTCTCCCGCCGCCAGTGCCGTGACGGGCAGCATAGGAGCTACACCGACGCAAACCTCATCCAGCTCGGCACTCTCCGCAGAGCAGATCGGGCAATCCGCATTAATTTCTTCCTCGGTGCAGAGGGTTTCACAGGTACATTCCGCTGAAGCCGCACCCTTGCAACCGGATAAATCCGCTCCTTCTACACCACATATTGGGCAGTCTTTATTTACATTGTCCTCGCTGCACAGCCCGGTACAGATACACCCGGCGGCTGGTTCTGCGTCTGTACCGGCATCCTGCTCTTCCCCGGCAAAGGCCGTGGCCGGCAGCATCGCAAAGAGCAGACACAGGCACAAGAATATTGTCGCAAGTCGTTTTTTCATCCTCATTCCTCCTTCGCTCCGGCTTCTGTTTCCTTTGTTTCCACATCGAAGCGCATTTTTTATTATCGCACACGCCAGGCAAAGTGTCTTTCCTCCAGGCGCATACACTGGATTCACACTTTCATTATATAGAGATTAAAACGAACAATCTATCACCTATTTTACCCCTTCGTACGGGTGATACCTCAGGTATTTCTGCGGGTACTTTTATTGCAGCATATATTGTTTCAGGTCTTTTCTGCTCTCTACATGCAGCTTTTTCATGGCCTGGGAGAGATGGGTTTTTACTGTGTTCGCCGAAATATTC
>DWYK01000115.1 GCA_019118705.1 Candidatus Merdibacter merdigallinarum | reverse complement strand
TCATAGCTGGCCTTGATGTCTTCCTCGCTCACATTCTCTCCGACATAGAAGCTCCGTGAGAAGCTGCCGCTGTAACGCTCCTGGCGGATCAGGTTGCCCTTGTCATCCTTCTCCTCCTTGTTCGTGTTCCGTGATGCGCTCACGCTCAGATAACCGTTGTTGAGCTCCAGGTGGATGTCCTCCTTCTTGCAGCCCGGCAGTTCCATGTCCAGCAGATACTTGCCGTCCTTCTCCGTGATGTCCGTCTTCATCGCCATGTCGTTTCGCGTGCTGAAGATCGGTGAGGTGAACATATCATCCAATACAGTATCAAACAGATCATTCGTCCTTGGGAAGAATTTCATATCCATCGCCTCCTGTAATGTTTCATCCTATGTGTGTACATATATGAAATCTTTCCATCGGGGTTCCCCCGATTACAGTTCTTATTATAGTCGATATTTTAGCACTGTAAAGAGGAGAGTGCTAAAATATCGACAACCTGCCCTTCTCTGTCTATTTCTTTCTTTTGTTTTCATTTTGCCGGACAGGAAAAAGCTGCCCGTGCTCCTGCACAGACAGCTGATCTTTTTATCTTTCTCTTGCGTTCGGTGAGGCGCTGGTCAGGATCTCGACCAGCGGCAGCGCCTGTTTTGGACAGTGGGTCACGCCCAGGTAATGCTGCGGATGGGTCGGACCGTGGAAATCACTGCCGGCGCTGACAAACAGCTTGTGTTCCTTTGCCAGCCGCAATAGCCGTGTCATCGTCTCTTTCTTCACCAGCGGCGAGAAGACCTCGATGCCATCAAAGCCCTCTGCCAGTGCCTGCTCGATCAGCCGATCCTCCAGCTGATCACAGCCCCAGCTGGACAGCACGGCGATGCCATCTGCCAGATGAACGATCTCCAGCACATCATGCAGTGATGGATAGGTTCGTTCCACATAGCATGGACCGCCTTCTTCAAACATGTCTCTGGCGAAGCGTTCGATCGCCTGTTCATCGCTGGATGAACTTTCCAGATACCGCTGGATGAGCGGATACTGACGGTAGAGCTCATGTTCAAATATCAGCTTTGCGATCTGTTTGCCGCTGACATTCTGGAAGCGTGTCTTCTCCAGGAGACGTTCCATATCCACGCTGATGCCGGCGTATTCCTCCAGCTTTCGACCGCGTTCCAGACTGGCTGTCTTCTCCCGCTTCAGCGATTCGCTCTCCACGGCATCAAAGAGCTCGTTGCGCTCATCGATGTAATAGCCCAGCACCCGCAAGCGTCGTCCGCGGAAGGAACAGTCGATCTCGATGCCGGGGATATAGTCCACGCCATAGAGAACGCTCAGCCGTTTTGCCTGTGTATTGGCCCGTACGCAGTTGTGGTCGGTGATCGAGATGACCTTGCAGCCGGCCTCCTTTGCCCGCACGAACAGATCCTCCACGCTGTAATAGCCGTCATCGCTGAAATTGGAATGAATGTGTAGATCGATCGGGGAGAGTTCCAGCTCCTTCTTCACATCCTGTTCAAAGCGGATGTGGACGGCCGGTTCATAGATGATCCGTGTGCCCAGGATCCAGTCCGCGATCGTCCGCTGTCCGGGACTGATGACGGTGACGATGCTGTTGAGCACCCAGAAGATGAGCATGCCCAGCACGTTGAAGAAGTAGCCCAGCACCGCTACCGGGATGCCGACCTCGATGATCTCCCGCAGCAGCAGGATCACCGGAGAAGCCTCTTTGTTGTCTTTGCGCACGACCTTCATTCCGGTCAGAAAACGACCCAGGCTCAGACCGTGCGAACGCAGGGAGAACCATCCGGTCAGGCCGAAGCTGGTGACCACCAGCAACACCAGCGTGATCCAGTACATCGGTGTAAGCAGAAAGACCGGCAGGATGCCGCAGAGGATCAGCACGAACACGAGCACCCAGAGCAGCGCCGGAAGCAGTGCGATGCACAGATCGATCATATATGAACAGCTGTGATCTTCGATCGCTTCCCTGTCGCGCCCCAACGGCTGCGCACGCCGGTAACCCTGCTGTTTATAGAACGAAGAGCGCTTGGCGATGACCGCCTTTGCACGCTGAATGGTTCCGTATTCTCCTTTTTGCTTTTTCATCGCAAATCAACTCCAATCGAATGGTAATCCTGTGTCTTATTATACTGCGGAAAACAGTTTATGCCAAATCCAGATCAGAACAGACCGACGATGTGTCCCTGTTCATCGATATCCATGTTGAGCGCGGCCGGTTTCTTCGGCAGGCCCGGCATCGTCAGCACTTTGCCGGTCAAAGCGACGATGAATCCGGCGCCCAGCGACGGACGGAATTCCCGCACCGTGATGGTAAAGCCCTTCGGCGCACCGTAGAGCTTATCCTGATCGCTCAGGGAGGTCGGTGTCTTCGCCATGCACACCGGCATCTGATCCCAGCCGTTGGCCTTGATCTGCGCCAGCTGTTCCAGCGCTTCCGCCGTATACTCTACGCCATCGGCCCCATAACAGGTCTTTGCGATCGTCTCGATCTTCGCTTCGATGGATGCCTGGACGTCATAAAGCGGATGATAGCTGTTTGGCTGTTCGCAAAGATCTACGACGATCTTTGCCAGATCCAGTCCGCCTTCGCCGCCCTTTGCCCATACCTGGGAGAGTGCCATCGGATGTCCGTGTGTCTGACACCAGTTCTGCAGCGCCTCGACCTCTGCCTGCGTGTCGGTGGCGAATTCGTTGATCGCTACGACATACGGCAGGCCGAACGCCTGAATGGTTTCGATGTGCTTGGCCAGGTTGGCACAGCCCGCCAGCATCGCTTCTACATTTTCTTCCTTCAGCTCCTCAAACGGCACGTTGCCATGCTGCTTCAGGGCCCGGATGGTCGCTACGATCACGACCGCATTCGGATGCAGGTCGGCAAACCGGCATTTGATATCCAGGAACTTCTCCGCACCGAGGTCCGCACCGAAGCCCGCTTCGGTCACCGTGTAATCGGCCAGTTTCAGACACATCTTGGTTGCCAGCACCGAGTTGCAGCCATGAGCGATGTTCGCAAACGGCCCTCCGTGCATGATGACCGGGCCGTGTTCCAGCGTCTGGATCAGGTTTGGCTTGATCGCATCCTTCATGATCATCGCCAGGGCGCCTTCGATGTGCAGATCACGTACATAGATCGGTTCTCCCTTTGTGTTGTAGGCGACCAGCATCTTCGCAAAGCGCGCCTTGAGATCCTCCAGTGAGGTCGCCAGGCAGAGCACCGCCATGATCTCTGAAGCCACCGTGATGTTGAAGCCGTCCTTGCGCTCCACACCGTTCGCCTTCGGCCCCAGACCGATCTCGATCTGACGCAGGGCGCGGTCATTCATATCCAGGCAGCGTTTCCATGTGACCCGTTCGATGTCGATGTCCAGTTCATTGCCCTGGTGGATGTGATTGTCCAGGCAGGCGGAAATCAGGTTGTTGGCCGTCGTGATCGCGTGCATATCACCGGTAAAATGCAGGTTGATGTCCTCCATCGGCACCACCTGTGCATAGCCGCCGCCGGCCGCACCGCCCTTGAGGCCGAATACCGGTCCCAGGCTTGGCTCGCGCAGCGCGATCATCGCATTCTTGCCCAGGCGGCGAAGCGCATCGCCCAGGCCGACCGTCGTCGTCGATTTTCCCTCTCCGGCCTTGGTCGGGTTGATCGCCGTCACCAGGATCAGCTTACCATCCGGCTTTGTCTCATTGCGGCGCAGCACCTCCAGATCGATCTTGGCCTTGTACTTTCCATAGTGTTCCAGATCCTCGCTGCTCAGACCGACTTTTTCTGCGATCGTGTCGATCCCTTCCATCACACATTCCTGTGCGATCTCCAAATCTGTTTTAAACATGCGCATATCCTCTCTTTCTTCTCTGACAAAACACCCCAACATGTTCAGTAAAACACACCTTCGCTTTTCTTTCTGTCGATATTTGGATATTCGCTGTCAGTTCATATCCTTTCGGCCGATGTCCGTACGGTGGAACAGCCGGTCACAGTCTACTTTTTCCACTTCTGCATACGCTTTGGCATACGCTTCCTCCAGCGTCGGCGCCTCGCTGACGACGATCAGCACACGGCCGCCATCCGTCACCAGTTCACCGTCCCGGATCGCCGTTCCCATGTGGTACACGGTCGCATCCAGCTGATCGAGCCCCCGGATCACAGCACCTTTGGTGCTGCCGGCCGGATAGCCGTCCGATGCCAGCACGATGCCCAATGTGACCTGATCGCTCCATTGCAGGGTACACGGTTTCTGTTCCATCACCTGCAGGATGGATGCGACCAGATCGCTCTTCAGACGCGGCAGGATGACCTCTGCCTCCGGATCGCCGAAGCGCGCGTTGAACTCGATCGTCTTGACGCCGTCTTCCGTCAGCATCAGCCCGCCGTACAGGAAACCGGTAAACGGTACGCCTTCCGCCACCATCGCCTTGGCCATCGGGCGCATGACCCGTTCCATCGTCTCTTCGATGATCGCCGGCGTGATGCGGCGCACCGGTGAATACACGCCCATGCCGCCGGTGTTCGGACCCTTGTCGCCGTCATAGGCCCGCTTGTGATCCTGTGCGATCTCCAGCGGTACGACGATCTCGCCGCAGACGAGACAGATCAGCGAGAACTCAAAACCACTCAGGCATTCCTCGATGACGACCTTGCCGCCATCCTGTGCAAATGCGGCCGTCAGCGCTTCGATCGCCTCTTCCAGCGTCTGAGCGACCGTCACGCCCTTACCGGCCTTCAGCCCGTCTTCCTTGATGACGATCGGCGCTCCCTGTTCCTTCACATAGGCGATCGCCGCCTCCCGATCGGTGAAGCTCTCATAAGCCGCCGTCGGGATGTCATATTTCATCATGATCTTCTTTGCGAATTCCTTGCTGGACTCCACCTGTGCCGCTGCCTGGCTCGGTCCGAAGATGCGCAGTCCTTCCTTTGCGAACGCATCCGCCACGCCCAGTGCCAGCGTATGCTCCGGACCGACGATCGTCAGATCGATCTGCTGTTCCTTCGCAAAGCGCACCAGCCCTTCCACGTCACTGTCGCTGATGTTCACATTCTCCGCGATCTGTGCCATGCCCGGATTGCCCGGTGCCGCATACAGCTTGTCCACGAGCGGACTTCTGGAGACCGCATGCGCAAGCGCATGCTCCCGTCCGCCTTTTCCGATTACCAATACTTTCATCTTGTCACCTCTTACACTCTTTCTCTTTCTTATTTTACTTTATTTCCCCTCGCTTTACAATCTGCCCCAAACAGGAATCCGCAAATCCTCTTTGCACGCCCTCCCCTGCAAGACACAAGCGCTGCCGATGACCGGCAGCGCACATGCGTTCTTATCATAAGCGAGACCTATTGATCTACCCTTCCCTTTTTTCGATCCTGCCGCCAGCAGGCAGATCTCATTCCTCCGGCAGAAAGATCTGTGCGACGTAGACCAGTTCCGTCAGCGGGATCTTCACACCGAAGGCGTCGGCCGCAAACTCCAGCCCGTGCTCCACCACATGCAGCAGATACGAGTGCTGCTGCATGAACAGATTGATCTTCGGGTAATCCCAGCTCTCATTGCGGATGACCCGCTCCAGCATGTTGGAACAGTGACACAGATACTTGATCGCCAGCACATCGCTGTAATCGATCTCCAGCTCCTGCAGCGTGTTCTGCAGACAGGTCGTCAGGATGCGCACCGCCTTCTCCACATCGATAAAGGAGACCGTCTTGGCGATGACCCGCTCTTTGATCTGTTCGATGAAGGCAGACGGTTTCTTCTGGTCCGCGTGTGTCTGTGGCTGCTGCGGCTGTTGCGCACAGACCATGTCCAGGTCATTGAGCGGCGAGGTGCTCTGTTCCACGATGCGCACAAATTCCGGCAGCGATATCGCCGAAACGGTTCGAGTCGGTATGCGGGTCTGTCGGTGGACATAGGCACCGACCGTCGTCAGCGGCTCCATGTCACAGGCGATCAGCACACCGGCTCCCTGATTGAGCTCGGTTACCTTCAGACAGGCCAGCTCTAACAGATCGTTCAGCTGCATGGAAGCGGAAAAATCGATCACATCGAGGTAATACGTCCCCGCTACCATGCGGCGGGCGATCTGCGCCATCTCGCTTGCCACGCGCTCTCCATGGCAGATCAGCAGGATCGCAACATTCACATGATCGATCCACTGATTGGAGATCGCCAGATACGATGCCAGAAAATCGATCTCCCGCTGGGATGGCGAAAAGTCATAGATGCTGCCGAACGTCTGATAGATCTCCCGGGCACACAGATACTCCTCATGATAGATCTCCCGGGTGACGGAGACCTGCGCATCCGTGCTCTGTTCCCCGCCGTGTTCGATCCGGGAGAGATAATTGGTCATGTGCAGCAGGATGCCATACAGCAGCTGTACGTTCGCACGCAGCCCCGCAAACGACCTTCGCTGGGAAAGCTGCTGCATCGTCACCTGATAGACATAGGGGTTGATGTTCTGGCGGATCGCCTCCAGCTGCGGGGCCGGACAGTCTTTCAGCACGCTGATGTTCTCCCGCACATAGTCATCGATGTCATCGAGGTCGTTGACATTGATGTTGAACTCATCCACGAACTGCCGCATGCGATGCTCGGTGAACATCTCCGGTGCATGTCGAAAGACCGTCATCGCACTGGAGGTCCCGTCCGGGTCAAACTGCAGATAATCGTTGGGGATGCAGGAGAGCAGGCTGAGGATGGTGGCATTGAGATCCAGCATGTCCTCGCTCTGGCTGCGCATGGCCAGCGACAGGCTCTGATACGAAACATAGACCGCCTTCTGCCGGGGATTTGCCGTTTCCAGATAAGCCTTGCTGCAAGAGATCTGGATCTCATTGCGCATCTGCACCACATTGTTCACATACTGCCGGCCGGCAAACCAGGCGATGATGTCTTTGTGCACTCGGATCGTCGTCTGGATGTGCCTTGCCTCCTGCGCAAACAGATCCATGATCAGCTCCATCTTCTCATAGATCCCTCTGCGGTCGATGTCCTGCATGCAGAGATGCACCGGCAGCAACTGTGCCAGCGTCTGGATCCGCGCATCCTCCGCCGGCAGACAGGTCGTTGCAATGATCATCGTCTGCAGCGGCAGATCCTCTTTCTGATATGCGGTGTGCACCCGCTTCTGGCTCAGGATGTTGCCAAGCTGGTTCTGACAGGAATACGGCAGCCGTTCGATCTGTTCCAGCACGATGATGCCGTTTCGACAGGTCGCAAAGATGCTCGGGGCATACTGGATGCTTCCCCTGCGCTTCGATCCGAACAGCGCTTCCTGAAACAGCGCCGGATCTTCCTGATAATTCTGGCAGTACAGCGTCATGAACGGTACTTCCTGCCCGTTGCGGACGGTCCGGGCGTAATTGTGCATGCGGTGTGCCAGCAGCGTCTTTCCAACGCCGGTGTTGCCGATGATCAGACAGTCGATGCCATAAGGAGGATAGGCAACGGCCGATTTGGCATTGAGGATCACTTCCGAAAGCGAGCCTCTTGCGCCGATCATGGCATCCAGTGACTCATCTTCCGGCTGCTTTGAAAAATGTGACCCTCCCCCCATCTCCGATCGGATGAAGTCCGTGATCCGCTCATCTTTGGCGATGATCGATGGGATGTAATGCCTTGGGTAGCGCTGTGCGACCTCATCATAATCCAGATAATACACCGGCTTTCCCTGCAGCTTGATCGCCTTTCCCTCTTTCCACAGACGATTCAGCTCCTTGGAAACATTGGCCCGATCCAGGTCCAGATCCAGCGCACAGTTCAGCGCATCGACCCCGTTCTCTCCCCGAAAGCCGTTTTCCAGCCATTCGCGCGTCCTTTCCTTCAGATAACGTCCGACTTTCTCCATGCGTGTCTTCATCGTTGCATTCCTCCTTTAAAATTGTGTCCATTTGCCCGAAAAGTGTGTCAGTACCAACACTCTCACGCTCCGATGTGTGTCCATTCTACCGAAATGATAACACACATCTTTGTCCGCAGAAAAGGACCTGGTCTGCCAAAAATCAAAAATATGTAAAGGCTTTCGCAAAGATCCCGCCTCGTTTCTTCCCATGTGTACGTACCCGGCCCATAACGGACACAGATGCGGATGTGTGTCGGTTTTTGCGTGATTATGTGTTTTATTTTCAGGTCGTTATAATGGGAGCCGTAAAGGAGGTAACTGATTCGAATGTGCAGATTGTTGCTGTTAAGCCATTCTGAGTTATCCAGATCTTTCTATGATACCGCAGAGCTGATCATGGGCAGACCCGATCCACAGGTCTCTTACATCGTGCTTCCCTACGGCCAAGATATGGATATCTATCAGAAAGCGATCGAAGAGACGGTCGCAAGTGCCGAAACAGACGGTATCCTGATCCTGACGGATCTGTTCGGCGGAAGTCCGTTCATGATCACCAGCCGCGTCTATGGCAAGTATCATACCACCGTCCCCATGGAGATCGTCTGCGGCATGAATCTTTCGATGGTCATCGAGACCGTTGCCGCACTCAAACAGAGCGTCTCGCTTGGACGACTGAAAGAGATCGCGCTGGAAGCCGGCAGGAAAGGGATCGTTGATTTCTCAGAACGACTACAATCACAATACCAGAAGAAAGGAGGAACACCCTATGAGCATTAAGATGATCCGCATCGATGATCGTCTGATCCACGGACAGATCGTGACCGCATGGGCCAAAAATCTGCAGATCAAAAAGATCTGGATCGCTGATGATGGCGTCGCAAAAGATGATTTCATCAAAGGCGTCATGCAGATGGTGGCCCCTTCGGACCGAGAACTCATCATCACCCCTACATCCGATATCCCCGCGCTGGTCGATAAGCTGGACGGAGAAGCGGACAACGTGCTGATCCTGATCAAGTACCCTTATGTCGCAAAAGAGATCTTTCAGGCAGGTGTCAAGCTGCAGGAGCTCAACATCGGCGGTATGGGCGCCGGAGCAGACCGCAAGAAGCTGTTCAAGAACATCTCTGCCAGCCAGGCGGAAAAGGATACGCTCAAAAGCATTCAGGACATGGGCATCGACGTTTACTTTCAGGTGACGCCGGATGAAAAGCGTTCACCGTTTACCTATTAAGAGAGAGGAGAATATATGTTAGTACAAGGATTACTGATCGGCTTGCTTGCCACCATCTGCGGTGGTACGTTCATCGAATACCTGGTCTGGATCATCCGAAATCCGATCATCGAAGGCGCTTTGACCGGGCTGATCCTGGGAGACTGGATGACCGGTGCCACCATCGGTGCGACCATCCAGCTGATCTATATGGGACAGATCACCGTCGGCGGTGTTTCTTCCTTTGACAAATGTTATGCCGGTGTCATCGCTACCGCGGTCACGATGCTGTCGCATCAGACGCCGGAGGTCGGTGTGACCATCGCGGTCACGCTGGGTACGATCGGCCTGCTTGCCAGCAACGCGCTGATGACGGTCAACGTCGCTTTCGTACACATGGCCGACCGCTACATCGAGACCGGTGAGACCAAACGCCTGTGGATCTACAACTGGCTGCTGCCACAGCTCGTCAGTGCGCTCTTCTATGGTGTGCCGGCATTCATCTGTGTCTACTTTGGCGCAGATGTCTTTGAAAATCTCATGAGCTCCCTCCCAACACAGGTGAACAATGCACTGAACGTCGTCGGCTCCGTCTTGCCTGCGCTTGGAATCGGCATGATGTTCAAGGCCGTCTACAAGAAGAAATTCATCGCATTCGCGATCATCGGCTTCGTGCTGATCGCCTATCTGCGGCTGGACATCATCGCCTGTACGCTGGTCGGCGCCGCTGCGGCGATCCTCTACTGGTCTTTGGGATTGGACAAACTGACGGAAGGAGAGAACAGCAATGAGTGAAGTCACAAACGAAGTAACGAACAAAAAACAATTAACGAAGAATGACCTGATCCGCTGTTTCATCATCTGGGAAGGAACGACCGAATGCTGTCTGTCCTATGAGCGTCTGATGTCGCTGGGCTTCTGCCACGCCATGACACCGATCATCAACCGGCTGTATGCGGATGACAAAGAAGCGCGCATCCAGGCACTGCGCCGGCACATGACCTTCTTCAACACCGAAAACAACTGGGGCGCCTTCATTCCGGGCCTGGTCGCTTCCATGGAGGAAGACATGGCCAACGGCGGCAACACCGATGAAGACATGATCAAGAACATCAAGGTCGGTCTGATGGGACCGCTGGCCGGCATCGGTGATACGATCACCCAGGGGCTGGTCAAGACGGTCGCACTGGCCATCGGTGTCGACATGACGCTGCAGGGCGGTGCGCTGGGTCCGATCGTCTTCTGTCTGCTGTATGGCATCTACCTGATGGCGATGGGCATCTTCACCTTCTCAAAGGGATATACGCTGGGCCGCAGCATCCTCAGCAAGATCACGGACAAGAAGATCATGAACCGGATCACCGATATCCTCAGCATCATCGGTCTGACGATCGCCGGCGCCATGGTCGCCAACAACGTCAGCATCTCCACCCCGCTGCAGTTTACGGTCGGTGATTCCACGATCATCATTCAGGATCTGCTGAACTCCATCGTTCCAAGTCTGCTGAGCGCAGCGGCGGTCACTGCCGTATTCTTCGGACTGCGCAAGAACATCAGCGTGTTCAAGATCATGATCATCATGTTCATCGTATCGATCCTGTGCAGCCTGGTCGGCATTTTATAAACAAAGACAGAAAGGAGACTGTGAAGTTCTCACAGAATGACATATGAGAAAAACCTGGTTAAGTGATGTGATCCACACAGAAAAAGCAGCGATCGGCGTCGTCCATTTCAAAGCGTTTCCCAGCGATCCGCTCTACGATTCTGCCGCAGGCATGGAGGGCATCGTCGAAGCGGCACGCCGCGATCTGATCGCACTGCAGAACGGCGGCATCGATGCCGTGCTGTTCTCTAATGAATTCAGCTTTCCTTATGAACCGGAACCTTCCATGGAGGTCATCGCCGGCATGGCTTATGTGATCGGCGCCCTGAAAAAAGACATCCGTGTGCCTTATGGAGCGAATGTCATCTCCAACACCCATGCCTCGATCGCCCTGAATGCGGCCATCGGCGGAGTGCTGATGCGCGGCACCTTCGCCGGTGCCTTCTCCGGAAACAGCGGGATCATCAACGCCCATCCGGGCGAATACCTGCGGCACCGGCATCAGCTCGGTCTGGATGAACGACTGAAGATGGTGCACTATGTGATCCCGGAATCCGCCAGTGAGATCGGCGGACGTGACAAGCATGCGATCGTCAACAGCGAACTGTTCGGAAACCTGCCGGATGCCATCGGCATCTGCGGCGCCAATGCCGGTAAGAAGATCGATCTGGAATTCATGCGGGAGATCCGGGCACAGTCACCGGATACGGTCCTGTTTGCGACGACCGGTGTGAACATCGATACGATCGAAGAGATCTATGATGTCGCCGACGCCGCCTTCATCGCCACCCACTTCAAAAAAGAGGGCATCTTTGAAAACGAGGTGGACGAAGCGCGCGTACGCCGCTTCATGGACAAACTGAAGGCATACCGCCGTACGCTCGCATGAAGCGGAAAGGAATCCTGTTTGACTGCGACGGCGTGCTGCTGGACAGTGAATCGATCTATCTGCACTCGCTGTGCGATTACCTGCATTCCATCGGGATCCCGGCACAAAACGAGGATGTCGTCAGCGTGCTGGGCAAGCCGATGGCGATGATCACACAGGAGCTCCGCGAGAAGTTCGATCTGCGCGCATACAGCGATGAAGCGATCGTCAGCGGACAACGTCAGCTGTTTCGTACCCGCTTTCATCAGACACAGCTGCAGCCGATGCCGCATCTGATCGATCTGTTGCGGTGGTGCCGGACACACGGCTGGAAGTGTGCGATCGCCTCTTCTTCCGATCTCGATTATCTCCAGGATGTCGTCCGCCGGCTGCAGATCGAAACCTGCTTCGATGCCATCATCAGCACAGAGATGGTCGAGCACGGCAAGCCGGCACCGGACATCTATCGGTTCGCCGCCCGCTCGCTGGGCCTCACCAACGAAGAGACGATCGTCATCGAAGATTCTCATAACGGCATCCTGGCCGGCAAGCGCAGCGGCAGCTTCACCATCGGCTACAAAGGTTCCCCCATCCAACAGGACACCTCGCTGGCCGACCTGCAGGTCACGGATCATCAGGAGGTGATCGACTTCCTCGAAGCCGTCATCGCCGCAGAACGATAAACAGACAAAGCCATCCTCTGACAGGGGACGGCTTTGTTTTTTTACTGTTTCCTATGATGTGATGCCCGCTCTCGTTGTGCCAGCGAGTTGCTTCCTTACAGGAACAGACGGCCTTCCTGCTGAAGGAGACGTTCCCTTTCCCTGCACACTTTCGCTTTGAGATCCACAATGCCGCCGGCCTCCGCATCCGCTGCGATCTGCCGCACCTGCCTTCCCTGGTGATCCATGAATTCTCCATCTGTGAGGCATTCCGTGATTTTGCGGCCGCACTAAAAGAAGAGAGTGATGTCTGCAGCGAAAGCGAGACAAAGGCATATGTGGCCCGCAAACAGAAAGAGCTCAGCGAACGGCTGACTGCGAAATATGCGTTCGACCAATCAAACCAGATGCAAGATCTCAAATATGCGATTCACAAATTTTCTATGAAACAAAAAAAGATCCCCGCACAGGCAGACGGCGTAGTGGCCTTACATCTGCTGTCGGGGATCTTTTTTATCCGAACATCAAAGTTTTACGAACTGCTCCACATCGACGACAAAGATCGTCGCACCGCCGACCTGTACCTCTACCGGGAACGATGCGTAACGTCCGATATCATAAGAAGCCGTGCTCGGTACGACCTCGGTCCGACGGCGGCTGTACTCACCGATGACTTCGATGGCACGTTCGACCAGGTCGTCCTCCGTACCGATGATCAGCGTGGTATTGCCCGCACGCAGGAATCCGCCGGTCGTCGCCAGACGGGTCACCTGATAATTTTCCTTCGTCAAAGCACTCGATACAGCCGGACTGTCATCGTTTGACATGATCGCCAAGATCAATTTCATATTATCACTCCAATCAGTTTTCTCTACTTTCATTTTAACACCGGATTTTTGCGTTTACAATCGAATTATGATTTTCACACCATTTCCGTTATTTTCCCTCATTTCCAATTTCAAAGAGTGTGCTATAATATACACGCTTATGGAGGTTGGTCATTATGAAAACCGGTTTAGTACTGGAAGGCGGCGGCATGCGCGGTTCTTACACCTGCGGGGTGCTGGACGCTTTTCTCGATCATCATATTGAATTTAACGGTGTGATCGGCGTATCTGCCGGTGCCTGTCACGGGTGCAGCTATGTATCCGGACAGCGCGGAAGATCGTTTCGCATCACGGAAACTTATCAGCACGATCCGCGCTATATGGGCATGCGCTCCCTGCTGACCACCGGAGATCTGTTCAATGCGAAATTCACCTACCACACGATCCCGGAACAGCTGGATCCGTATGATTTCAAGGCATTCAATGAAACAAAGACCAAATTATATGCCGTCTGCACCAACGTGGAGAGCGGTGAAGCCGAATATTTCCGCATGATCCGCATGGAACAGGATGTGGAATATGTCCGTGCCAGCGCCTCGCTGCCGCTGGTCAGCCGCATCGTGGAGATCGACGGGAAGAAACTGCTCGACGGCGGCATCGCCGACAGCATCCCGATCCGAAAATTTCAGTCGATGGGTTATGACAGAAACATCGTGGTCCTGACACAGTGCAGAGAATATCGCAAGAAAAAAGACCCTTCGCTGCCGCTCATCCGGACGCGTTATCGTCGTTATCCGGCCTTTGTCCGAAAGATGGAAGACCGTCACACCCGCTACAATGAAACGCTGGAATATCTCAGCGAACAGGAAGCGGCAGGCAATGTGCTCATCCTGCAGCCAAAGGAAAGCGTGGACATCTCACGTATCGAAAAAGACCTGGACAAGCTGCGTGCGCTCTATGAAAAAGGCTATCAGGATGCGGTGGAACGCATCGAGGACATTCGACGCTTTCTCAGCGAGCCCGCACGATCCTGATGTTATTTTAAAAGAAAAGGGGAACTGTCATGATACCAGAACAGCTGTTAAAGCTCAGCTCCCGGGCAGGAAAGCTCCTGCTGGAAAACGGAGCGGAGATACAGCGGACCGAGGATACCATCTGCCGTCTGTGTGAGGCGTATGGTGTGGAAGAAGCCAGCGCTTTTGTCATTCCGACCGGGATGTTCTTATCCTTTTCCTATAACGGAAATACGTATTCCAAGATCATGCGCATTCGCAGCAGCTCTCTGAATCTGGAACGGATCAATCTGGTCAACGAGCTTTCCCGCCGCTGTGAACGACAGGCACCGCCGATCGAGGAAGCCCTGGCGGAGCTGGAACGGATCGCAGAGGTACAGGGGTACAGCCGACGGACGCTGCGGTTCGCCGGCGGTATGATCGCCGCATTCTTCACCCTGTATTTCGGCGGCGGGCTCAGCGATGCCTTCTTCACTTTTTTTATCGGCTGTCTGACCCAGTACAGCGTACAGAGCTTTGAGCTGCGCCAGGTGAACTTCATCGTCAAGATCACCTGTACGAGCGTCCTGTTAACGTTTCTGGCGCTGATCCTGCAGCGGCTGCAGCTCATCCATCATCTGGACAGTGCGATCATCGGTTCACTGATGCTGCTGGTGCCGGGACTCGCCATCACCAACGCGGTCCGGGATTCCATCGGCGGCGATCTGCTGGCCGGGATCATCCGGGCGATCGAGGCCTGTCTGATCGCCGTTGCCATCGCGCTGGGAGCCGGTGTGACGATGAGCATCTGGCTCACGCTCATGGGAGGTGCTTGAACATGATGGTCAAGATCATCAGTGCCCTGTTCGCCACGATCTTCATCGCGATCCTCTTTCAGGTGCGCAGGGAACATGTACTGCTCACTGCGCTGGGCGGCGGACTGGGTTCTCTCATCAACGAACTGGCGATGGCCCTGGGGCTCAGCTCGTTCTTCGCCGTCTTTCTCGCTTCGATCGCCATCGCAGCTTACAGCGAGATCATGGCCCGGGTACGCAAGACGACCGTTACGACCTTTCTGATCAGTGCATTATTTCCCCTCGTTCCGGGTGCCGGCATGTATTACACCATGCTGGGCATCGTCAACAACGAACTGGATCAGGCGCTGACGATGGGCGTGACCACGCTGAGCACGGCCGCCCTGATGGCGCTGGGGATCTTGTTTGTCTCCACGCTGGCACGCCTGCTGTTTCGGCCGCATACCCCGCAGAAGCACAGCGGATCCCTCTGACAAAACAAAACGCCCTGTGATCGACACAGAGCGTTTTTTTATCCACTGATCGCTTAGCGCACCAGCTTGTCCTTGATCTTGTGCAACAGTTCGTACTGATGGTTGATCTTTGGTGCGACCACGCATTTGAAGTCACCCACCAGTTCCACCACATCCGCATGGAATCCGCGCTTGAACAGATAGACGCCGTATTCCTCGCTGTTTTCATCAAACGTACCGCTGATGCCATAAAAGTTATAACGGGGAATGCCCGTCTGGATCGCATAGCGGATCATCTCCCACTGGATCGTATAAGATCCCTTGAAATGCTTGAAATGATCATCGCTGCCGCTGAACAGGTAGACGATCTCTCCCGGATAGATGACAAAGAGCGCCGCTGCCAGCGGGATCTCTTTTCCATGTGCCGCATACAGCTCTTCTGCCTCTTGCATCCGCTTTCTGGCCGCCTGCATCAGATCGCGGACGGAAGAGAGACGCCGTTCGTTCTTCTTCGACTGCGGATTTTCCTCCAGCAGCCGGCAAAGCTCCTGTTCTTTCGCCTCCAGCTCTTTCAGCTCCCGCTCGTTGCGCTCTCGGTAGTCCTCGGTATCCAGATAGGCATACAGCACCTTTTTGTGCTCCTTGAACGCCTGATAAAAGCGCTGATAGTACGACAGGCTGGGATTGTCGAAATGCCGGCGGTTCCCGGTCATGTTCACCATGCGATACAAGATGTCCAGTTCCTCATAGCCCAGTTCACGCAGCTTGATCCCGTTGCGGATGGTGTGATTGATGTTCTGACGGGTCCGGCTGTGCATCTGCTTCAGCACTTCGTCCTCGCTCTTTCCCTCCAGAAAGAGCACCGACATCCACCGTGGTTCATAGTTGTTGTCGATCTCTTTACGGAACCCGAGATGTTCAAAGCCATAACTTTTGAACAGTTCGATCAGACGGTCGTTTTTCTCCGTGCCCTCTTCTACGCTGCCATCCGGCAGATGCTTCTGATATTCCACATACGGATCCATGCGCACAAACAGGCATTTGTGCGCCTTCAGATAGGTCATCAGTTCCTGCAGGAAGAAACGCAGCAGCGCCTCATCCCTGTAATCGACCAGCAGGCCGCGCAGGATCATGTAGACGCGATACCCGCGGTAGACCGCCTTGGAGTGCAGTGCCGCCGCAGCTTTCAGCGTCTGATCGTCGCGCACACCAACATATTCCACATCCCATGGATCGTTTCCGGCCTCACGCATGTGTGCCATCTCCACCGACTGCCAGAAATTGGCATAGGGACTGCTTTCAAAAAATCGTTCATACTGTTCTTGTGTCAGTTCAACCAGTTCCATATTACCCTCCTGCCAAACAAAACAGGCCCCGACAGGTGCGTTGACCGCTGTTTCGTTTGGATACTCAGATAAATGATAATATGTTTGGAAGACAAATGCAATCGGAAACCCGGGGTTTCCCTGTTTTGTCCTGTTGGTTTACAATTGATGTGTTACAAATAGGATAAACAAAAAGCAAGAGGTCCGCTATACTTAAGTTGACACACAAAGAAAGGAGACCTCTTGCATGAATAGTATAACTCAAGATATGCGCTTTCGTCTATCCGTTGTTCTCTCT
>DWYK01000114.1 GCA_019118705.1 Candidatus Merdibacter merdigallinarum | reverse complement strand
CGTGGCAATCTTTGCATACACTTATGAGCTGCCTGCGCTCTTGCCCGTCATCCCCTAGGTAGGTATCCGCCAGGGCCAGGTCTGGTCTATCTTTGAGGTGCCGGACATGATGGACAAGCTCGGCTCTCTTGTACTTGCCTCGGCTCTTGCATATCTGGCATTCGTGCCTGTCTCGCCGTAGGATTTCATCTCGCTTGCGGCGCCATGTGGCGGAGCAGTAAAAATCGTGCTCCCTCCCCCCCTCCACCAAAAGAGCAATCTCCCGGTGGGTCATGCGTCAAACTCCTCCTCCCACATCCTCCTAGCTTCTCCCAACTCCTGCTCTTGTATGGCTGTCCTGCGCTGGATACGCTTTAGCCTGTCAATGCGTCTGCGAAGTATGGCTCTTGTCATCCAGCGGTAAGGGCACACCACACGCAAGCAAAGGTGTATCCCTGTCTTTGGGTATGCGTTCCACTCGCATCTGGGTCTAGGGCAAATCATCGGCATCACGTCCGAACAAAAAGTATACCCCCAACCAAAAGGCCAGGGGCAACCGGAAAGGAGATAGATAAACATGGAGCCCGTGGGAGGAATCAAACCGCCCGCTGCCGGTCATCAAGCCAGCAGCATAACCTATCCGGGCAAAGGCCAAGGCCCCGGAACTCGGCTAAGTTTAGGGCCTTGGAAGAGGGAGGAAATAGGGGATAATCCCAATGTCCTAGTATTATTATAATTGGGACAATCGGGACAAATGGGACAAACGGGACAAACTTAAAAATTTATTTTGTGCTTCAATGCCATTTCAAGAAGGCCCATCATTTGCTTAATATCTGATTCTTCAAAAATCATGAATAGGTCTTTGACTGTATAATCCCCGATACTCCAATCCCACGAAAAATAGCTCCCATCATCCAGGTCTGGTACCAAAGATACAGCTCCAAACTCCGTATCGAGCTTTATCTCGATGCTCCCTATCTTGTGAGGCTTGTATTCGGCAAAAACCGTCCCCTCAGGATATACGGAAAACTCTTTTTTTGATACGATTTTCATAAATTCCTCCTAAAAATATTTTTTCATCCCTCGCTGATAAATCTTTTTAAGGCCATCGATGGTGTAGCTGTATCCCATCTTTGCGGCCATCTCCCCCCAGGGGATGTCGCTGATAGCATGGAGGGAAATCACTGCTTTGGTCACGCCGTCTGCGTCCGGGATGCTTTCCACCGCCTCCTCGATGGATTCTTTCAAGCGTTGCAGCTTGTGGAGCTTTTGGGAGTGCGGGTTATCCTCTGTCCCAGTGATAGTCAAAGTGTGCTTGCCGTAGGGATACTCGGCCGAGCTTGCACTCACCGTGTCGGATACCTTACGCGCTTTTTCGGCGACGATTTGGGCGCAAACTCCCTTGTAGCTTTCTACGGTCTTTCTGTCCATCGGCTTTTCCCTCCTTTTTGTGATTACAGTTCCAAGAGCGGCAGCGCTTGGGGTATCCGGTATCCAGGCAGTAATGGCAGGCTCTCAAGTCTCTCTCACTGCCAGATATAGGCCGCCAGTAGGCGCAGCCGTCACACGGGCTTTTCCCACTCATCACAGTAACCTCCTTGCTTTTTGATATGCTGATACAAATGGCAAATGCACACCTCGTCTGCATCCGGCCCATATCGCTTACAGGTGGCGCAGCACCTCACACCGAATCGCCTGGCAAGGGATAAATACTCGCACTCCTCACCAGCCAGATAATAGGGGAGGTGGTACTTTTCGCAGAAGTCGGTGTGTTCGGAACCCCAGGGGCAGGCCTGGCATTGATCAATCATGGGAGGCCTCCTTTGGCGGCTTTGGCAACCTCTCCTCCACCGGAATCCAACCCTGTACGCGCTCTATAAAGTCTGCCATAGCCCGGAATTCATCTTGCAGCATAGGCAGCCAAGTGTTTCCGTCCACATCCTTGAGAACCTGTCTGTTCCTAGCTGGTTCTATGCAAGATTCGACTAGGAATTTCTCCAATGCGTTCCCAAACGTGCCGATCGGCCCTCTTGGGTCTCCCGCGTATCTTTGGAACATTTTTCCAAACCACCCCATTCTTTCCATAGCTTCTTTCTGAATCTGGACTTCCTCGGGAGTGAGGCCCGTGTCTTCGTAGGCGGCGAGGCGGTCTATAATCTCTTGTGTAACGACTGGGCATGGAGATCTCCCATATTCACACAAGGCAGTCCACACTCCATCAACCTTTTTGGTCAACCGTTCCATGCTCATTCCTCCTTTGCTACAAACTCATAGTAATCGTGGCTGTTGTCGCAACCACGTTCGTGCGCGCATCCCTTAATTCCTCTGTACCACTTACAGCCAGCACATGGTGCAAAAAACTTGAGTTGTCTGATTGCATCGTCCCTCTCCCTCCTGAGCCTGTCGTTCTCTGCCTGGAGCTGTTCCAGGGCGTCCGCTGCTGCGTCCAAAACGTCTTCTGCATCTGCAAAAGCGCGGCCCAGCGTTCGGCCACTCCGATAATCCTGTGCTTCTTCTCGCATATGTTTTATCCGCTTTTCAATCTCCATCAGGCTTCCTCCTCTACTGGCTGCTTCATCCACGTCAACGCTGCCTGTATGCAACCGTCATAAAGCGGAATGTTGGGGTAAGCACAGATGTAATTGCACACTCCGTCTTTGTTGTGTTTGCAACACTTACAAAAATCAGCTCTCAGGAAAATATCAGCCAGCTCCTCGTCGGTCATGGCGCGGATGCGGTCGGCGTTGGAGGCTCGGATGTAATCCGGGCAGTCTCTTGGCTCGTCTATATCGTAGCTATCAAGACGGAGCTCACACCAGCCAAAAAAATCCTTGTCTCCA
>DWYK01000113.1 GCA_019118705.1 Candidatus Merdibacter merdigallinarum | reverse complement strand
AGAGAGAACAACGGATAGACGAAAGCGCATATCTTGAGTTATACTATTCATGCAAGAGGTCTCCTTTCTTTGTGTGTCAACTTAAGTATAGCGGACCTCTTGCTTTTTGTTTATCCTATTTGTAACACATCCATTGTAAACCAACAGTCAAGGGCGTGCGTTCCCGATGGCGTACATGGACATTCCGCTGCGACAGGCGTATAATTTGAGCATACGATTTCATGGATAAGGGAGGAAGATCATGCAGAAGGTCATACAGGTATTGAAACAGGAAGTCAGTGAAGAACGTCTTTATCGGACATTGTCTCGGGTGTGCAGTCATCATCGCATCCAGACGACCCGCAGTTATCATCAGGCGGCACAGGAGTGTGTGCAGCTGTTACGGTCGTATCAGATCGATGCACAGCTGCTTTCCTATCCGATGAAGGAGAAGACATTTGCCGGAAGCTATCGGCTGTTCCCGGAGTGGAACTGCAGGGATGGCTGGTGCCGGGTCGTCGAGCCGGCGGAGCTGAAGCTGGCGGACTATCGGGAAGATCCGATCCAGGTCATCACCCAGAGCATTCCGGCCGATCACAGGGAGGTACCGCTGGAGATCGTGGATATGGATCGCGGCAGTGATGCGGAAAACTATACGGATATTGATCTCAGCGGCAAGCTGCTGTTTACACACGCACAGGTAAAAAAGTTTCGCTGGGCCTTTCAGCGTGGAGCAGTGGGCATCCTGTCGGATTATCTGAATGAGACGGATTTCTTTCGCTCCTCGCAGGATGTGCCGGATGTACGCAATTATACCGGCTTCTGGTGGGATTACAGTGACGGAGAAGCGAAGGGATTTGGTTTTGTCCTCTCTGCACGGCTCTCTCGCCGGCTCAAGGAGCTCTGTGTGCTGCAGAAGGAGCGCTATGCGCAGGGACTGACGGATTCGCCGTATCCAAAGGCGAACGCTTATGTCGATGCATCGATCGAAGAGGGGCAGATCGAGGTGGTCGAAGCGATCCTTCCGGGAAAAAGCACAGAAACGCTCTATATTACCGCTCATCTCTGTCATCCCTATGCCTCTGCCAATGACAATGCCTCCGGTGTCAGCGGCGCGATCGAGGTGCTCATCGCATTGAAACAAGCGATCGATCAGGGGAAGCTGGAACCGTTGAAGAAAACGATCAAAGTTGTGTTGATACCGGAATTTACCGGTACCTACTGTTATGTCAATGACAAGGATATGTCCAATGGGATCGCCGGCATCAATCTGGATATGATCGGTGCCCGTCAGGAAGGAATCACCGGGCCGATCACCTTGACCCACCTGCCTTATGCGTCGCCATCGATCATCGGGGAGCTCGCCTCGCTGCTCATGGAAGAGATCAAACAGGAGCCTTCCTGTCAGGAGGATATCCTTTTGCAAAATGTGCGGACAAGGGAAGAGGAATTTATGCTGGGCAGCGATCATTTCATCCTCAGTGATCCGCAGGTCGGCATCCCGACGCTCATGCTGGGACAGATGCCGGATCTGTATTATCACACCAGCGGAGATACATTGGAACGCATGGATATGACCGTGCTGAAGTATTCGACCGTGCTGGCGGCTTCCTGCATCTATCTGCTGAATGATCTGCACAGCGAAGATGTCGAAGCGATCTTTGAACATCAGTGCGTGCACCTGATGAAACAAGCACAGGCAAAGAAACGAAAGGCGCGACGCTGTGGGATGGACGCTGCACAGCTGGCAAAAGCGCTGGCGGTCCTCAAGGAATTCCATCTGGCCAGTGCGGCTGATATGCGCCATTATGTGAAGGATGCCGACGTGGAAGGGCAGTGCCGGCGCATCGAGTCGCTTTTGCCGCAGGTCTCGCTGCCATCCGCAACCGGCGGAGCGATCTACCGACGCCGCTTCCACGATCCGATCGAATCGCTGCGATCGCTGTTTCTGGAAAGAGAGGAACAGCTGGCGCTGGTGGATGCCTATGAAAAGCGTCATGCATCCGTCATGGACCGCACGCTCTGCGAGACCCTGTGCGGGTATTACATCGATGGAACGCGTACGGCAGCAGCCGTCATCGAACACGTGGAAGGTGAAAGCGGCATTCGCTGTGAAGAGATGCTGCTGGAATACATGCAGCTGCTGGAACAGGTGGGACTGCTGGAACAGGTGGAAACGGCCGACAAATAAAGAAGATGACAGGCAGCAGCGGACAGCGGGCTGCCTGTTGGCCGTTTTCGAGGGATCGTCCGCACAGGTCGAACGCAAGATGGAAACCATACAAGGGCTGTTTTTGTGCGTGCATCTGCCAACAAACGTGCTATAATCAAGCTGAAAGCGCTTTGACGAACGAAACGAACTGCCTTTGTGGCAGACATGAGAAGGAGGAAGACCATGGCGGCAGAACCATTTCATACGCTGAAGGAACATCTGCTTCGCCTGGGATACCAGGTGAGCTGCTTTGAAACGGCTGCGGAAGCAGCGGATCATCTTGATCGTGTCATCGATCAGCGGACAGTTGGCTTTGGCGGATCGATGACGCTGGAACAGATGGGCCTGTATGAACGTCTTTCAACACATAATCAGGTGTACTGGCACCATCGGGTACCACAGGGGTCGACGAGCGATGACCTGCGCCACAAGGCAGGGACTGCTTCCGTCTACCTCTCATCGGTCAATGCCATCTCCGAAAAGGGGGAGATCGTCAATATCGACGGCACCTGCAACCGTATCGCATCGATCGTTTACGGACATGAAAAAGTGTATCTTATCATCGGCAAAAACAAGATGGCACCTGATCTGGAACAGGCGATCGATCGAGCCAGAAATGTGGCAGCCCCTCTCAATGCGCGCCGGCTGGGCGTGCAGACGCCCTGCGCACTTCGAGCGGATCGCTGTTATGACTGTCAGAGTCCTCAGCGGATCTGCCGTGGTCTTTCCATTCTCTGGAACAAGCCGCTGGGCGGAGAGTATGAGATCATCCTGGTCCGCGAGGCGCTGGGCTACTGACATGGTTGCAGAGGGACGGTTCATACAGCAGATCAAAAAGAGAGGGGAATTCAAATGATCGTTACAAAACAGCAATTTAAACTGATCATTACCGATCATGACGGCACCTTGGTCAACGATGAGCGAAAACTTCTGCCGCAGACGCGTGAAACGCTGGAGCGTCTGCATACACAGGGTTATCTGTTTGGTCTGGCCAGCGGACGCACCGTAGCGGACGCAAAGACATTTCCTTCCAAGTGGGGCCTGAGCTTTGATTTTGATGTGATCATCGGTCTGGGCGGCGGTGAGATCTGGGATGGGGTCCATCAGCGACTGCAGAAAGGAAAGCAGTTGAGACCATCCGTCGTGAAAGAGATCGTGGAGCTGCTGGCTCCTTTTGATCTGAGCATCAGCATCATCTATCCGGATGGCCGTCATCTCGTTTCCAAGATGGACCGCTTCACCAAGGAATCCATGTATCGCAATCCCAACGACCGCTATGAGTTTCCGAAGGATCTCTCGGCCCTCTGGCAAGAGGAAGCCCCCAAGGTGCTGTGCCGCATTGATGAAGAACGGATGCCGCAGCTGGAAGCGTATGTGAAGGCGCATCCGTCGCCGCACTACTGGGGATTCAAGACACGACCGGACATCTATGAGTTTATGGATCCGGAAAACACCAAGTCCAACGGATTGCGAAAGATCTGTCGGTTGCTGGACATCTCTTTGGAGGAAGTGATGGCATTTGGGGATACGACAAATGATAATGATCTGCTGGCATGCTGCTATGGTGTATGTATGGCAAACGGATCGGAAGACACAAAGGCGTTCAGCAAAGATGTGACCCGCTATACGAATAATGAAAATGGGGTCGGCGACTATATTGAGCGACATCTGCTGCAAGGGAAATGATCTTGATAAAGAAACGAACAAAACTGTCAGATAAGCAAACAGTTTTGTTCGTTTTCTCTATCACCGCTCTCTTTCTGTTAAAATGTCCGTAATCACCGTAAAGGAGGGATAGCGATGGAACTCATCGCCGTGATCATCACGCTTGTGGTATTGCTGTTACTGGCGGTTTTGTTTGTTCGATCACTGAAACGGAAGAGAGCGGCCGTACGAAGCGGAAAGAAGACAACAGGCAGCGCTTTTTTTGAACTGTTTCTGGAGGTCGTCTGCAGCCTGCTGGATCCATTTCACTGAGCGGAGCTTTCCCTGAATGATCTGTCCAGGGGGAGCATCCTGCACAGCTGCAGGAGAAAGTGAAGTTTCAGTTGCATTTTCACATGGAGTGTGCTTTAATATATCTGCTATTATCAAGAGATGGGCGAGAGAGTCAGTTCTGTGACCCCACACCAACCTGTAAGACGCATCTTATAAGGTGGTACTGCTGACAGCGATAAGAGAGATCGAAAAAGAACCATCTTCTCTGTCGCGGGAAGATTTTTTTATGGAAGGAGATCGGAATGAAAGATTATATTTTTACCTCAGAAAGCATTACCGAAGGGCATCCGGACAAGATCTGTGATTCGATCGCAGATGCGATCCTGGATGAGGCCCTGCGTCAGGACCCGTATTCCAACATGGCGGTGGAAGCGACGATCAAGGATGATTTTGTGCTGATCTACGGTGAAGCGGATACGAAGGCACACATCGACTATGAGACGATCGCAAAGAACGTCATCCGCAAGATCGGCTATGAGGAAGACTATACGGTGATGGTGAAGGTGAACAAGCAGTCCAGTGAGATCCACCACGCGGTCAACCATGAAAACGATGAGGTCGGCGCCGGGGATCAGGGCATCATGTTTGGCTATGCCTGCAATGAGAGCGATGAATACATGCCGGCACCGATCTACTATGCGCATAAGCTGGCCCGTCAGCTGACGAAGGTGCGCCGTGAGAATCCGCTGCTGCGCCCGGATGGAAAGACCCAGGTTTCCGTGGAATATGAAAACGGCCGGATGAAGCGCATCGATACCATCGTCGTATCGACACAGCATGCACCGCAGGCGACCCAGGAAGAAATCCGTACATTGGTGATGAACGAGGTGATCCTGCCTTGTATCGAAAAAGAGATGATGGACGAAGATACGAAGTTTTTGATCAATCCAAGCGGCAGCTTTGTCGTTGGCGGCAGCTTCGGTGATTCCGGTACGACCGGTCGCAAGATCGTCTGTGATACATATGGCGGAATGGGACGGATCGGCGGCGGTTGCTTCTCTTCCAAGGATCCGACCAAGGTCGATCGCAGCGCTGCGTATTATTGCCGGTACGTCGCAAAGAACATCGTTGCCAATGGCCTTGCACAACGCTGTGAGGTACAGGTGGCGTATGCCATCGGCAAGAGCGAGCCGGTCTCTCTGTGCGTGGATACTTTCGGCACCGGTGTGAAGAGCGATGAAGAACTGCTGGCGATCATCCGCAAAAACTTCAGCTTTGAGGTGGGGAACATCCTGAAGGAGCTGGATCTGCGCAAGCCGATCTACTCCAAGACCTCCTGTTACGGTCATTTCGGAGATCCGCAGTTCAGCTGGGAAAAGATCAAGAAGCTGGAATACTAACATGAGGACCTCTCCTGTCGCAACAGGAGGGGTCTTGTATTTGAAAAGGAGGGGGAACATGGATTGGATGGAACAAGTGAAGGCAAAACAGAAGCGTCACAATCAGATCCTGTTTGATCGAAACAGTGTATTGTTGCTGCCATTGCGCCATCAGATCGCAAAACAGTCTCACATCGTGATCGTCGCATGGTGTCTGTCCTGTCTGGAAACGCTGGTACAAGAGCTGAGCGTACAGCTGCCAGCGGAACAACGGGCCCGACAGGCACTGGACATCTGCCGCAGATGGGCAAGAGGAGAAGAGAAGATGCCGCAGGCCAAGGCGGCGATCCTGTCTGTACATGCAATCGCAAAAGAACAGCAGGATCCGGTCATATGTGCGCTGGCACATGCAATCGGTCAGGGCCTCGGCAGCATCCATGTGGAAACACATGCCATCGGTATGGTCCTGTACGATCTGAGCGCACAGGTGTATGCGCTTGGCATCGAACACTGTCGGGAAGGGGTCGAGCAGCGGCTGCGCTGGTATGAGGAGCGTCTGACATACTGGAGCGGGCAGGAAGGACTGCGGACACAGCCATGGGCCGCTTTTCTGCAGAAAGAGCGGCCAAATAAAGAAGCATTGTTGCTGAAAAGGGAGGAATGAGAGATGCTCTGGGTCGCTTTTGCATTCGGTTCGGCCTTTTTTGCGGGCATTACGTCCATACTGGCAAAGATCGGTATTCGGGATGTGGATTCCACGCTGGCGACGGCATTGCGAACGGTCGTGATCCTGCTGTTTTCCTGGCTGATGGTCTTTGTGGTCAGCTGCGGCGACTGTCAGATGACCAAGCGTTATGGCTTTGTGTATGTCGATGCGGATGATGAGGGCAACGGCACCTATCAGCGCTATCGAAAGGACAGTTTCTACTGGTATCAGAAGGTGATCGAAACCAACGGAGAAGTGCTATGAGCACTTCTCTGAAGGGAAAGGTCGTCTTTCTGACAGGGGCAACGAGCGGGATCGGTGAAGCCTGTGCCCGTCAGCTTGCACAAAAAGGTGCCCGGCTCATCCTGTGCGGACGCAGAGAAGAGCGGCTGCGGCAGCTTTGCCGTGAGCTGGAAGCACAGGGAGCAGACGTGCTGGCAATGCAGGCGGATGTCCGCCGGGCAGATCAGCTGAAACACGTGGCTGAAGCAGGGGTGCAGTGTTTTGGACGCATCGACATCCTGGTAAACTGTGCCGGTGTGATGTTGTTGTCGGCGGTGCGGGAGAGAAAGTTGGAAGAGTGGGAAACGATGATCGATACCAACATCAAAGGTATTCTCCATGCAGTTGCGGCCGTGCTGCCGATCATGCGGGAACAGAGAGAAGGGCTGATCATGAACGTGATCTCCACGGCGGCCTATCGGGTGATGGAACATTCTGCCGTCTATTCTGCCACCAAGGCGGCCATTCGCGCATTCAGCGAAGGGCTTCGCAAAGAAGAGACCAATCATGGTATCCGGGTATGCCTGATCGCTCCGGGACCGGTGAAAACAGAACTGCTGAGCCATATTTCGGATGTTGACATCCGTACTTCGCTTGATCACTATGTCCAACAGCATGGCATGCGCGCAGAAACGGTCGCAGAGGCGATGGTCTTCCAGATGAGCGTGGAGAAGGAGGCTTCCGTGGATGAACTGATCCTCTCGCCGAGCATCAAAGGACTGTAAAGAAAACGATCTTCTGCCTGATGGCATCCGGCGAAGACCGAGAAAAAAAACTGTAACGATCGGATGTGTTGCGGACATCCGGACCGTTACAGTTTTTCTGTTTATTTTTCGCAGATGTGTCTGGCGACATGCACACCGCTGGCGCTGGCATGCGACAGGGAGTGGGTGACACCGCTGCAGTCGCCGATGACGAAGAGGCCCTTGCAGCTGGTCTCCAGGTTTTCATCGACTTCGACCTGCATGTTGTAGAATTTGACTTCTACGCCATACAGCAGCGTGTCATCGTTTGCCGTGCCCGGTGCGACCTTGTCCAGTGCATAGATCATCTCGATGATGTCATCCATCTGTCGCTTCGGGATGACCAGGCTCAGGTCGCCCGGTGTCGCATTGAGCGTCGGAGTGACGAAACTGTCCGCAATGCGCCCCTTCGTGCTGCGCTGACCTCGGATCAGATCGCCAAAGCGCTGTACGATGACACCGCCGCCCAGCATGTTGGAGAGACGGGCGATGCTTTCACCGTATTCGTTGCTGTCTTTGAACGGTTCCGTGAAATGGTTAGATACCAGCAGGGCGAAATTGGTGTTTTCCGTATAGCGGGAAGGATCTTCATAGCTGTGTCCATTGACGGTCACGATGCCGTTGGTGTTCTCATTGACGACGACACCTCTTGGGTTCATACAGAACGTGCGCACCATGTCCTGGAATTTTTCCGTTCGGTAGACGATCTTGCTCTCGTAGAGCTCATCGGTCAGGTGGGCGAAGACGTCGGCCGGCAGCTCCACACGCACACCGATATCCACTCGGTTGCTCTCGGTCCTGATGTGCAGGGAATCACAGATCTTCTGCATCCACTTGCTGCCGCTTCTGCCGGTGGAGATGATGCACTGCTTTCCTTCAAACACCTCGCCTTTGCTGGAAATGAGCTGATAGCCTGCTTCCGTCTGTTTAACTTCTTCGATGCGGGTATGGAAGAAGAAGTCCGCTTTGTCCTTGAGCTCATCAAAGAGATTCTGCAATACGATGTAGTTGATGTCCGTTCCCAGATGACGTACCTTGGCATCGAGCAGGTGCAGGTCATTTTCCAGACATTTCTTGCGGATCTCTGCGTTGTTGTTGGAGAACAGGCGCGTCTGCTCTCCGCCGTGAGACGTGTTGATGGAGTCGACATATTCCATCAGTTCGATCGCTTTCTGTTTGCCGACGTATTCATAGAGGCTGCCGCCGAACTGATTGGTGATGTTGTACTTGCCGTCGGAGAACGCACCGGCACCGCCGAAACCATTCATGATGGCACAGGTCGGGCAGTTGATGCACGATTTGATGCGGACGCCGTCGATCGGGCACTTACGCTTTTCCAGCGGACTGCCGGCTTCGATGACCGCAATGCGAAGAGAAGGGTCCAGGCGACATGCCTCATAACAGGAGAAGATGCCTCCCGGCCCTGCTCCAATGATCACTAAGTCATAGTTCATGTGTTACCTCCTGAGTAATTGATATCATTTAAGATTCAGCGTTGCCATTGTACCATTATATATAGGAAAATCGTTATATTGTTTTTCCTAACCAGAGAGGAAAACTTTATTTGTGCCGCTATATTAGAATAGGGTAAAATCTTCGTTGTCATGACATTATGTATCTTAGTGAAAGAGAGTGAGAAAAATTATGACTGCAATTCAGAACTTTTTGCAGAAGTGGCTGTTTCCGATCGCGCAGAAACTGGAACAGCAGCGTCATCTGCAGGCGGTGAAGAACGGCGTGGTTGCGATCATTCCGATCATCATCGTTGGTTCCTTCTGCCAGATTCCACTGGGGCTTGGCAATCTCATCGGCGGAGGTTTCGGTGCTTGGGTCACTGAGCATTCGGCAATCTTTACTTTTCCAACCAATTTTACGACTAACATCATGTCTTTGTTTTCGGCATTCTTCATCGCTGAATCTCTGGCAAAGAGCTATGGGATGAAGGCGACGAGCATGCACGGTGTCTGCGCGGTATTGGTGCAGTGCGTGCTGTGTGCCAGCTTTGTGGGGGATGTCACAACTGTTTGGGATGTTGCTTCTTTCGGATCGGAAGGTCTGTTCGTCAGCATCATCGGCGGACTGCTCGTCGTAGAGATCGCTCGTCTGACCGAAAAGCTGCATTTGACGATCCGCATGCCGGAAAGCGTACCGACCATGGTATCTGAGAGCTTTGCCTCTCTGATTCCGTTTGCGATCAACATCGTACTGGCATGTGTCGTAGCTGGATTGTGCTCGGTTTATGGTCAGACGACGTTCCCGAAGATCATCATGAGCCTGCTTGCTCCGGCGATCTCTTCGATGGATTCGGTTTGGGCCGTAGCGATCATCATCTTCCTGACTCAGCTGTTATGGGTATTCGGTCTGCATGGCGCAGCCATTACGCAGAGCGTATGGGCCGCCTTTGCCATTCAGTATGCAACGGAAAACGCTGCAGCTGTCGCTGCCGGACTGGAGCCGACCCATGTCTTTACCTATGGTTTCTACTTCGGCTTCCTGCAGGTCAGCGGTTCCGGAATGACGTTGCTGTTGGTGCTGATGATGTGCCGTTCCAAGGCAAAATCGCTCAGTGCGGTCGGTAAGATCGGTATCGTTCCTTCCATTTTCGGTATCAATGAACCGATCATCTTCGGTGTGCCGATGATCATGAACCCGTATATGTTGGTGCCGTTCGTATTTGGCCCGGTCATCTGTGCGATCATTTCGTATCAGGCGATGGCGAGTGGTCTTGTCAGCCTGCCGCTGGGAGAAGCACCAGGTTTCCTGCCGCCGGGATTCCAGGCGTTCCTGTTGACGATGGACTGGAAGGCAGCTGTGCTGGCGATCTTCAATGTCTGTCTGATGGGTCTCTTCTATTATCCGTTCTTTAAGGCGATGGAAGCAGACGAACTGCGCAAGGAGCAGGAAATCGAGGCACAGAAAGCGGCTGAGCTGCAGGGCGAATAATTGAGAGAATAACGTATCCGCAGGCGAGGGGAAATGCAGGTTGCATGCGTTTCCCTTCGTTTCTGAGGATGCAGGAAAATGCTGCCGCTTTTCTGTCTTTATGGATAAGAGAAGCGGCACTTTGAACAGATAGGTTTTTTCTTCTGATTATTACGCAAAATCCATAAAATATGATAAGCTAATAATTAGAGGAAATGGGTGAAGAAAGATGTTGACAGACAGGCAGCGGAAAGTGATCACATGCATATTAAAGCACCCCAAAGGGATCTATGCGGCTACGATCGCCGAAGAGCTGAGGGTGAGCGACCGCACGGTACGAAATGACATCGCCAGCATCAATATGGTGCTGATCAACAGTCAGTGCATGATCCAGTCCAGCAAGCGGACCGGATACTTTATCATGCAGGAGAATATCAGCCGCATCCGTGAGTGCCTTTCACTGATGGATGCAGTGGATGGGAAACAGATCGCTTCGACACCGATGGAACGCAAATATTATATGTTGGGACAGCTGTTTGAATACTATGAGCTGAGCCTGGCGGGCATTGCGGAACAGCTGTATGTCTCAGAACAGACGATCTACAAGGATCTGACGTCATTGATCCAGCTGTTGAAAAGCAAGTATCATTTTCAGGCACTGACGCTGGAAAATGGAAAGATCCATATCGATTCGGATGAGGTGGAGCTTCGGACGCTGTTTTACCGCATTGCCAAGGAAGAGATCTATACGTCGAATAAACTGATGGATCTGCACCTGTTTCAGTTGGCAAAGGATTATGTCGATCTGGAGGAACTCAACGGTATCGTCGATTATGTGAGCTGTTTCTGTAAGGGGAATGACATCATCCTGTCCGATCAGCTGATCTATGTGATCTCCTGGATGATCTTCTTTACGATGATCCGGGTGGAAAACGATCATCCGATCCAAAAGGAAGTACAGTTGTTTCACCACAATGACATGCTGACGAAGATGCTGAAGAATCTGCTGGCCGATCTGCGGCTGCGGCTGAATGAGGCGGATGCACATCTGTTGCAGAATTATGTAGAAACATTGGGATTTTACAGCAACCGACAGAGCAGTGCGTTAGGCAGTGAAAGTGATGAGATCGCAGAGGTCTTTACCAGGGAGATGCTGGAAAAATACAACTATGATTTTACCAGCATGCCTTCCCTGTTTGACAACTTCCGCATCCATCTGCAGTTTGCCATCAAGCGGCTGCTGGTGGATTATCAGCTGACCAATCCGCTGTTACAGGAAGTGAAGACGAAATATGCGTTCGCTTATGAGATCACGATGCTGATCGTGCCGATCATCCATGAACGCTATGGTCTGTATATGAGCGAAGATGAGATCAGTTTTCTGACGATGTATGTCATGCCGTTCTTGAAGGCGCAGAGCCTGTGTGTGCCGACGATCCTGATCAACGGAACCTCGCAGAGCTTTGCCAATCTGCTCAGCATCTGGCTGAATCAGGAATTTCGCGATAAGCTGGAGATCGTCTGTCAGATCCCGCTGCAGCAGCTGCCGGCAGCGCTCAAGGAGCACCCGGCACAGCTGATCATATCTGATATGGTGCTGGATCAGTCACTGCCGCTGCCGCTGATCGAGATCACACAGCTGCCGGGAGAAGCGGAACGGCGACGGATCGACAGCTTTCTGAGCCGTCATGCCGCTGCATCGCTGGGAGAGAGCATCTTCCGTCAGGTGTTTGGCCGACAGCTGGTGCTGTTCATCGAGGAGGATCAGAGCTTTGCGGACATCATCCGGCTCTGTGCGCTGCGTCTGCAGCAGGAAGGCTGCATCGAAGATGCAAAGACGTTTGCGCAGGCGGTGCTGGAAAGAGAGGCGGTCTATCCGACGCTGATCGACAATGGGGTCTACTTTCCGCATCCGCTGGTCAATGATGCGAAAAAGACGCGCATCTGCGTTGCAATCGTGCGAGGAAGCTCGGAAAAGGAACAGCCGATGCATCTGCTGTTCGTCACGACGCATGAAGCGCAGGTCGATCGGGAGATGATCCATATCTACAATCTGATCAACAAGGTCGCGGCTTCACAGCAGCTGGTCAGCGTGCTCATGTCGCTGCAGAATGAAAACGAACTGATCGATTATCTGGAAAGAATTATTCAAATTGTATAAAAAGGAGTGTCGTAAATATGAAAATTTTAGTTGTGTGCAATGCTGGTATGTCCAGCTCCATCCTGGTAAAGAAGATTGCCGAGCATGCAAAGAGCATCGGTGAAGAAGCGAGCGTACAGGCGGTCAGCTCTTCCAGCGTAGCGGATGAAAAAGGAAAGTGGGATGTCTGCCTGGTTGCACCGCAGATCAAATATGCGGTAGCGGACGTGCAGGCAAAGCTGGGTATCCCGACAGCGGCGGTCGATATGCGCGTATACGCAATGGCAGACGGCAAGGCTGCTTATGAAGCGGCCAAAGCGATGAAAGGATAAGGTCATGTTGGATCTGGAACAGCTGGGAAGCGCAGCGATGGAGATCATCGCTTATGCCGGTGTGGCCAAATCAAATTATGTGGAGGCGGCGCGGTTGGCCAGAGCATATCGCTTTGATGAAGCGACAGCGCTGATCGATGAAGGAGATGCCGTGATGAAGAATGCACATGATGCGCATCTGGCACTCTTACAGAAAGAGGCGCAGGAGAATACACCACAGGTGTCCATGCTCATCCTGCATGCAGAGGATCAGTTCATGAGCAGTGAGACGATGAAGCTGTTTGCACTGGAGATCATGGAGGTGTACCGCAAGCTGCAGAGGAGCGAGCAGCCGGCGGCATAAAGAAAAAGCAGCCGGATGGCCGTAAGGCTGCTGTGCATGGACGGCCGGAAAGGAGTGCTGTTTGATCGGCAGGATGCCGCAAACAGAAAAAGGAAATATGGGAAAACAAATGTATGATCCATGGTCGAAGATCACGACACGGAACGGATATGCCTGCGACGAGGTCATCTCTGCACTGCAGAAGTCGATCCGTCGCGGTCTGGAGGAGCAGGCCTGCATGTTTGCATATGAGCTGTATATCTCTTCCCCGCAGCTGGAAGAAAAGCTCTGGCGGCGGTTGCTGACGATCTCCGTTGAGGATATCGGCATGGGCAATCCGCTGGCGGCAGTGGTGGTCAACGCCCTGTCACAGGCACGTCTGAACTTTGATTATGCTGACAACGACCGGACGATCTATTTCATCCATGCGATCCGTTACATGTGTCAGAGCGAGAAAGATCGTTCCAGCGATCTGCTCAAGAACATCTGCATCAAGAGCTTTGCGATGGGCAAGCTGCCGGAGATCCCGGATTATGCGCTGGACAAACATACACAGCGCGGACAGGCGATGGGACGGGATTCCTTCCATTTCCTGAATGAAGCCAGCAAGGTCATCCCACAGGCGGAGATCGATAATGATTATAAAGAGCGGTATGCGAAGATCCTGGAGGAATACGATCCGGAAAACGTTTCGGATACTGCCTTCACCTTTAACGGGTGGCAGTTTTAATGGCAACTGCACATAATCGCGCACAGCGGGAAGAGATCGCCAGGGTCGTGCTGATGCCGGGCGATCCGCTGCGGGCAAAGTACATCGCCGAGAAATTCCTGTCATCGCTCGTGTTGGTCAATGATGTCCGCAACATGTTGGGATATACCGGCATGTATAAAGGGAAGCGCATGACGGTCATGGGCAGCGGCATGGGTTGTGGATCCATGGGCATCTACTCACACGAACTGTTCAACAAATACGACTGTGAGGTCATCGTGCGCGCGGGGTCCTGCGGTGCTTATGCGCCGGATCTGCAGCTCAAAGAGATCATCGTGGAGGACAGCTGTTACAGTGAATCCACCTATGCACGCACCTATAGCGGATATGAGGGATCGATCGTCTATCCGGATGAAGAACTGAGCAATCGCCTCTATGCGCAGGCGCAGCAGCATGGCGCGCTTTGCCGCAAAGGGCGTATGCACACCAGTGACTGTTTCTACTATAAAAAGAAAGAGGATCTGGAAGATCTCTGTGGGCGTAAAGGCTGTCTGGGCGTCGACATGGAGAGCTTTGCACTGCTGCACAATGCGGCTGTTGCTGGTAAAAAGGCGGCAGTCCTGCTGACGGTGAGCGATCATCCGCAGCGCAAGGAAAAACTGAGCCGCGAAGAGCGGGAGCGCAGTTTTGATGAAATGATCGAGATCGCGCTGGACACACTGTGGACCTACGCGGAATAGGCAGACGGGAAGCAGCGTTTCAAACAGAAGATATGAAAACAGAAGCTCTGTGCAGATGGATGACCATCGGTACAGAGCTTCTGTTCGTATGAGCGAAGGCTGAGAATCGTGCGGTATTCCTGATTGCACGTGTGTGTTTGTCCAGGTGGTGTTCAGGCTTCCTTGATGGAGCGGATGACCAGATCCGATACGTCGACCTGCGGGGGCTGTGAAAGGGCATAGAGCACGGCGTCTGCGATGACGTTGGGATCCAGTGCGGCTTCTCTGTAAAAGGCTTCGACCATCGTCTTTGTTTCTGATGGGGCAACGCTGTTGAGAAGTTCCGTCTGAACGGCGCCGGGATAGATCGTCGTCGTTTTGATTCCGCTTCCCTCATTGACGGCCTCCATGCGGAAGGAATCCAGCAGGGCGCGTACGAAGTGCTTTGTTCCGCAGTAGACGGCATTGCCGGGAACGGATCGAAGCCCTGCCGCAGAGGAAGTGACGATGATGTGGCCGCTCTTCTGTCTGAGAAACTGTGGCAGCACGGCAGCGATCGCATGGAGCACGCCGTTGATGTTACAGTCGACCATACGCTTCCAGTCATCGATCTTCTGTTCAGACAGATTTCCGCCGGGCATGATGCCGGCATTGGCGAACAGGGCATCGATCTTTCCGAAGGAAGACAGAGCCAGCCCAGCTAATGCGTTCATGTCCGTTTCGTTTGATACATCGGCCCTCTGAAAGACGGCATGTTCCCCGAGTTCCTCTGCCAGCTGAGCAAGTCGGTCCTCCCGTCTAGCGCCCAATACGACCTTTGCGCCATGGCGGATCAGGATTCTGGATCGATATCTGCCGGCAGCATCTGAAGGATGCACACCTGCTCATACAGGAAGTGATGGAAGAACTGGATACACTGGTCAACGCCTCATCGCTTCCGGCCTTTCATTCCGACCGTGCACTGGAACAGGGACATCGCTCCAGTGACAGGGTCGTGCTGCCGATCTGCGATCCTGCCATAACGGTCACCTATGGTCTGGCCTGTCTGCGTGCAGATGTCCAACGCTATGCGTCCCTCTTTCAGGCGGCGTGTAAAGAAATGAAGTGAGGGACAGGAAGCGATATCCGGGAGCAGACGATCTGTCCGGCTCTTCTGGCAGGTTATACGGATAGTGTTTTTCCGCACCCTGTGGAAAATAAATATTTGCGTTTCGCTTGGGGAATCATTATAGTAGGAACTGTAAAAAGTGAATGGCTGCAGAAAGATACTGTAAAGAAAATCTTTGCAGTATCTTTTTACGAAAGGAGTCTTTTTATGAATCTGAAAAAACTGTTGTTTGTCGTACTGGGATCGGCAATCATGGGAATCGGCATCGCCGTGACGATCGCGGCGGACCTGGGCAGCGATCCGATGACGCTGTTCTGGATCGGTATTGCCGATCAGCTGCACATCAGCGTAGGAGAAGCCAATCTGCTGGTATGTGCAATCTTGCTGACGATCGTCTTTTTCCTGGATCGTCATCAGATCCATGTGGGGTCGATCCTCAATCCGATCGTCATCGCACTGGTGACGGATCAGCTTGCCTTTCTCGATCTGCATGCGCTTCCCTTTGCGGCGCGTGTGGCGCTCATGGTGGCCGGCTTTGCCATTCTGGCGCTGGGCATTGCCGTCTATGCGCTGGCAGACTATGGAAAGGGCGCCTATGAAGCCGTGGTCTTCACGATATGTGAAAGAGCACATACATCGGTTGGCATCATCCGTACCCTTTGTGATATCATGTTAGCGATCCTGGGTGTTCTTCTGGGCGCACAGGCAGCGATCGGCACATTGCTCGCCATCCTGTGTATGGGCAGCGGCATCACGCTGTTTCTGCGGCTGCTGACCACCACAGGCATTCATAAATTATTACCGGCTGAAAGTTAAGGAGGAGATCATATGAGTACAGCACACAATCAGGCAGGCGAAAAAGACATCGCCAAGACGGTACTGATGCCCGGCGATCCGCTGCGGGCACAGCACATCGCACAGACGTATCTGGAGGATGTCGTCCAGTTCAACCGCGTGCGCAACATGTTCGGATACACCGGAACATACAAGGGAACGCGCATCTCCGTGATGGGCAGCGGCATGGGAATGGCGAGCATCGGCATCTATTCCTATGAGCTGTTCAAGTTCTATGGCGTGGAGAACATCATCCGCATCGGAAGCGCAGGGGCCTATGT
>DWYK01000112.1 GCA_019118705.1 Candidatus Merdibacter merdigallinarum | reverse complement strand
AGGAGACATCATGAGCATGACCACAATTAATGTTCGCATCGATCAGCAGACCAAGCGTGATATGGCCGAGGTCTGCGATCAGTTGGGATTGAGTATGAGCGCAGCGTTCACCGTGTTCGCCAAGACCGTTGCCAGAGAACGTCGCATCCCGTTCGAACTGAACGCCGACCCCTTCAACTCTCCCGCCAATATGGCCCGGTTGCGTCATTCCGCCGCCCAACTTGAAAACGGACGGGCATCGGCCCATGACCTGCTGGATGAGTGATGCCAATGCTCAAGGTCTGGACCGATGATGCGTGGGAAGACTACCTGTACTGGCAAGTCCAAGACCGGAAAACACTGAAGCGAATCAATGCTCTGGTCAAAGACATCGAGCGCAACGGCGAAAGTGTGGGGATCGGCAAGCCGGAACCGCTTAAGGGCAATCTATCGGGTTTCTGGTCACGACGCATCGATCAAGTCAATCGCATCGTCTACCGTGTCCGGCGCACAAGTGAAGGTTTACAACAACTTGACATTATTGCCTGTCGTACCCACTATGGGGACCGTTGAAACCGGAATCGGACATCGTTAAGGCGCTCCGCCCTGAAAACGAATGAGGGCGGAAACCTGATGGTTTCCGCCCTAGTTGTCGGGCCGGCGGGATATGAACCTGCGACCCCTTGCCGTTTCGAGTGGTTTTCACGCTGTTTCGCATCATCGTGCGTAACCCCACTTTTCGGCTCTATTCCAACGTTTTTAGCCTATTCTAACTTTGCGCTGGGACACGCTGTTTTACGCTGCTGAGTGTAGCGATGTACCCGATTCGTACCCGATTTTCGGGAGGCAAAACCCAGACCGGACAACAGTTTGAGGACGCGGGTTGCCGCCGCATGACGGAAACATTCACGGTCGGAACGATTAGGACTCCTGCCGGAGATCCGATCGCCCTGTTTGACGTTCCGCATCCGCGGCGTCCTCGGAATCGTCGGCCGGGGGTGTCGGTGTTGATGTCCGGAACCAAACGTACGGGACGGCGAGGCCCCGGCTGCCGTCATGACAGTCGGGGCCTCGCGCGTGTCCGCCGGGTTCGCCGGCCGGTGCGGGATCCTACCGGCGGCCTCTCCGCAGAACGAACGTCCCGAGGACGAGCCCGGACGCCATGAGGATGGCGAGCGTCGCTACGGCCGGCATGATGTCGCTGCCGCCCCGGCTTAGCTGGCCGCCGCTGCCGGCGGGCTTGGCCGGCGTCCGGTCCGTGTCGGCGGGTTTGGCGGGCCGCTGCGTGTCGGCCGGTGGTTGCGCGCCGTCGGCCGGCTGCTGCGTTTCCTTGGCGGTGATGGCGAACGTGGCGGTCGCGATCCCGGTCGAGGAGACGATGTCGAGCGTGTGCTCGCCGGGGTCAAGGCTCTCCAGATAGGCGGCTTTCAGCGTGACGATGGTGCTGCCCCGCTCCACCGTGTAATGAACGGGGTCGAGGATCTGGCCGTCCACGCGGGCCTCCTGGAAGTCGGCGTACGCGGCGTTCGACGTGAACGACAACGGTTGTCCGCCTCCCTTGGTCCACGTGGCCTCATCGCCTTGGATGATCTCGGGCATGAAACCGGGCTTGACCGCGTCGCAGATCGTGCAATGCCCGTCCTCGCCCCACTCGTGGCCGGTGGCGGGGATGTCCGCCACATTCTTGGTGGCCGTGTAGGTCGTGCCGTCATGCTTGGCGGTGGCCGTGTATTCGGTCACGCCGTTCTTGGTGCAGGTCGAGGCCGTCGTCACCGTTGACGTGACGGCCGCCGTCACGATGTCCGTATGGCTGGCGTCGTTCTTGCAGGTGAACGTGGCGGTCGCCGTCGTGCCGTCCCAGCTCCATGCGGGCTCGCCCCACTGGTGGCCGGTGGCCTTGATCACGGTCGGTGCTTGGATTTCGTTCTTGCCGTCGGCGTCGCTGAAATACCTGCCGCAGCGTTCGCACTTCCAGTACGCCTCGTATCCGTCCTCGGTGCAGGTCGGGGCCTTGGCCGCGACCCCGGTCAGCTCGTGGCCCACGGTGAAACCGACGGGCAGGGAGAGGTTTCCGTTATTCCACGAAACCGTGAGGGTCTCACTGTGGTTGCCGGCCGTCAGATCGTTGGGCTGCACCGTGAACGTGGCCGTCCCCTCGGGTTCGATGCTGGCGATGCCGTTGGTGAATCCCTCGTCTCCGGTGATGGTGTAGCCGGTGGCGGCTGGCAGGGTGACTTCCACGGTCTGGTTGCCGGTGTTGGTGATCGTCACCGTTTTGGCGGCGGGCCGGGCGTCTCCGGGGCATATCGTGTCGAATTCGAGGCTCGTCGGGTTCACGGAAACCGTGTAGGTCTTGGGCGTGACCGTGACGGTGCAGGTGGCGGTCTTGCCGCCCGCGGTGGCGGTGATCGTGGCGGTGCCGGGGGCCACGGCCGTCACCTTGCCGCTCTGATCCACGGTGGCCACATTGGGGTCGCTGCTTTCCCAGGTCACGGTCTTGTCGGTGGCGGTATCAGGCTCTACCGTGGCGGTCAGT
>DWYK01000111.1 GCA_019118705.1 Candidatus Merdibacter merdigallinarum | reverse complement strand
GCGTTTCTGAGCGGCACCAATCTAGCGAAAATTGCAGAGGACATGCAGATGCGCGGCGTGCCGAAACTCCGGGGAGAGTGCAAGTGGAGCAAACACGGTATCCGATATATCCTGACGAATGAGCGGTATATGGGAGATCAGCGATTCCGTAAATCCTTTCGGACGAATACGCTCCCTTATAAAAAGGTAGACAATCGCGGCCAGATGCCACAGTTTTACATGGCAGGCACCCATCCGGCCATCATCGGGCAGAAGGTATTTGAAAAAGCGCAAACCTTACTTGCACAACACGGCCAACAATTTGGGCACGACCCTGTCAAGCATGACTCGCCCTGGGCCGGTGTGTTGTACTGTGCTGTATGCGGAGCATCGCTCTATCACCGCTTGGTCAACGGTCGGGAATGCTGGGTCTGTTCCCGTCGTCTGAAAGACAATCAAAGCTGTACGCTTCCTGCTGTTGCGGAAACAGACCTTGTGGCCTGCTTTTATGCGATGATTGAAAAGTTGCAACAAAACTCTTGCCGCATACTGGAAGATCATCTCGAAAGGCTGGAACAAATCCAAGAACGGCTGTTGGCATCTGCACCTGGCAGAAGTCATCTTCAACAACAGATGGCTGATCTTTTATCGCAGAGTCACACACTCAGTCGCCTGTTGGCGAATGGCTGTGTCGACTCTGCCTTTTTTATTGCCCAGAACAATGATATACAAAAGAAGCTGGCGGAAATAAAGGACAAAATACAGCAACAGCAGTGTGAAAACGATCTGGAAGAAGTGATCGACCGCACACGCGATTTGATTGCCTATATACAGGACATCCAACTGCCCCATGAGGACAATGCACTGTTGGAGCTGGTCATTACAAAGGCGATGGTCAAAGAACCTGGCGTTGTTTTTACCCTCGTAAATGGTCTTGAATTTGAGGAACGGTGGTGAAAACGATGAAACAGCAAACAGAGAAGAACCGTAAACAACCATTTGGATACGGTGTACAGGAGGGCTTGATTTGCTGCCTCCCCGCTGAGGCCGAAACGGTTCAAGCAATCTATCGCCTATATATAAAAGGTATATCCATTGCACAAATTGCAAAGGCAATGACCGTGCGGGGTGTTCTCTATCGCCAGGGTGTTCCAGAGTGGAACAAAAATATGGTGGCTCGCATTTTGGACGATTCACGCTATACCGGGCAACCACCGTACCCTGCCATCCTCGAGCAAAAATTTTACGATCAGGTTTGCAGACTACGGCAAAAGAACAGGTCGCGCCAGCTTGCCAATCAGGAGATTCGCTGGATTCGGGCCAAAGTTTCCTGCGCCCAATGCGGAACGCGGCTTATACGGAAAGCAGACAAACGCCACCGCGGGACGATTTGGTGCTGCCCTCAGTGTGCCATGACAACACGTCCTGTACCGGACGATGAATTGGTTCAACTGATCACAAGCAAATTGGCCGCCGCTGCTGACGCGCTTGAACATCCGAGGTTGCCAGAATCTAGAAGCCAGATTACCCTGCAGGAGCTTTGCTTGCAGCGAGAGTTTGACCGGGCGCTATATGCGCCGCAACCCGCTGTGGAACAGTTGCTTGCGCTGTCGCAAAAAATCACTGTCGAAGCCTATCAGCGCAGCCAATGCTCAAGTATTTGGCTGACGGCGCAGATTCGCAATCGGCTGCTTGCCTGGCAGCCTGATATGCCGCTGAAGCAGGAAGTGTTTGAAGCTGTTGTTTCCAAAATACTGCTGACAGCCAAAGCCGGCATACAGATACAACTCACCAATCAGCAAATTCTATAAGAAGGTAGACCATGATGAATGCATCATCGCCCAAGAAAACAGTTCGAGAAATCGCAGCCAATCCGCAGCTTACCTGCCGCAGCAGCAAACGCCTGCGCGTCGCCGCCTACTGCCGTGTCAGCACCGAGCAGGAGGAACAGGAGAGCAGCTTTGAGGGGCAGGTGACCTACTACACCAACCTGATCGAAAACAACCCCGAATGGGAGATGGCGGGTATCTTTGCCGACCACGGGATCAGCGGCATCAAGGACACCACACGGCCGGGCTTTATGCAGATGATCGAAGCCTGCAAAAAGCACAAGATTGACATGATCCTGACCAAATCCTTGAGCCGTTTTTCCCGCAATACGCTGGACAGCATCCGCTACATCCGGCTGCTGAAAAGTCTGGGCGTGGTCATCGAATTTGAGAAAGAGGGCTTAAACACCGGTGACCTGGGCAGCGAGATCTACCTGACCTGGTTCTCGGCCTTTGCCCAGGCGGAGAGCGAATCGCTGAGCCAGAACGTCACAATGGGCAAGCGCCGCCTGTTCAAGGAAGGAAAATGCCCGTTCCAGTACAAGAACTTCATCGGCTACCGGCGCGGCACGGATGGGCAACCTGAAATCGACCCCGAGGGGGCCAAAACGATCGAGCATATCTTCTACGGGTTTCTGGCCGGCAAGACCCCGGCGCAGCTCAAGACCGAGCTGGAAGAGATGCACATTCTTTCGCCCAGCAGCAAGACAACCTGGTCAAAAGCCACAATCCAAAACATTCTGCGCAATGAAAAGTACGCGGGGGACGTGCTGCTGCAAAAAACATTCACCGCGGACTTTCTGACCAAGAAGGTCAAAAAGAACCGCGGTGAAGTAACCCAGTATTATGTGACTGACAACCACCCGGCCATCATCCCGCGCGAGATCTTCCAGCAGGTACAACTGGAACTGGCCCGCCGGAGCAGCCGCCCCAAGGTCTCGCAGCGCAAGACCAAAACTGAGCGCGGCAAGTATACGAGCAAGTTTGCCCTGTCCGAACGCCTGGTCTGCGGCGAATGCGGCTGTATGTACCGCCGCACCCAATGGATCAAGCGAGATGGCACCAAGGAATACGTCTGGCGGTGTGTCAACCGGCTAGAAAACGGAAAGAAATACTGCAAGAATTCTCCCAGCCTAAAGGAACCGCAGTTGCAGGAAGCCATCATG
>DWYK01000110.1 GCA_019118705.1 Candidatus Merdibacter merdigallinarum | reverse complement strand
GTAGCAGGACGTGCGTGTAATCCTACTGGATCGACAACAGATACAGTAATTTGTTTCATTTTCTAACTCCTCCTATGGTTCTCTACCTAATCTTTATTTTACTCCTTTTTGGTAACACTTACAATGGTTTTTGAACATTTTCTCTTTTTTTGCAGGCGTATATCAGTATTTTACCGCTTTTTCAACAGCCGTCGAATTTCTGTCAGATTTTCCATATCCACCGCCGGGATCTTTCGCTGCTGCAAGGCCTGTGCAAATCGTCCGCTCCCCTCGATCAGCACCCCGGAAAAGGTCCCGTCGTAAATGTGCGTGAGCCCGCAGCTGGGGCTGCGCGGCTGCAGGATGACCAGCTCTGCCCGCCGTTCCTCCACGATCGCCAGCGCACGCCGGGCCCCTTCCTGATACGGGCGCTCTTTGGACTCGCCCGTTTGGGTCCGCACGGTACCGTTGACGATCTCGCAGCTGGGACGTGGAACGGGCAGACCGCCCAGCACTTCCGGACAGACCGGGATCACCTCATGTCCCTCCAGCAGTTCCAACAGCTCATCACTGCGATTGTGACCGCCGCTGTATTTACAGCAGACCCCCAGCAGGCAGCTGCTGACTGCTACGCGCATCGGTCGATCCCTCCTCGCTCCTGGTCGTTTTCGTGAAAGAAGCTCCTGCACAGATCGGCCAGCTGATCGCTGCCGACCACATAGCTGCTGTGATCCGCATCTTCCATGATCCGCAGACGGGCATTGGGCAGATATGCCGCCAGTTCCCGGGTGTGTGCTTCCTCGATGATATCGTATTCGCCGGCAACCACCCATACCGGGCAGGATACCCGGTGCAGATCTTCCTGGGTGAGCCAGGGTTCCTGCAGCATGAGCGGCATCAGCGGATTGCCGGTCGCATCGTATTCCTGCTGCATGGCCAGACGCCCTTCCTCCCGGATGCCATAAGGGTGGTAATTGGCACCGCAGATGATCATTCGCCGCACCAGGTGCGGAAACCAGATCGCCAGAAACAGCGCAATGATCCCGCCGTCGCTGAAACCGAGCAGATCGACCGGTCCCTCAAACAGTTCTTCCAGCGCCATGGCGATGTCCTGTGCCATATCCGCATAATGATACGATGTGTTCATCGTGCTGCGGCCATGCCCTCTCGTATCAAATGCATGGATCTTAAATTCTTTGCTCAGCGTCGCTCCCAGCGCTGAAAAGGTCGTATGATCCTCGCCGTTGCCATGCAGGCAGACCAGCGGTGTCCCCTCTCCATAGATCTCCACATACAGGTCGATCCCATTGACATGAAGATATGCCATCTCCCCTTCACCTTCCTCTGATCATTTATTATCCTAGCACACTTGGACACGGGTTTCCATCTTTTCTCCGGATCCTGGCAGATGATCGAAAAGGATGGCCGAAGCCATCCTTTTCAAAGGGGTTAATATTTCAACAGTTCATCATACAAGAGTCCGTATGTACCAGCACTCTTTTCCCAGCTGACATCCGTATTCATCGCATGACGAATCAATGTTGTCCAGTCCTCCTTGCGATTGTAATAGACATCAATCGCAAAATACAGCGTATTGATCAGCTCATCGGAGCTGTAATTCGCAAAGCTGAAGCCATTGCCGGTCTTCTCATACTCGTTGAACGGCTGCACCGTATCCCGCAGGCCACCGGTCTCACGCACCAGCGGCAGCGTGCCATAGCGCATGGAGATCAGCTGTGAGATCCCGCATGGCTCAAACAGCGAAGGCATCAGGAACAGGTCGCTGGCCGCATAGATGCGGTGCGACAGTGATTCATTGTAACCACGGTAGAATACGATCTTGCCTTTGTTTCCGGCCTCCAGCTGCGCCATCTTCTCTTCGATCAGCGGTTCGCCGCTGCCCAGGACCGCCAGTTGGATCGGAGCCGCACAAAGCTCATTGAGCTTTTCCATCAGCAGATAGAAGCCCTTCTGCCAGGTCAGACGCGATACGACGCCGACCAGCAGGACATTCGGATCCTCCTGCAGCCCCAGCTCTTTTTGCAGGGCCAGCTTGTTTTCCTTCTTCTGTGCCTGTGCGTTGACCTTGTTGAAGTGATATGGGATCTCCGGATCGCTCATCGGGTTCCATGACTCGATATCGATACCGTTGGTGATGCCCCAGAGATCATACTTGCGCATGTTGAGCACCATTTCCAGATGCTCTCCATACTGCGGTGTCAGGATCTCCTGAGAATAGCTCGGTGATACGGTCGTCACTTTATCCGCATAAAGGATACCGGACTTCATGAAGCTGATGCCGCCGTCATAACGTACATTGCCGTTGTCAAAGAGATGGTAACCCAATCCCAGACAGCTGTCCAGCATCTCCACACCGAAATTGCCCTGATAGGCCAGGTTGTGGATCGTGTAGACATGACGGATGTTGCGGTAGCGCTCATCATAGCCGTGTGCTTCCTTGCACAGACATGGGATCATGCCGGTATGCCAGTCGTGGCAGTGGATGATCTGCGGCCAGTAATTCAGCTGATTGAGCATCTCCAGCACGGCCTTCTGAAAATAGGCGAAACGCTCACCGTCATCGTCGTAGCCATACAGTGAATCACGCTCAAAGTAGCCCTGATGTTCGATAAAGTAAAATACGACGTTGTTCTTGATGATGGAGTACAGCCGTACCGGTACCTCATGGTAGTTGATCGATACGGAGTATTCTTTTTCAAAGTAGAAATCCTGGTGATAGTTCTGTGCGATCTTCTGATACAGAGGCATGACCACACGCACTTCATGACCTTTTTTCACCAGTTCCGGCGGAAGGGAACCGATGACATCGGCCAGACCGCCGGTCTTGATGAACGGCAGTCCCTCACCGGCAACCATCAGGATGCTTGCCATCAGATACGGTCTCCCCTCTTGATATAGATAGGACGATCTGCCTCTCCGATCAGTTCCTTCTTGCGGACGGCCTTTACCTTCTTATCGACGACCGCATATTTGACGATGACATCTTCTCCGATCGTCACGCCCGGGAGGATGACGCTGTTTTCCACGACGGCGCCCTTCTTGATGACGACACCACGTCCGATGACGGAATTCTTCACCGTTCCCTCGATATGGCAGCCATTGGATACCATGGAGAGCACGGCGCTTCCCTCATTGAAATACTGCGTCGGTGCCGAATCGTTGGTACGCGTATAGATCGGCCAGTCGGAATTGAACATATCTTTCGCCTTGTCAAAATCCAGCAATGACATGTTGGCATCATAGTAGCTCTTGAAGTCGCTGACGCAGGCAAAGAAGCCGCGCAGGGAGATACCGCGGATATCCAGTTCCGAGCATTCCTCGTTGATGATGTCCTTGAACCAGTACATCGAGCTCGTATTCGCCGCTTTCTTGACCAGCGAGATGAACAGTTCCTTAGAGAGGATGTAGGTTCCGCAGGAGATCGCACGGTTCTTGTAGTTGCCCAGGTTCTGATCGATGGACAGCACGCCCTTCTGGCGGTTCAGCATCAGCACATCACAGTCGATGTACGCATCCTTTGCGTTGTCCACGTTCTTGTAGAGGATGGAGATGTCCGCTCCGCTCTTCACATGCTGATCCAGCAGTTCTTCATAGTTTGCGCGGAAGATCGTGTTGCTGGAGGTGATGATCACATAAGGATCCGGTGCATCCTCGATCGACTGCATGTTGAACATATAGGCGCTGATATCGCTGTTGTAGACGCTGTTGTTGCTCATATCCTCTGCCGTGAGGATATGCAACTTGCCCCGTTTGGAGTTGATGTTATAGTGACGACCGGTTCCCAGATGTTCGATCAGGGAACGCGGATTGCTCTTGACATAGACCTGGATGCGATCCACCCCGCTGTTGCTCAGGTTTGAGATCGGAAAGTCGATCATGCGGTAACGTCCCAGGAAGGAGAAAGCGGCAACCGGACGGTAGTCCTGCATTCCCTTGACCAAAACGTTCGCTCCCTCGTAGTTTACGATTCCAAATGCTTCACACATACCTACTCACTCCTTACCCTTTTGGAGATCAGGGCGATCTCCTCGCTCTTTGGATCACCGACCACACAGCCGGCATCGATCTTCACACCGTCTGCTACGATCGCGCGGTACACTTTTGCACCTTCGCCGACCTCAACGTTTGGCATCAGCACCGCTTCGCTGATTTCCGCATTTTCCCCGATCTTGACATTGGTAAAGAGCACGGAGCTCTCCACATGGCCTTCGATCACACAGCCCTGATTGATATAGGCATTCTTTACGCTGCCGGTCTCACTGACATAGTGCGGCATCGTCGGAACATCTTCCGTATAGATCTTCCAGGACGGATCGCTCAGATCGAGATCGTTGTGCTTGTCGAGCAGGTCCATATTGGCTTCCCAGAGGGAATCGATGGTTCCGACATCCTTCCAGTATCCCTTGAACTGCCATGCAAACAGTCTTTTGCCGTCATTGAGCATCGTCGGGATGATGTCCTTTCCAAAGTCGTGGTTGGAATTTGGATCATCCATATCCGCGATCAGCATCTTTCTCAGCAGCTTCCAGTTGAAGATGTAGATGCCCATCGAAGCGAGGTTGCTCTTTGGCTGCGCCGGTTTCTCCTCAAATTCGACGATGCGGTCTTCCTCATCGGTATTCATGATACCGAAGCGGCTGGCCTCCTTCATCGGTACCGGCAAAACGGCGATCGTCGCATCCGCATTGCAGGCGATATGGTGCGAAAGCATCTTGGAATAATCCATCTTGTAAATATGGTCACCGGAGAGAACCAGTACATACTCCGGATCATGGGTGTCGATAAAATCGATGTTCTGAGAGATCGCATCTGCCGTACCACGGTAGACATCAAATGCCGTGCCGTCTTTTTCACGCGGCGGGAGCACATAGACACCGCTGTCGCGGGTATCCAGTCCCCAGCGCTGTCCGGCAGCCGCATAAGAGTTCAGGATGACCGACTCATACTGCGTCAGCACACCGACAACATTGATGTTCGAATTGGCACAGTTGCTCAGCGGAAAATCGATGATACGATATTTACCGCCGAAGTAAACGGCCGGCTTGGCGTTTTTCTTGGTCAGGTCCAGCAAACGTGTCCCACGACCTCCGGCAAGGATCATTGCCAGCATCTTGTTCTGTTTCATATTAAACCCCCTTTAGGTTCTCTATACATTAAGTATACTACAATCTGATGAAATTTCCAGCACTTTAGTGCTTTTTAAGCAACTTTTGTATGCGCTTGCAATTTATATTTCATTTTACTCGCCCTTTACTTTCTCCTCATCTTCCTTTTTATTTTATTTTCTTTCACCCGATTTGAAAACCCTTTCGACAAAACTAGAAAAAAACAGCAGAGACTCAGCGTTTCAAGAACGAATTAATGCTTTGTTCGAGGCGGATGAGCTCATTTTCAATATCCTGCTGATTATGGCAA
>DWYK01000109.1 GCA_019118705.1 Candidatus Merdibacter merdigallinarum | reverse complement strand
ATCGTACTTTTCACCGGATGAAAAGAAAACGGTGCGTGGCACCGTTTCATTCATCAGGATCATTTTTCACTGATATATTCATCAATGGCTGCCGCACCGACCTTGCCGGCTCCCATCGCCAGGATGACCGTTGCTGCGCCGGTGACCGCATCACCGCCGGCATAGACGCCCTCACGTGTCGTCAGTCCGTTTTCATCGGTGATCAGACAGCCCTTCCGGTTGGTTTCCAGACCTTTGGTCGTGGAACGGATCAGCGGATTTGGCGAAGTACCGATCGCCATGATCATGCAGTCGATGTCGATGACAAAGTTGCTGTCCGGGATCTCGATCGGACGACGGCGGCCGCTGGCATCCGGTTCGCCCAGTTCCATCTTCACACATTCGATGCCCTTGACCCAGCCTTCTTCGTCGCCGAGCACCTGCACCGGATTGGTCAGCAGGCGGAACTCGATGCCTTCTTCCATCGCATGTTCGACTTCCTCTTTTCGCGCCGGCAGCTCTTCCATGCTGCGGCGGTAGACGATCGTCACTTCTTCGACTCCCAGACGTTTTGCGCAGCGGGCCGCATCCATGGCCACGTTGCCGCCGCCGACGATCACCGCGCGCTTCGCATGCTGGATCGGCGTATCGACACCGTCCCGGTATGCCTTCATCAGGTTGCAGCGCGTCAGGAACTCATTGGCTGAATACACGCCCTTGAGATTCTCGCCCGGCATGCCCATGAAATTTGGCAGCCCGGCACCACTGCCGACGAAGACCGCTTCATAGCCCTGCGCAAAGAGGTCATCCACGGACTCGCTGCGGCCGATGACGACATTGGTCTCGATATCGACTCCCATCTGCCGCAGGCCATCGATCTCATGCTGAACGATCTTCTTTGGCAGACGGAATTCCGGAATGCCATACATCAGTACGCCGCCGGCCACATGCAGCGCCTCAAAGACAGAGACCTGATAGCCTTTCTTAGCCAGATCGCCCGCACAGGTCAGTCCGGCAGGCCCGGCACCAACGACCGCGACCTTATGTCCATTTGAGTCTGGGGCCTGGATCTCTTCCTTTACGTTCTCGCGATACCAGTCAGCGACAAAGCGCTCCAGACGACCGATTGCGACGCTCTCTCCCTTTTTTCCTCGTACGCACTGCCGCTCGCACTGTGTCTCCTGCGGGCACACGCGTCCGCATACAGCAGGCAGTGAGCTCGTCTCTCGTATGATATGATAGGCTTTCTCAAAGTTCCCTTCTTTGACTGCCAGGATGAAATCCGGGATGTTGACGGAGACCGGACAGCCGCTGACACACGGCTTTGTCGGACAATGCAGACAGCGTTCCGCTTCCTCCATCGCCTGTTCCTTCGTATATCCCAAAGCGACCTCGTCAAAATTGCTGCGACGTTCGATCGGATCCTGGATCGGCATATCCACTTTCTTCAATGACATGTTCGGCATGCTCATGCCACCTCCTTTTTAAACAGGTTGCAGTCCGCTTCACGGGCTTTTTGTTCAAATGCGCGATAAGCGCTGTTACGGGCCATCGTTTCATCAAAATCGACCAGGTGACCGTCAAAATCCGGACCGTCGACACAGGCAAACTTCATCTCGCCGCCGACGCTGAGACGGCAGCAGCCGCACATGCCGGTACCGTCGATCATGATCGGATTCATGCTGACGACCGTCTTGATCCCATATTTCTTTGTCAGCAGGCAGACGAACTTCATCATCGGCAGCGGTCCGATCGCGATGACCTCATCAAACTGCTCGCCCTGCTCGATCAGTTCTTCCAGCACATTGGTCACCAGTCCCTTTTTGCCGGTGCTGCCATCGTCGCTCACCAGATAAGATTTACTGGAAACAGCCGCAAACTCTTCCTGCAGGATGACGAGATCCTTGTTGCGGAAACCGGAGATCACCGTTACTTCGGTTCCGTTATTGTATAAAGCCTTTGCTGTCGGATAGGCGATCGCACAGCCGACACCGCCGCCGATCACGCATACCTTTTTCAGTCCCTCGACCTCGCTTGGCTTTCCCAAAGGACCGACAAAATCCAGGATGCTGTCCCCGACCTCCAGCTGATCCAGCAGTTTCGTCGTTCTTCCGACGACCTGGAAGATGATGGTCACCGTCTGCCGTTCGCGGTCATAGTCTGCGATCGTCAGCGGAATGCGCTCGCCGTCCTCATGGACGCGCAGGATGATAAACTGCCCTGCCTGTGCCTTTCTGGCGACCATCGGCGCTTCTACGCTCATGCGCGTGACGCTTGGATTCAGCCTCTCCTTTTCTACGATTCGATACATCGAACTCCTCCTTTCAATTCACCTGACATGTTCATTCCTAATTTTACTATCTTTTCTTTCTTCTCACAAGCTTTTCTCGCGCTTCTCCTGAGCCAGCGCTTCATGCAGAAGAGAAAGCGTCTGTGCCACCAGATCGATCGAAAGCTGGCCCGGTGCGCTGCTGCCGGCAGCGGATGCAAACGTTACCGCACTGCCGAACACTTCACCGCTCAGGCGGCTGATCGCGCCCAGCGCTCCCATCGACATCGTGATCAAGGGCACCTTTGCCTCTTTGTGCATCAGTGTGGTGACCGACAACAATGCCAGGACATCCGTTGCATCCCGGGGCATGACGGCCAGCTTGATCAGATCACCGCCAGCCTCCTGCATCTGCCGCAGACGTGCCAGCATCTCCGCTTCGGACGGCGTGCCCGCAAAATCATGCGAAGAGACAATGACCCCGACCTGCCGTTCATGTGCTTCTCGGATCAGCGAAGCGACCAATGACTCCCCCTGAGATGCCTCGACATCGATCAGATCCGCCTGCCCGGATGCCAGGACCCAGCGATACAGCTGCTGATAGCGGGCGCTGCCTGCCGCAAACGCACCACCCTCTTCTACCGTGCGGATCGTCACGAGCAGGATGCGTTCCCCCAGCACCTCGCGCAGTGCCGTCATCGTCAGTTGCAGCGTCTCTTCCGTCCATGCCTCCTGACAAAGATCCAGACGCCACTCCACCATCGGTGCGCACGATGACACGATCCTGCGCGTTTCGCTCAGCAGATCAAAACGTTTCTGCGCACACAGTGGCGCACAGATCGTCACCGCTTCATCACCGATCTGTTTCCCGCGAACTTTGAATGATTTCATATCGATCACTCCCCCGGATATACGGTTACAGTATAACGGATAAGCCGCTTTGAATGCAATCCCAAAGTGTAAGAGTTTTCATCAGCAATGAAAATATTTTAAAATATTTCCACAAAGTGCTTGCATTTTTTAAAAAACCGCTGTATCCTATAACCATCAGGAGTGAGGAACATGCACATCTTAACAAATT
>DWYK01000108.1 GCA_019118705.1 Candidatus Merdibacter merdigallinarum | reverse complement strand
TTTCGTCCCTTTCAATGTGGAAATAAACTTTTCACTTCAGCAAAATGATTGTGTGAAGTGAAGGAATCGAGCAGATCGATATTCAAAGAAGGATGGGAATATGATAAACTATGCATGTGATAATGTTCCTTTCTGTTTGTTTGCAAATTACATTATAGGACATTATCACTTTTTTGTTTGATTATTCCGCAATCATTTTACACGATCTTAGTCAGACACACATATGACAAAGCACAGAGAAGTATTGTAGAATAAGAAGGAATGGAAGGTGAATGACATGTATGGAATGATAGCGACCTGGCGAATGGCCTATGAGGGCGTGGAAGACGCCGTCCGTCAGCTGGCGAAGGGAACGGGTGCAGGCGATGCGCTCGTAGCGGCCATTCGGGCAGTGGAAGATGAGGAATATTACAAGAGCGTCGGTTATGGCGGTCTGCCGAATGAAGAGATGGTGGTCGAACTGGATGCCGGCTATATGGACGGCGATACGCTGGCGATCGGCTGTGTCGGAGCGATCCGCGATTTTTCCAGCCCGATCTGTATTGCCCGTGCGCTCTCCGATGAACCGGTCAATAATTTTCTGGTCGGAGAAGGGGCGGAGAAATATGCGCACCGACATGGGTTCGCACGCAAAAACATGCTGAGCGAACGAGCGAAGATCCATTATCAAAATCGTGTCAAAGAGCTGAAACAGACCGATCGAAAGCCATACTCCGGGCATGATACCGTGGGGATGATCTGTCTGGATATACAGGGGCATATGACGGCCGGCACCAGCACGAGCGGACTGTTCATGAAGCATGCCGGCCGCATCGGAGACTCTCCGATCGCCGGCAGCGGCTTTTATGTGGATTCACAGGTCGGCGGCGCCAGTGCGACCGGACTGGGAGAAGATGTGATGAAGGGCTGTGTCTCCTATGAGATCGTTCGGTTGATGCGGGAAGGAAAGACACCGCAGGAGGCGTGTGAACAGGCGGTCCGTCACTTTGATGCGGAGCTGCGCCGACGGCGCGGACAGGCCGGTGACATGTCGCTGGTCGCAATGAACAACAAAGGGGAGTGGGGTGCTGCGACCAATATCGACACGTTTTCTTTCGTCGTCGCCACGGCCCAGCAGCCGCCGACGGTGTACCTGGTAAAAAGAGATGAAACAGGCAATGCTCATTTTGAACAGGCGAGCGCAGCGTGGATGGAGGACTACGTACGGACGCGCAAGGCAGCGGTCGAACGAAAATGAGGGCAGAGAGAAAGGATGGATGAACGGATGAAACCGACGGTGGAAATCTGTACGGGCAGCTATGCGGACTGCATGGCTGCCTTTCACGGCGGGGCTGAACGTGTGGAGCTCAACAGCGCTTTGAGCGTTGGCGGGCTGACGGCGAGCGTGGCCGTATTGCGGCGCGTAAAAAAAGAGACGATGCTGAAGGTCATTTGCATGGTGCGTCCGCGTGCCGGCGGGTTTTGTTACGACGAGGCGGAAACAAAGATCATGATGGAAGAAGCGCGTCTGTTGCTGGAGAATGGGGCAGATGGCATCGCATTCGGCTTTCTGCACGCAGATGGGACCGTCCACCGAGAGCGGACGCTGCAGATGAGCGAGCTCATCCATTCGTTTGGAAAGGAAGCGGTGTTCCATCGGGCCTTTGATGTGACCAAAGATCCGTTTCAGGCGATGGAAGTGCTGCTGTCCTGCAAGATCGACCGGCTGCTCACCAGCGGTCAGCGGGCAAAGGCGATGCAGGGTGCTGAACTGATCGCTCAGCTGCAGGATCGCTTTGGCGATCGGATCGAGATTTTGGCCGGCAGCGGCGTCAACGCACAGAATGCAGGAGAACTGCTGGCACGCACCGGCATCCGTCAGGTGCACTCTTCCTGCAAAGGTTATCGTTTGGATCCGACGACAGCGAGCGAACACGTATCGTACGCATATCTCGACGATGCCCATGCGATGGAATACGACGTGGTGGAAGAAACGCTGGTGCGCGCGCTGATCGATGCCCTCAGCGGATCATAGCCGATATGAAAACATGTCTGATCGACAGGAGCGCTGCCTGTGTATGGATGCACAGGCAGCGCTTTTGTCCGGCATTGCACACTTCCGTTTTTGTCAAAGAGGTGTAAAAAATGTTCCGGCAGAGAGAATGTGGTATATAATGTGGTTGATGGTCAAAAGAGGGAATCAAGAATGAAAAAAGAAACGTTGCAGGAACTGTTTTCAAACAAACGCAGGCTGGCGGTCGTCTTTGTTCTCATCTGCTGTGTCATCGTGGCGGTGATCGGCGGTGTCTTTCTGCTGGCTTTGCAGGAACAAAACAGGGAATCCGCATCCGTACAGGAGAAAGAGCAGCTTCGCTCATCGGTCAGCGGCATGCGGGACTGGACGGTCGAAGAAGGAACCAGACAGGTGGATTACCTGGATGGGGTCACCTGGGATGACAGCGTGGTGGAACAGGTGACCTTTGATGATGGCGAGGTGGACCTTTCGCAGACAGGAACCTATGAGCTGATCTATCTCATCACCGGTGTCGATGGCACTGAGGAGAGCTGTTCGTACCATGTCAGCGTCATCAGCTGGGAAGAAGCGAAAGAAAAAGCGGAAGAAGGCAGCGAGGTCGTGACAAAGGACAAAGGCATCGTCAACCGAAAAGAAGTACCGTCGTCGGCAACGAGCGAAAACGACACTTCGGATGCTTCCCGCCAAGATCCGCAGGAATCGTCCGATGCGCCGCAGACGAGCGGAGGCAGTTCCTCCGGCGGGGGATCCTCCGACAGCGGTTCTTCCGGCGGCTCCTCGGATACAAATCAGCCGGATGAGGAAGACAGACCGCATGTGCACACATGGGTGAACGTCAGCCCGGCGGACAGCGGCTTCATGGATTATGCGGCCGAGTGTCGGAAACATAGACAAAACGGCGGAGAACCGATGTTCTTTCGCTCCATAAACGATTTCCGTCTTCATCAGGCGGCCGATGACTGTCATTCCAGCTGGGGAACCGGCTTTAACGGTCTGGCCTATAAATATTGTTCGACGTGCGGCGAACAGGTCATCACCGGTCATGTGCATGATTTCGGTACGGTCGCAAAGCAGGTTCCGGTGGAGACGGTCGTCTGTGAATGCGGCATGTCCTTTACCGGCGGGCAGGGCTATACGCCGCTGGAGTCCTGGCAGACCCATGTGGAAATCTACACGGGCAATGGCCATCCGAAAGAGGAACATGACACATACCAGGTCAAACAGAACAGCGTCACCCGCTATGAGGCGACGAAGACCTGCAGCTGCGGCCGGCGTCCGGTGGATCCGCGCCCGGTGTACTGAGCGATCCGCTGCCATCGTCAAAACGGGAGTTCCATGCAAAAAGGAGATGCGCGGCATCTCCTTTTCTGTCCGGAGAATATGATTCGCTCTCGGCTTTTCATTCGCAGGAGCGGATCTTATGATTTCTTTCGCTTCTTCTTGAGCAGACGCAGGTTGGTGCTGCGGGGGATCTGCTTCAGCCGCTGGTAGTTTTCTGCCAGGGCCCGTTCGTACTTCCCCTGATTTCCCGGGGAATAAAACGAAGCGTCTTTCCAGGTATCCGGCAGGTATTGAATGTTGGGCCACAGCTGCGGCATGCCGTAGTCGTAACGGTCTTCTTCCTGCAGGGCGGTCGGTGTGAACTTGAGGTAGTCCGGGATCGGACAGGAACGCTGCCGTGCCGCCTGCATCGCCTGATCGATTGCGGTTTCCGCACTTCGGGATTTGGGGGAGAGCGCCAGGTCGATGACCGCCATGCTCAGCGGGATCCTTCCCTCCGGGAAGCCGATGCGCTTGGCGGCATCGATCGCCTGCACGGTGCGTGCGACCGCCGCCGGATTGCCCAGACCGATGTCTTCGTAGGCGATGACCAGCAGCCGCCGTTCGATGGAATCCATATCGCCGGATTCGATCAGAAGCGCCAGATAATACAGCGCCGCATCGACATCACTGCCGCGGATGGACTTCTGAAAGGCGCTGACCAGGTCATAGTGTCCGTCATCGCCTTTAAAGCTGCGCTGACTGTGCACGCTGGGAATGCTTTTGAGCAGTTCCAGGGTCACCGTCTGGTCTTTTGCCAGGGTGACGGCAAGCTCGGTCAGATTCAGCGCATAGCGCACATCCCCGCAGCTCTGCCGGGCGATGAAGTCCATGGCATCCGCCTCCATCGTCACGCGTCCGTCATATCCCTTTGGGGATTTCAGCGCTCGTCGTATGGCCGTGACGATGTCTTCGTCGCTGAGCGTGCGCACCTCAAAGAGGTGACAGCGGGAACGGATGGCCGGATTGATGCTGTGCAGGGGATTGGCCGTCGTTGCGCCGATCAGCGTGATGCTGCCGTTTTCCACATGCGGCAGCAGCAGGTCCTGTTTGTCCTTGTTCAGCCGGTGAACCTCATCGACGATCAGCACGAAGCCCGGAAACATCTTCGCTTCCGCAAAGAGCGCATCCAGCTCTTTTTTTGTACCGTTGACGGCATTGAAGATGCGGTATGGGAGATCGACCTCATTGGCCAGCACGATGGCCAGCGTCGTCTTTCCCATGCCGGGCGCACCATAGAAGATCATGGAAAACAATGTTTTTTCTTCTGCACAGCGCCGCAGGACACCGTGTTTACCGATGAGATGCTGCTGCCCGATCACCTCATCGAGCGTCTGCGGACGCATGCGGTATGCAAGAGGTTCTTTCATTTTGATCACCGTACCCATTTTACCACAAAAAGAACAAAGATGAGCGTAATACCGGATGTGGCTTTCGGGAGCTCTGTGGTCGTCGGTCTTATCAAAAGAAAAGGATGCGCAGTGCACATCCTTGAAGAAATACCGGGACTCACAGGATCTGAACGAAGTTGATGAGCAGCATGGCCACAAAGAGGATGATCAGCAGGATGCTGGCCCAATTCTGGAAAAAGCGGCTGATCGGATAATCATACGGTGTGGTCAGCGATGCGACAAAGGTTCTTCGTCGGCGGATCAGCAGGATGAGCAAGACGACCCCGGCGATGCCGGCCGCCAGCAGCACCAGAGAAAGAAGGTTCGAGAGCATTTCGGAGCTGATGAACATCGGCAACAGGGCGATCGCATTGTTCAGCATGTGGAAGAGGATCGCCAGACGCAGAGAACCGCTGCGTACGGTCAGATAACCGATGACAAAACCGAGAAAGAACACACAGGCCGCCTGCGAGATCGTACCGTGCGACAGCGCGAACAGCAGCGAGGAGACCATGATGGCAAACCAGTTGCCATAACGCTGCAGGCTCATCAGGATGACGCCCCGAAACAGATACTCCTCAAAGAGCGGCGCAGCGATCACGACCGTTACGATCATCAGCACGTTGGTCAGCGGATAACTGGTGAGATAATAGCCGTCACCGGTGATCGGGATGGAAAATGCTTCCGACAGCAGGCTGAACAGCAGGGTCAGCGCGATGTTCATGCCAAAGCCCAGCAGGAAGCCGGCAGCGATCTCTTTGAACCGCGGCTTGTCTTCGCTCTGTAAGTGCAGCCGCAGGCCGATCTGCCTGCGAAAGCCGAAATGAACGATCAGAAATGTGATCAGCATGCTGATGAGCATGGAGATGTAGACCGCATCCGTCAGATAATGCAGATGTGCGAGACGATAGATCTGCGCAGACACGGTGGAAACGACCATCATGGCGACCAGAAAGGTGACCAGCTGATACAGCAGCAGCGAAATGCTGACATAAGTGAATCTTTTTTTCGGGGTATCGTACATAAGAAAGCCTCTCTTTCCGTATATGCATAGCGATAGCTGTATCACTATTGTAGCGGCATCTGCGGATTTTGTCGAGAGGAGAGCCACACGCATCCCATAAGAAAAGCAAGCGCGAAATCGGCTTGCTCATCAACGATCATCGTTTCTGTACATCTCCCCGTTTTCGCTGCGTGAGATGTGCCTGCAGGAGGATATAGCCGGCATACAGCAGGAAACAACAAGGGATCACCAGGCACCATGGAAGGTCGAACTTTGCCATATAGCCCTGGAATAAGATATAGATGACGATCAGCGGCAGGATGTAGCTGATGTAAAAACGAGTGATGGAGGGCAGTTTCAGTCCCTTTCCGCTGTTGACCTCTTCGTAATAGCCTTTCCAGCCCCATCCATAGCGGCTGGTGCAGAACAGCAGATACATGAGCGATCCCAGCGGCAGCAGGTTGTTGGAGACGATGAAGTCTTCCAGATCCTGAATGGTCGTACCGACGCCCAGCGGCTGAAAGTCGCTGAACACGTTGAATCCGAGCGCACATGGCAGTGATAATATCAGCACGCAGATGAAGTTGACGATCACCGCTTTGCGGCGGCTCCACCCATAGTCCATCGCAAAGGCCACCAGGTTCTCAAAGACGGCGATCACGGTCGTAAATGCCGCAAACGCCAGAAACAGAAAGAACAGTGCGCCCCAGAACTGTCCGCCGGCCATCGCATTGAACGTGGTCGGCAATGTGACAAAGACCAGGCTTGGTCCGCTGCCGGCATCGATCTGATACGTGAAGCAGGCCGGAAAGATGATCAGCCCGGAAACAAAAGCGACAAATGTATCCAGGATGACGACATTCAGGCTCTCAGAGACCAGCGAGTGATCCTTTTCGATATAGCTGCCGAAGATCGCCAGTGCGCCGATACCGAGGCTGAGCGTAAAGAATGCCTGCCCCAGCGCTTCAAAGATGATCGTGCCCAGCGAATAATTCTCCAGTGCCCGCTGAAAATCCGGAATGAGATAGAAAGACAGACCTTCCTTTGCGCCGGAGAGCGTAAAGCTGTGGACCGCCAGGACGATCATGATGACAAACAAGGCGGCCATCATATATTTTGAGACCTTTTCCACACCGTTCCGAAGTCCTCTGGAACAGATGAGGAATCCCAGGATGGTGATCAGCACCATCCACAAGATCTGTTGAAACGGATCCGCCAGAAATGCGCTGAATGCATTGTTGATGCCTTCTGCATCCAGGGCTGCCAGTTCTCCGCTGCTCATCTTGAAGAAATAGGCGACCATCCATCCGCCGACGGTCGTATAAAACATCATCAGCATGTAATTGCCGACAAGGGAGATTCCCTTGATCCAGTGCCACTTGGTCCCCTTTGGCTCCAGCACTTCAAATGATCTTGCCGCAGAACGCTGCGACGCCCGTCCGACCGAAAACTCCATCGTCATGATCGGAAGTCCCATCAATACCAGAAAGATCAGGTAGATGATGACAAAAGCAGCTCCTCCATACTGGCCGGTAATATAAGGGAAACGCCATACATTTCCCAGTCCCACAGCGCAGCCGGCGCTGATCAGGATGAACCCCAGCCGGGAAGAAAACTTCTCTCTTGAATTCACGATTGAACACCCCTTTTTCTATCCTCGCATTCATGATACCTTTCTTGTTTCGTTCTGTCAATCAAAGGAATGAAAGCGTTTTCTGTTGTTTGCCGTTTTTATTGAAAACAAACAGGAAACCGGCATAAGTGCCGGACGTTCGCGTATATATAGGAATGAGAGGAGGAGAGGTATGGAGGATACGATCAATCCGCTGCGCTTTGAGACCAGTCCCTATCACAATGTGCTGCTCAAAGACCGCAAGACGCTGGAGCTCAGCGGGGTCAAACAGATCGACAGCTTTGATTCCAGCGAGTTCCTGCTGGAAACGACACTTGGATGGATGCTGGTCAGCGGAAAGGAACTGACGCTGGGCAAGCTGGATACCGATCATGGAGATGTCATCATCAAGGGCAATATCGATGCCATCAACTATGTTTCGGGAAAGAAAGGGCAGGAGCACGGTTCCCTGTTTTCACGTCTGTTTAAATAATGTTGCTGCACATTCAGATCCAGGTGATCCTGTATCATCTGCTTGCCGGGTGGCTGTATGGGCTCGGCTTTTCGTTTCTTCAGGTGCTGACGCAGTATCGGCGGCGTTCGTTTCTGACGCTGCTTGGGGAAGTGCTCTATCATGCGCTGGCTGCCGTCGCTTTGTTTTTTGGACTGTTGCAGCTGAACGGAGCGGTTACCAACATTTACCTGGTGCTGTTTTTCCTGTTGGGCGCATGTGTGTATTATCGCTTTTATTATCCGCTGTTCTACGGCTGGTTCAGCACGGTTCGCCATCGATTTCACACGGCTTTTCATAAAATATCAGTTGCGAAATCCCGTGTGCTTGGTATAATTAAGAAGAACACACACAGGAAGAAGCGAAGGAGGGATCGTCGTGGCAGGAAGAAAGAGACGGACGCTGACAGCGCCGGCTAGGATCGTGCTCTGTCTGCTGCTGGCGGGAATCTCCGGTTATTTTTTATATCACTGTGCGCTGGATGTGCTGACGACCTTTCAGCTGAAAGAGCAGATCGCACAGAACAAGTCGCAGATCTCCGAGCTGGAGGATGAACAGACGACCCTGCAGGAACAGAAGGAAAAGCTGCAAGATCCGGAATATCTGAAGTACATGGTACGGGGCAAGTACCTGGTGACAAAGGATGGCGAGCAGGTATTCAAGCTGCCGACCACCCAGGACGATTCATAAGATCAAAAAAGGAGCGTTAAGCTCCTTTTCTCATGCAAGATCGGTCGTAGTGACAGGAAGCGAATCCATGGAAACGCTCAGCGGCGGAAGATGTTTTTGCGGTGGTAAGCCAGGAACAGCTTTCGCTCCGGTGTCATCAGCGACGCATTCAGATGGAAATCCTTTGGCAGATGATAGACCTCTCGATGATCGGGCTCTTTTTGCAGCTCGCTGCACACCAGCAGCCGACCGTCATCGAGAAAGCTGATATAGCCCTGGTCGAAGAGATAATCATGATTGCGGCACAGCAGCAGGCCGTTGTTGTTGTCGATCGGTTCATAGAGATGTGCACAGTCACGGAATGGCTTGATATGAGAGGCGATCAGCATATGCGGCAGATGGATGTCGCAGATCGGACAGCGATGATCGAACTCATGAAAGAGCGTATCCTTGTAAAAGGTCTGCAGCTGTCGGGATTCTTCCCGGTTGTTGGGGATGCCCCGCCTTGGCAGCAGCTGCAGGATCTCATTGAGATAAGGATAATGGATGATCGGCCGATCGGCGTTTTTCCAGTTCGTATGAGAGGAAGGATAGATCGTTTTCAGATAATAACAGAGGATCGTCGGCGACACCAGCGGCGGATGTCCGCTCTCGTATTCTTTTGCGATGCGTCGGCAGTCCGCTGCCAGCGGCGGTGCGATGCGAAAGGCACCGTCCGAGAGCGGCACGAAGATCCGACACTGCAATGCGATGTCCGCCAACAGCGGCGGCAGCAGCTCGATCAGCTGTTCTTTGGTGATGGAGGAGGAAAACAGGACGGCATTCAGCCTGTCCGTGGAGAGCGAACTGCTGTAGATGCAGGCGAACAAAGCGAGATCCTCTAAAAGCGAATGCGCCGCACAGTGGGCAAAGATCGTCGCATTGGGCGTGACGTCATAGCCGCGGGTGAGGTGATGCATCATTCCGGCATCGATGATGCAAAGAAAATCTTCGTGGATCTGCTTTTTCGTGGGGTAGTGATGTGTTTCCCGGCGCAGCTGGTCGTAGACATCATCGATCGCCTGCGGCAGATCGATGCCGCGGATCTCATAGTTGTCCAGCAGTGCCAGCACATGTTTCAGATATGATTTCTCCATCGAACCACTTCCTTCAGCTTCATTATACACAGGAATGAAAGACAATGACAGATTTTTCGGGATCGCAGGCACATTCTGACGCCGTTCGACAAAGAGAAACCTTTACAATGTAAGCATAAAAGGAAGGTGTTTATGAATGAAGGGACCGGGAATTAAGGATTATATGAACGCATTGACAAAATGTAAGGAAGAGGCGCATCAGCAGGGAAAGACGTGCATCGAGATCAACTCCAAGCAGCTGCATCAGAAGATCTCGCCAAACCACGCAACGATGCCGACCTGCTGTCAGGCGATGTATAAACAGATGCTCAGCGGCGATGAGATCATCGAGCGGCCGAAGGGAACGACCGGATTCGGCTCGCATCTGACGATCCGTTTTTATGTGGATACGCTGGAGGGACGGGAACCGCTCCATCCTCAGAAGAAACGAGGCCGTCCGGCAAAGAGCGAAGAGGAGAAGGTCGCGGCGCGAAAGGCCAAGCTGAAGCATTCCACACAGGACCTCTGTTCGCTGCTGAAATCGTGGCTGGGAGAACATGGCTGGGAATACGTCGAAGAGAAAGGCATCATCGATGCACACAGTGCGGACAAACGCTGGATCATCAATGTGCAGGGCATCAAGCGGGGCCGCAAACAGCCGCTGCCGATCAAGCTGAGCGAGATCCTCACACAGATGGAGGATGCCTCCGCTGACTACAGCATGGCCTTCAACGATTCGATCGCCTATCGCCGTCAGTGGCAGGAGATCCCCCAGAGCGTGAAAGAGCGTCTGCACATGAGCGTGATCCTGGCGGATAAAAAGGGAAATATCGTGAAGATCTGACAAGAGCGGGCCATCGCATGACAAACGGTGTTTTCTGCATGGACAAAACAGGGAAACCCCGGGTTTTGTAGGTTTGTCAATGATGTCTTACACATTAAGGAGAATGGAAATCATGTCATTGGGAGACAAATAGCCAAGAGGACGCATCGGTCGATTGTTTGATTTCTTCAGGTATTTCTTTAACTGTGTATTGGCATCCTGCAGGGAGTAAAACGTCGTTTTGTCATATAAGCGCTTCTGATCTTCTCTGTGGCTTCTCTCGACCTTTCCGTTATGTCTTGGCATTGCCGGACGTATCGGGTGATAATCGATCCCATTGGCTTTCAACGCTTCTTCAAACAGTGTCTTCTTCTCGCTCCTTAGTCGATTGGTAAATTCACTTCCGTTATCTGTCTGTACGCATTGGATGCGAAAAGGAAAGAAACGGATGCACTCCATGAGGAATTTGGTAGAAGAAAAGGTAGAATGTTCCTCATAAAAAGCAAGATAGCGCAGCCTGGTGGCTTCATCGATCGCGGTATACTGATAGAGCCTGGAGCCTTTCAATTTGCCGACCAGACAGGAAGAAGGGACATATTTGACATCGATCTGTATCTTTTCTCCGGGAATGGAAGGTGTATGATAAGGCTTGCTTGCCTTGTTCTTACGCTTTTTCCTGTTCTGGAACATATTGAGGGAGCGCATGACGCGGTAAAGGGAAGAGACGCACCTGGAGTAACCATGGAGCTGTTTCAAGCGCAGCCAGAAATCGATGAGGCCCATATCGGGATTCCTGCGTCGAAGGTCCTTGATCCATTTGATCTCCAGATCGGAATGTTGGTTTGGGTGATGGGAAGGACGATGGGAGCGATCGGCGAGGGAACGGATATCATCATCGTGATACCGATGGACCCAAAAATAAACGAACTGGCGGGTAACTTTGTAACGGATGGCGGTCTTTGTAGCACCGACACGGTAATAAGAGAGAACAACGGATAGACGAAAGCGCATATCTTGAGTTATACTATTCATGCAAGAGGTCTCCTTTCTTTGTGTGTCAACTTAAGTATAGCGGACCTCTTGCTTTTTGTTTATCCTATTTGTAACACATC
>DWYK01000107.1 GCA_019118705.1 Candidatus Merdibacter merdigallinarum | reverse complement strand
TCGGTTATCTGCTGATCAAGTATCGAAGGACGAATGCTATGAATCAGGCAATCAAGCAGAAGGATTATGAGAAGATCCTGGAGTTGTGTGAGCAGGATCGATACAAAAAGATCCTTGGCCCTTTGGTCTGTGATCTGTATCGTTTTAACGCTCTTCGTTCTTTGGGAAGGATCGATGAGCTGAAACAGGCGCTGGATACAGCCGTACAGCTGTATGGCGGACGTGATCAGGAAAAGATCTTGGAACTATATTACCATTATTTTCTGAATCATGGGGATCATACATATGCGCAAAAGCTTTTGAATGATATCCGTGACACGGGAAATGATCCATTCATCTTATGCAGTGAGTGGAGCTATCAGGTCATTGCACAGGGACGAAATGATCTGTTCAATGACATGGAGGACGCCATCAACAATGATACGTTCAAAGGAGCTTCATTGGGGACGGTCTTGTATTTAATGGGATTGCAGTTGGAGAAGGACAACGATCTGGAACAGGCAAAAGGTTATTTTGAAACTGCCACACAGTGCTTTTTGCCATCTGCAATCTATATGACTCTATGCCATCGTCATATGGATGCCATCGATGCACAGATGGATCGGCTGGATGAAGAATAAGAAATGGACAGGCGCATGTCTGTCTTTTTTTATAGAAAAAGATCGCTGCCAAAGAAGCATGCGATCGGAATGCTGTTTTGCAAAAAAACAGGTGTTGATTCAGGGGAGCGTTCCATAAAGCCGGCAGAACCCTGTCCTTTGTGAAAGCTGTCAGATTCGCCGACCGATGATCATGGTTCGATGGTGACTTCGGTCATCACATCGGTTTCGAACGCTGGAAGGTACCTGCCGTTGGTCAGCGAGCGGATGTCTTCACTGTTGTCATGGTCGCAGAGATAGGTATAGCAGACATCTTCTGCGTACTGCTTGTCGAGGACCGTCAGCTGCTGTTCTCGAAAATAGTGATCCATGCGGCCGATAAGGGCGTAATCGAAGTGGAGCTGATAACGTTTCATCCAGCGTTTCTCTACGATCACAGCTTCCTGCAGCGCGTTGGAGACACTTTTGGCATAGGCGCGGATCAGTCCCCCGGCTCCCAGTTTGATACCGCCGAAATAACGGACGGTGACGGCTGTGATGTCCTGCATATGGTGATGATCGAGACACTCCAGCATGGGGACACCGGCCGTGCCGGCTGGTTCACCGTCATCGTTGCTGCGTCGGATCTCGCTTTGTTCACCGATGAGGAATGCATAACAGTGATGCGTGGCATTGGGATGCAGTCGACGGATGTGCTGGATGAATGCCTTTGCGTCCTCTTCGCTTTCCGTGCGGTGCAGATAAGTGATAAAGCGGCTTTTTTTAATTTCCATTTCAGAGACGAAGTCCTCTTTGATTCGATACATAGCATCACCGATTGCATTATAATATAAACAGGAAAGAAACAAAAGAAAAAACAGAAGAAATCATATGCAGTCAGGATCATAATATGATATTATATATAAGTAATAAACAGAACTTCTGTTTTTTGATACCAGATAGCCGAATATCCCAGTTGATTTCTGCTGATTTATTTCGCAAAACTGCCTGTTTTACTGTATTTTTGTAGGTGGAGTTCATTGTCTAAGCCGGGAAAACATGGTAGGATAGGATTGCATCCAATTAGTGAAAACTTAAGGAGGAATTGGGAAATGAAAATAGCAGTCATCACTGACAGCGGAACCGGATGGAGCGAAGAACAGGCAAAGGAGAAGGGCCTTTTCTATCTGCCGCTGCAGGTAAAATGTGGAGATGAAGAGTTTCTGGATGGGATCGATATCACCGTGAACGAATTGTATGAACGGTTGCGAAACGGAGAGATGCCGACAACGTCCATGCCGCCGCTGGGACGCGTAGAGGCGCTGTTTGCCCAGCTGAAGGAGGAAGGTTACGAATATGTGATCGCCGTACCGCTTTCGGCCGGGATCTCGTCTACGGCCAGCATGATCGAAGCAGCTGCCAAGCGCGCAGAGCTTCCGATCAGCGTCATCGATCCGTATACGACGGTCAACACACAGGGGTATCTGGCAGTGTGTGCACGAGAGCTGGCAGAGCAGGGCGTAGATCCGCAGGAGATCGAGCGTCGTCTGAAGGCAAGCGTGGAAAGCGGGAATACTTTGTTGGTCCCGGATGACCTGATGCATTTAAAACGCGGCGGGCGTTTGACGCCGTTGGCGGCTACTCTTGGCAGCATGCTGAAGATCAAGCCGATCCTGCAGCTGAATGTGGGAACCGGCGGCAAGGTCGATGTATTGGACAAAGTGCGTACGATGTCGAAGGCCCTGGCACGTATGGTAGAAGTTGCCAGTGAAGATGGATTCGTTCCGGGCGAATATGAGCTGCGTCTGCTGGACAGTGAAGGAGGCGACAGCGTCGAACAGTTGCGTCGTCTGCTGGAAGAGACGTTTGCGGGCTGTACGATCGAGCGAAGCACGATCTGCCCGGTCATTGCGGCGCATACCGGACTGGGCGTCGTAGCCATACAGTATCAGAAAAAAGTAGAAGGAATTGTGTAAGTCAGGAAAGAGGAGTGAGTGCAGATGAAAACAGCATTTGTAACGGACAGCGGTACGGGAGAGACCATCGAACAGCTGCGACAGGAGGGGATCTACAGCGTCCCGCTGCAGGTGAGCTACGATCATCAGAATTTTAACGATTCTCTCGATATCACCATCGATGAAGTGTATGAAAAGATGCGTGAAGGAAAGATGCTGAGCACGTCACTGCCTTCTTTGGGGAAGATCGAAGAGCTGTTCACTCAGCTGAAAGAAGAAGGCTATGAGCGGATCTTCGCAGTTCCGATCTGCCGCGGTCTTTCCGGAACGATCGATGCGATGGAGATGGTCGCTCAGCATCTGGGAATGGTCTTTGAATATGTGGACTGCCATGTGACGGCGGTCGTGCAGGGGTATCTGGTCCGTCTGGCCAAGCGTTTGATGGAACAGGGAATGAGCGTGGAAGAGACCAAGGAGGCCTGTGCACAGGTCATTCATACGACCGATACCGTGCTGCTTCCGGATGATCTTCAGCATCTGAAACGCGGCGGACGGCTGACACCGTTGGCCGCAACCTTGGGCGGTTTGTTAAAGATCAAACCGATCCTGGCCATCAATGAGCATACAAAAGGAAAGATCGATGTCGCCGGCAAGGTGCGCACGATGTCCAAGGCGATGGATACGGTCATCGAGCGGATGAAGCAGGCCGGTGTGGACAGCAGCTATTCCGTTACGGTCGCGCATGCGGATGATGCGGTACAGGCAGAGGTCTATCGCAAAAAGATCGAAGATGCGCTGGAAGGCGTTCGTGTTCATGTCATCAAGCTGGTCAGCGTGGTCGGTGTGCATACCGGACGCGGCTGTCAGGCCCTTCAGTATTTTAAACCGTTTGACCAACAATAAAGATCGTGTAGAGCAAGAAAAAACGCACAGGAACAGCGCGTGGCGCAGCCTGTGCGTTTTTTTCGTGAGCGGCTTAAAGCGGGTCTGTCGTAGTGGTCAGCGAACGTCGGGAATAATAGGTAACGGCAAAATAGCCGGCATAGAGGAAGAGGATGATCAGCGCACACTGCACGAAGGTCAGACCGTAGCTGCCTTTGCCAAACTCATACAGGATCGCGCTGAGCGCCTTCAGGATCAGGATGCTGTCGGCGATCGCCAGGATCAGCGGGATCGCAAAACAGATCAGCGTCTGAACGAACAGGGCCTGTCTGCGCATCCGCTGGGGCGTTCCCAGCTTTTCCAGCAGCGCGTGGGAACGAGCGTCATTATAGAGCGGAGCGAGCAGTTTCAAGGCGAGGATGATGCCGGCACTGATGATGAGGATGATACCGATGTACAAGGATACATAGGTGAAGAGGACAGAGGAACCGATGCTGTTTTCGTGGGATTCGTCACGATTGGCCGTATACACATGATACATGGACAGCGGATCATCTGGATCGGCGATCTGTTCATCCACCAGAAGGGCAAACTCTCTGGTCGAGGCATTTGCGGATAGTTCGACGTTCCAGTAATCTGCATAACTGCGCGCATGAACGGGAATCATGCCGTCGCTGACCACCAGGACGGCGGCATCCTCGGGGCTGCTCTCTCCGACCGTGCTGGGGCGTAGCGGCTGAGGCACACTTGGCAGGATGCGTATGGAGCGCGCATAGAGCATGATGTGCGGATGTCGGGCCCGCAGCTCATTGATGGTAGCGGAAAAACGAGAGTTACAGCTGTAAAGAAGCGCTTCTCCACCCTTCAGCCGAATCTCCTCGAGACCTTTGTCACGACGCAGCTGATTGTAGGCGGACAAGGGGATGATCTCGATGGGTGTATCCTCCAGCATCGCAAGCTCCCATGGGATGTAAATGTGGTTTTCTTCCAGCAGTTCGCACAGCTTGTCATACGTGAACTCACTGCGGAAGGTATGCAGGGTACGCTCATAGGAAATGGTGTCTGTCGCCGGCCGCAGCCGTTCGATCTCGTCACTGAATGAGCGCCAGTCAAAAGGATCCGTGCTTCCGCCCAGCTCATAGCGGTGGATGAGCGAAAAGCTGTAAGGGGTCAGGCTGTCGACCTCGCTGTTGAGATTGTTGCTGATGCAGAGACCGCTGAACAGAAAGGTGATGCCGACGGTGAGCATGCACGAGAGGATCGTGAAAGAGACGATGTTGGTGCGGATCTGCTGGTACAGCTGTCGCAGGGAAAGCAGGTGCAGGCCCCGATAACAAAAGCTGCGGCTTTTTTTCAGCAGTCTTGGCAGATCCGTGCACAGTGCGCACAGCAGCAGTCCGTTAGCGAGCGCCAGCAGCAGCAACGCGATGAGAAAACGCATGCGGGTCACTTCGCTCAGCAACAAGAGCGCACCGCTCACAAAACAGAGGAAGGCTGCCAGCGGGAGGAGAAAGGACAGGCGCCGATTCCTCCAGCGTCTTTGCTTTGGGCGCGGCGGCTGCGATGACAGGGAACGACGGGGAAGCAGCAGGACGTTGACCGATGCGGTGATGAAGAAGATCGCGCAGAATGCCGCCAGCGTCAGCACCAGTGCCATCGGAGAAAAGACAAAGTGATATTCGACGTGCGTGATGAACAAAGAGGCGGTAAAGGTGCAGATGATCTGCGAAAACAGAATGCCCATCAACAGGCCGGCCCCCAGCGCCAGCAGGGCGACATACAGGGCCTCCAGCATCAAAACGAGCGTCAGATGTCGCTGTCGCATGCCCAGAACGTAATACAGTGCGAACTCTGCGCTCCTGCGCAGGATGAAGATGCGGTTGGCATACAGCACGAGCACCGCCAGGATCACCGTCACGACCGCAGAGAGCGTGTGCATCATCTCACTGAGCGTATCCAGCAGTTGCGGGATGCTGGCGGGAAGATCATCCAGATCGCTGAGCAGCTGCAGCGTACCGCTGGCGTTGAAACAGTAAAACAGGCTGACGGTCAGCGCCAGCGTCAGAAAATAGAGCAGGTAGTCATGAAAGCTGGCACGGACGTTTTTATAGGCGAGCTTATGATACAACATCATCGCCTCCCAACAGTGTCGTCACATCGATGATGCGCTGAAAGAACTCCTTGCGGCTGTCGCTTCCTCGGATCAGCTCATTGAAGATCTTGCCATCCTTGATGAACAGGATGCGCTTGGTATAAGACGCAGAAAAAGGATCATGTGTCACCATCATGATCGTCGAGCGATATTCTTCATTCATCTGTTCCATCGTTTCCAGCAACAGCCGGGAATTCTTGGAATCCAGTGCACCGGTGGGCTCATCGGCCAGGATCAGCGAAGGCTGCGTGATCAGCGCCCGGGCACAGGCGATGCGCTGGCGCTCCCCGCCGGACATCTGCTGCGGATATTTGTTTAAGATGTCGCTGATCTTCAGGCGCTGCGCGATCGCATGGATGCGCGCATGGATATCCGCCGGTGCACTTCCCTGGATGGTGAGGGCCAGTGCGATGTTCTCATAGCCGTTGAGGGAAGGGAGCAGGTTGAAGTCCTGAAAGATGAAGCCCAGCTGCTCCCGGCGAAAACGCTCCAGCGCTTTTCGTTTCATATGGGTAATGTCTTGATGATGCAGGTAGATGTGACCGGTCGATACGGAGTCGATCGTGGAGATGCAGTTGAGCAGCGTGGTCTTGCCGCTGCCGCTGGGCCCCATGATGCCGATGAACTCTCCCTCTTCGACCTCGAAGCTGATATTGTCGAGCGCCTTGGTGATGGAGTCCCGGTTTCCGTAATATTTTTCGATCATGGATACGTTGAGGATCACACTCATAGCGAACAGCCTCCTTTATGCCTGCGCTTCAGGTACTGATGCAGAGAACTGAGATTGATGCTGACGATGACGGCGATAAATGCAGCCAGCAGCAGATAAGCGAACGGTCCCGACATCGCCTCCGGCAAAAAGAGCACGATGATCTCCAGCACTGCCAGTATCGCGATGCAGATGCCGCTGCAGTGATGAAGCAGGAAATCTTTCATGCGGCCCACCTCCCTTCTTTGATCTCTGCATTCATTATAAGGGAAACGGGAAACAGAAAACATGGAATTGGCTGACAGGAAACGAACAGTATTGTAAGCTTACAGCTGCTGTTTCAGCAGGCGGGCGGCTCTCTGTGCATCTTCACGGCGAAAGCGTCCGTGGGTCGTAACGGCATGCCGGGGAAACTGAGCGTCCATGGGCAGATCATCCAGCGAGATCCATGCCTCGATCGTCGGATGTGCCTGTACATAAGCCAGGATGTTCTCACTGCGTTTGCCGACATAGGGCGTAATGGCGATGATGCGCTCTGCCAGATCGTGAAGCGCAAACAAGAGACGCAGCTCTTTGAGCGAATAGAAGATGCCCCAGGAAGAGCTGATGACGATCTGCAGGTCGTAGTCCTCACACAGGGAGCGCAGCAGGGCCAGGGATTCTTTCTCCCAGCTCTCATGAGCGAGCTGCAGGGCCGTGGTCGAGATCCGCAGATAATCGCTGTTGCCGCTCTGGCGGGCCAGCCGCTGTGGAAGCGTGCGGTCCAAGCGGGGGAAGGTACGCAGTGGGATCGGGTTGAGGACACCGTCAATGTCCAGAAAGAGGATGCGGCTCATTTCAGCAGCATCAGATTCGACAACGGGAAGGTGATGATCATCGTCGTCCCCTTGTGTAAGCGTGATTCCACATCAATGTCCAGGTAGAGCTTGTGACAGAGATTGCGGCACAGATACAGCCCGATGCCGGTGGCCTGCTCATTGTGCGGCCGGTTGCTTCCGGTGAAGCCTTTCTGAAAGATGCGGCGGATGTCCTTTGGATCGATGCCGACCCCGTTATCGGCGATGAACAGCTGGACGCTGTTTTCCCTGCGTCTGGTGTAGATGCGGATCACACCGCTTTGCGGCGGTGTGTAGGTCAGTGCATTGGTCACGATCTGATCCAGGATGAACTCGATCCACTTCTGATCGGTATAGACGACCTCTTCCAGCCCTTCCAGCTCGATGCGGATCTTTTTGTAGATGAAGTCGTTGGAATGCTTCTTGATGACATTGTGGACGATGAGGGACAGTTCGATCTCCTTGATGATGTAATCATTTTCCACATTGGCGCTGCGCGCATAGAACAGCGCCTGTTCCACAAAGCCCTGTACGTGCTCGATCTCTTCGCTGATGGAGTCGCAGACATCACTGGGATTGTTGTCGGCGATGAGCTTGGCCGCCGCCAGCGGTGTCTTGATCTCGTGGACCCACATTTCGATGTAATCGCGGTACTCGTTTTCCGCCAGACGATATTGCTTGACGTTTTCCTGCATGGAGCGTCCGCTTTCCCGCAGGATGGCATACAGCAGCTGTCCGTCGATGAAGTGTGGTTCCCGGATGATGTCCGCGATCAGATACTTCTGATCCAGCGTCTGCATCGTATCCAGCAGGTTCTGGTAGTACTGCCGGCGGCGGGTGTATTCCACCATCAGAAAGCTGACCGGCAGGATCCAGTAAAGCACCAGCAGCAGGATGATGACCGAGGCCGAGATCTGCAGCGAGTAGAGAAAGAGAGAGAGCAGCAGGCTGACAAACAGCGTGGTGAGGATGACGTAGAGCTTATCCGCGAGGAATTCACTGATCTTCATAGATGATGTATCCCAGTCCGCGTTTGGTCTCGATGAACTCGGTCAGACCGATGTACTCCAGCTTCTTGCGCAGCCGGTTGATGTTGACGGTCAGCGTGTTGTCATCGACGAAGGCATCGCAGTCCCACATGTGCTTCATCAGCTTCTCTCTGGAGACGATCGCATTTTTGTTCTGAAAGAGACAGTGCATGATCCGCAGCTCGTTCTTGGTGAGATCGACACTGTTTCCCCTGTAGGTGAGCATGCTCTTGGAGATGTCCATGGTCACCTCGCCCACCTTCATGTGGTTGGAGTCCTTGGTCTCATAGACCCGCTGCAGCACCCGGGCGATCCGCGCCAGCAGGATCTGCAGGTTGTAGGGCTTGGTCACATAGTCATCCGCCCCCAGGTGCATGCTCTGCAGTTCATCGACCTCTGAGCTGCGGCTGGTGACGATGATGATCGGCACGTTGCTGGTGCGGCGCAGCTCCCGGCAGATGAAGTGACCGTCCATGAAGGGCAGATTGAGATCGAGCAGGATCAGATCCGGCTTGCGGGAGCGGATGTCCTCCAGGATGTGTTCAAAGTTGCTGCAGCCCTCGCTGCGATAGCCGTTCTTGCTGAGAAAGTCACACAGCTCCATACGGATCTTTTCATTGTCTTCCACGACCAGAATTCGATACATCGTCATCCCTCTTTCCATTCTGGCTTTATTATATATGAAATCGCCGGTATGCGAAAGTAACAGTTCTGTCAGATTTGCGCCTTACACAGGAATGCGGACGTTCTGCGCCGTGCGCATCTGCACATAGAATACAATGGCAGGTCCATACTATGGTTGTGTCGTTTCATAAGAAAGTAGAGGATGGTCGAGATGATGAGTCTGAAACAGAAGGCAATGCTGGAGCGGGCGAAGATGGAAGCACAGCGAATGGGGAATGATTATGTCGGCAGCGAACATTTGCTGCTGGCGCTGCTGCATCAAAATGAGGGGTGTCTGGCAAAAGGGCTGGCCGCCCAGGGCATCTATTATTTTCAGGTGCGCTCGGATGCGGAGATCCTGTTTGGCATGAAGGAACAGCCAACACAGCAGCTGCAGATCACGGCGATCGCGGATACGCTGCTGGCACAGTGTGAACAGCTGCAGCAGGAACGGCCGCAGCAGAGCTTTGAAGACTGCATGGGCGAGGTGCTGCTCTCCCATCCTTCCAGTGTGGCGATGGAGCTGCTGCGCCGTTATGATGTCTGTCTGGAGGAGCTGCATGTCGCCGGGAAGAAACGGGGCGGTATTGCGGCGCTGAATGCACTGGAGGCACTGCACTGTCTCAACTTTGCGACGCGGCAGGGCTTTGTAGAGCGGGAAGAACAGCTGGAACTGCTGGTGGAGATCCTGCTGCGCCGGGAGAAGGCCAATCCGCTGCTGGTCGGAGAGGCCGGTGTGGGCAAGAGTGCGCTGGTGGAAGCGCTGGCACAGCGCATCGAGGCCGGAGAGATCGCTGCGCTGAAGGATCATTACATCTATGCCCTGGATATCAATACGCTGGTGGCCGGCACCCGCTACCGCGGTGATTTTGAGGAGAAGCTCAAAAAGCTCATCGCCGCCTTTCGCTCACATCCCAATGCGATCTTGTTCATCGATGAGCTTCATCAGGTGATCGGTGCCGGCCGATCGGAAGGCAGCATCGACGTGGCCAGCGTACTCAAGCCCTGTCTGGCCCGCCGGCAGCTGCGCTGCATCGGTGCGACGACGCTGGAGGAGTATGAACGCCATATCGAAAAAGATCCGGCACTGCAGCGGCGGTTTCAGTGTGTGCGCCTGATGGAGCCCGATCCGCAGCAGACCCGGCGGATCCTGATGGCCCGCTGTGAGGAATATGCCGGGTTTCATCAGGTGGAGATCGCCGGAGAGCTCATCCCCACCATGATCGCCTGTGCCGATTATTATCTTCCCTTTGGCCACTTCCCGGATAAGGCGCTGGATGTGCTGGATCTCAGCTGTGCCTATGCCAGGGCCCATGCACAGGACAAGGTGGATGAAACCTGTGTGCGGGAAGTCATCGCTTCGCTTTCCCAGATCCCGGTCGATGTCGAACAGCGCACCCGGCAGACGCTGGAGGTGCTCACCCAGCGCTGTCCGGATCTTCCGTTGCGGCAGCTGACAGAGGCGTTGCAGGAGCTGGGAGAGCACCGCCGGCAAAAAACATTGCTGGGATGCTGGGCGCTCAGCGGCGAACCGCGCCAGTGCCGGCACATGCTGCAGCTGTTGGCAGAGGAATTTTTCCATCAGGAGGACTGCCTTACCCTGGACATGAACGTGTATCCCTTTCTCTGCGGGGAGGTGCTGCAGCGGCTGTACCGACAGCCCTATACGATATTGTGCATCGAGCACTTTGACGATGCGCTGGAAGAACTGCGATCGCTGCTGCTGCGCGCCATCCGCGAAGGCGCATTCTGGGGAGAGGGCAGACAGGTCTCGCTGCGGCATACGCTGGTGGTCTTCCTGCAGGACAGCGAGGATCTGTGCGGGGAGCTGTCCGCCCTCGTCGGATCGCATTTTCAGCTGGAGGGCAGCGCTCCCTGTCTGCTCTCCTGAGGCAACAGGAGCCCCACCGGTTTCGGGCTCTTGTTATTTTAGGCGTTTTGCATTATGATACAATAGAAAAAACAAATGCCTGAGGAATGGGGGAATACCATGAGCGAGACCAGGAGAAACGTCGTTTTGATCACCGGCATGAGCGGAGCGGGCAAAACGAGCGCCATGAACATATTAGAGGATATGGGGTATCACTGCATCGATAATTTTCCGGTGCAGCTGCTCTCTTCGCTGGGACATCTGATCCGCGAGCAGGACGATAAGCGTTATGACAACATCGCCCTGGCGACCAACGCAGTGGATTATATGCAGTTTCTCAACTATTTTGAGAACATCGGCATGACGGTCAACGTAGTCTTTCTCGATGCCAGCAACGAGGAGCTCCTGCTGCGCTATCGCTTTACCCGCCGTCATCATCCGATGCTGCTGTTTTCGATGGCGAATACGCTGGAAGAAGCGATCGAGGTCGAACGCGATCTCTTCAACCGGCTCAATGAACGTGCGATCCTGCACATCGACACGACCAAGCTGGGCCTGCAGGAGCTGCGCAACATCCTGTTTTCACGGCTTTCCTTCAAGGTGAAGCCGGAGTTTACGATCAGCTTCATGTCGTTTGGCTTCAAGCACGGCCTGCCGATCGATGCGGATATCGTCAGCGATGTGCGCTTTCTGCCCAATCCGTATTATGTGGATGCGCTCAAGGAGAAGACCGGCAATGACAAAGAGGTCTATGACTACGTGATGAAGTTTGATGAGACGAAGGAATTCTGCCGCCGCCTGCACGATTATCTGGACTATGTCCTGACGCAGTACGCCAAGCAGAAGCGCAGTCATCTGACCGTAGCGATCGGCTGTACGGGCGGGCATCACCGCAGCGTGACGATCGCCAACTGGCTCTATGCGCTCTACAAAGATCGCTATCAGTGTTTTCTCTCCCATCGGGACTGTGAGGTGTAGGCCATGAAAAAAGTAGTGATCATCGGTGGAGGCACCGGTTTATCCGTCATGCTTCGAGGAATGAAGCACATTGATGACATCCAACTGTCTGCCATCGTCACGGTGGCGGATGACGGCGGCAGCACCGGACGCATCCGCGACAGCTATCAGATCCCGGCGATGGGCGATATCCGCCACGTCATGTGCGCCATGGCGGAGGAGGAGAGCATCTTCACCGATCTGATGAATTATCGCTTCGGCGGCGAAGGCGACATCGCCGGACACAATCTGGGCAATCTGCTGCTGCTGGCGCTGTCACAGACGACCGGCAGCTTCATGGAGGCCATCCGCACCTTCTCGCGGGTATTGAAGGTCAGAGGAAAGATCATCCCGTCCACCCTGGAGATCGTGACCCTCTTTGCCATCATGGAAGATGGGACGATCGTACGCGGGGAGGACAACATACCGAAATTCCGCAATCACATCGACCGGGTGTTCTATCAGCGGGACATCAAGGCGACAAAGGAGTCGCTGGAAGCGATACGGGAGGCCGATCTGATCATCTATGGCATCGGATCGCTGTATACCAGCATCATGCCCAACCTCATCATCGATGAGATCCGCAATGAGCTGATCGCCAACCCCTGCCGCAAGGTGTATTTCTGCAATGCGATGAGCCAGCCGGGCGAAACGGACCATTATTCCCTCGAGGACCATGTGAATGCCATCCTGCATCATGCCTATGCGGATGCGGTGGATATCGTGGTGACCAACAACAATACATTTTCAAAGGAGATGCTAGACAAATACAGCGCGATGGGCAGTGCACCGATCCCGATCCGGGAACAGCGGCACCCATATCTGGTGCTGCAGCGCGATCTGATGGATATGGATGATGCGCTCATCCGTCACGATTCCCAAAAGGTGAAGGCGGTCGTGGAAGAGATCCTGCAGATGCCATAGGAAGAGAAGAAATGTGAGGAACTGTTTATGTCGTTTACCGCAGAAGTCAAAAATCAGATCTGCGGCGCACAGTGGAAGACGTGCTGCCGCAAGGTGCAGCTGGCTGCGCTCATCCAGATGTGTTCGACGATGAACATCACCTCGCAGGGCATGCACATCCGCATCCAGAGCGAGCACGCCAATACGGCCAAGCACATCTGGAAGCTGCTCAAGGAGTTTTATCAGGTCGAACCGCAGCTCTCGGTGCTGCGCAAGATCAAGCTGAAGAAGAACAACATCTATGTCATCCGGGTCAACAGCCGTGCACTGGAGATCCTGAAGGATCTGGGCATCTACACCGAGCAGGGGCTGCAGACCCACATCCCGGCCCGCATGCTGCGCAGGGACTGCTGTGCGCAGGGGTATCTGGCCGGCGCCTTTCTGGCCGGCGGCAGCGTCAATGCGCCGCAGACGACCAACTATCATCTGGAGATCAGCGTGGGCGAAGAGACGCTGGCAAAGTTTCTGTGCCGTCTGATGAATCGCTTTTACCTGCCGGCCAAGGTGATCAAACGGCGCAATCAGCATGTCGTCTATCTGAAGGCGAGCGACAAGATCGCAGATTTTCTGCGGATGTGCAAGGCCAATGATGCGCTGTTTGAATTTGAGGACAGCCGCATCCAGCGGGACTTTCTCAACTCGCTGACACGCTTGGACAACTGTGAGCTCGCCAATGAGATGAAGAGCCTGTCGGCGGCCCGCCGTCAGCTGGAGGATATCGAGTGGATCTTGAACTATCGCTCGCTGGATTCGCTTTCGCCCAAGCTGCAGCATGTGATCGAGGTGCGTCGGGCACATCCGGAAGCGAGCATGAACGAGCTGTGTGAGCGCTGTTATGAAGAATATGGCGAACAGATCAGCAAGTCCGGGATGAAGCACCGTCTGGCCAAGCTCAGGGAGATGGCCGATCAGCTGCGTGCCCATACCGATGAATAAAACAGAGGAAGCGGTGAACAATAGAAACAGGTGATATGATGCGATATCTGCTTGTTTTGTTGGCCTCACTGCTTCCTTTTCTGCATGAGACGGTGTATGAGGCAGAGGTGAAAGGCTGCGATGCTTCAGGCATCACGCTGTCTGCAGAGGGGGAGACGTTTGCAGCCGAGCTGTTCAACGTCGGCTATATGGAAGAAGACGGCTGGCAGGATACCTGTGCGCTGCTGGCCGATGCGACACAGGTCCGCTTTGAGATCGATCCTGCCGTGCGGATCGAAGAGCCGCTGCCGGTGTATCTGTACGCGGATGGAGTGATGGTACAGGTGTCTCTGCTGGAGGATCACAAGGCCTATATCGAGATCAAGAGTCCCAGCTATCTCTATGAGGACACTCTGGAAATGGCCGAAGGCACCCGTGCGGTGATGGCCGATGCCCATGAGCCGATCGAGCGGGGGAGTGCACCGCTTCGTTCCTACCTCGCCTATGCCTTCGTACTGGGCGTATGGTTGTTTCTGTTTTATCATCTGATCGTCCGGCATCGAAACAGCGCGCATTTCACACAGAAAAGAATTTCCGGCCGCAAGCCTTCGCAACAGCAAAAAGATTGAAAGAGCATCGTCAGAAATGGTATGATAAGAATAAAGAAGTACAGGCATTTTTTCAAACATATCATGGAGGTAACAGAATGAATCAGTATGATGTGATCATCGTCGGCGCCGGACCGGCGGGCATGAGTGCGGCCGTTTATGCGGCGCGTGCGGAGCTGAATACGCTGATGGTGGATTTCGGAGAGCCGGGCGGACAGATCAACGGCACCAACGTCGTTCAGAATTACATCGGTGTCGGATCGATCAGCGGATCTGCGCTGGGCTATCGCATGTTTCAGCACACCCGTCAGCTGAAGGTGCCGTTCCAGAAGAAGAAGGTCGTAAAGATCGAAGCGGGCGAGCCGCTGCACCGTGTATATATGGAAGGGGAAGAAGAACCGTATCTGACGCGAAGCATCATCCTGGCTATCGGAACGACCCCAAAATCGCTGCATGTGGAAAATGAGGAGAAGTTCTCCCGCAAGGGCATCAGCTGGTGTGCGATCTGTGATGGCGCACAGTATGCGGGCAAGGATGTCGTCGTCATCGGCGGCGGCAATTCCGGCGTAAAGGAATCGCTGTTTCTGTCCAACATCGTCACGAGCCTGACGATGCTGACGAACTATGATCTGACCGCGGATGAGGTGGCCATCCGCCAGCTCAAAAGCAAGACGAACGTTCAGATCCTCACCTATCAGAACATCCTGGGGTTTGTCGGAGAAGAGAAGCTGGAAGGGGTGCGCACGCTGGATACGAAGAGCGGTCAGGAACAGGTCATCCCATGTGCCGGTGTGTTTGAATACATCGGACTGGATCCGCATACCAATTTCCTGCATGGGCTGCACATCATGAACCATCAGGGCTATATCGTCGTCAATCCGAGCATGGAAACTTCGATCCCGGGCATTTACGGTGCGGGCGACTGTACCGTGAAGGATCTGCGCCAGGTGGTGACCGCCTGCAGCGACGGTGCGATCGCCGCTCAGAACGCATCGCATTATCTGCGCAAGCACGGGCTGTAAACGAAGGGCACGGTGTGAGGAAGGGAAAGAGGGACGAACGCGTCTCTCTTTTTTGTATGACGGGCATGCCGTCTGTCTGTGGTGAAAGTCCACCGGGGCGTAGTTGCCGACGAACCCTAAAGCGACTCCCAAGGTTTATATCGTGAGGTATAGGCGAGAAGAAGGGATAGCGAAATCGTAGCCTGACGAACAGAAACTTGATATAAAGGCGCATACGGCGGATGAGTGGGCATAAAGTCATAAAGTCCAAAAGGCAATCGTAACCCGTATGCGTAAATCAAGCAGGTAGACGAGGAAAGACAAACGACTTATCCCGTGAGGTCTTGCGAACGATGGAAGTCCGTTATCTTTAAAAGCAG
>DWYK01000106.1 GCA_019118705.1 Candidatus Merdibacter merdigallinarum | reverse complement strand
CAAGATCACTGTGGGCATACATTGTATCCACCTGGTCACGGCTAACACCGGCATCTTTCAAGGCGATGTCTTCGGCCTGTGTCTGGGTAATGCCCTGTGTCGTTGAAGCAGTGGTTGTGTTGGCGTGTACGCTGAATCCGGCAAGTGCCACGAGCGCAGCTGCTGTCGCAATGGTCATTACTTTCTTTTTCATAACTTTTTCCTCCTGTATCTCTTTTTACACTTTCATTGTAAGAGGCAAAGATGAAAATAAGATGAACACGAAAAAAAATCTTATCTTCGGATAAGATTTTTAAACTAGGTCATAAAGTTCGAGCAGCTGCTGCACGCTCATGTCTCGTTTCTGCTCTCCCTCCAGCATGGCAACGATCCTTCCTTCATTCATGATGATTGTCTTATTTCCGTATTCCAGCGCCTGGCGCAGATTATGTGTGATCATCAGTGTTGTGATCGAATGTTCTTCAATGATCCTCTGCGTCAGATCCATTACCGCCGCAGCTGTCTTGGGATCCAGGGCCGCTGTATGCTCATCCAGCAGCAGCAGTTTAGGTGTTACGATGGTTGCCATCAACAGCGTCAGCGCCTGACGCTGTCCCCCCGACAACAGGCCGACCGGCTGATCCATCCGATCTTCCAGCCCCAGTCCCAACATTGCCAGGCGGTCCCGGAAAAATACACGGTCCTGGCGGCGGATGGCCCGCCCCAATCCCATCCGCTTGCCGCGGATGTAGGCCAGGCCCAGATTTTCAACGATGCTCATGTCCGGTGCGGTCCCTCGCATCGGATCCTGAAACAGACGCCCCATATAACGGCTGCGCACATGTTCCGGCCTGCCACTGAGATCGATGCCGTCCAGCACGATCGTTCCCGTATCTGCCTGCAGCGCACCGCTGATCGCATTGAGCAGCGTGCTCTTACCGGCACCGTTGCTGCCGAGCACACAGACGAAATCTCCGTCATTCAGATGCAGGGATACATGATCCAGGGCCCGACGTTCATTGACGGTTCCCGGATGAAAGGTCATACAGATATCATTCAGATCAAGCATGTGCGCGCCTCCGTTTCTTTATATAAGGCAAAGAGATGGCCAAAGCGACCAGCAGGGCAGAAAACAGATTGAGATCGCTGGCACTCATGCCAAACTGCAGGGCAAACGTAAGCAGAAACCGATAGATCAGCGAACCGGCCACCACGCTCAGCATGCCGCGCAGGATCGTCCGATGGCCGAAGAACGCCTCCCCGACGATGATGGATGCCAGGCCCAGTACCATCTTTCCGGTCGAACTGCTGACATCCGCAAAGGACTGATACTGCGCCAGCAGCGCTCCGGAACATGCGATGATGCCATTGGCAAGCGCCAGTCCGATGAGCTTCATGCGGTCCGCGTTGATGCTGGATGCCCGGACCATCGCTTCGTTGCTGCCGGTCGCCCGCAGGCTGAGCCCCAGCTGCGTGTGCAAAAACAGATACAGCACCAGGCCCAGCAAAACGAGAACGGCCAGGATCGTGACCAGAGAGGCTGCATCCTCACCGATCAGCGACTGCATGTCCGTAAAGATCGTTCGCATGCCAAACATGGAAATATTTGGCCGTCCTCCCTGGATGCGCAGATTGACCGAATACAGAGCGGTCATGGTGAGGATACCGGCCAGGATCGGCTGTATGCGCAGCTTCGTCATCAGAAAACCAGTCGTCAGACCGCACAGGCTCCCACAGAGGAAAGCACCCACAAAGCCAAGGTAAGGATGTCCCGCCACCGTACAGACGGCGGCTGCCGCGCACCCACAGGTAAAGCTGCCATCGATCGTCAGATCCGGAAGATTCAACACGCGGAAGGACAAATAGACACCCAGTCCCATCACCGCATAGATCAATCCCAGTTCGATTGCTCCGATCACTACCGATATGCTCATCCGATCACTCCTGTTCCATCATCACTAACCGCTCACTGTCCGCGATCGAAGCAGGCAGCGTTCGTCCTAATGCTTCCATCGTAGAAGCATTGACATAAATGCTCAGATCCGTTTTGAACTGAACGATAGGGATGTCCGCAACATCCGTTCCCTGCAGCACCTGATCGACCATGCGGGCAGTCTCTCTTCCCAGTTCTTCATAGTCGATGCCCACCGTCAGAAAACCGCCATCGCTCACCATGGAATCCGCACCGACATAGTAAGGGATCCCTGCTTCGACAGCTGCCTGTGCCGCAGCGCTCATTGCGGAGGCGACCGTATTGTCATTTGGCGAGAAGATCGCATCACAGCTGCCGGCAAGCGTCGTGACTGCCTGCTGGACATCGTTGGTACTGGTCACGGTCACCTCCTGCAGTTCGATACCGTTCTCTTCACAGAAAGTTTTCGCCTTTTCAATGTTCGTGACCGAGTTTGCTTCACTTGCATTGTAGATGACCCCCAAGCGCTGCATGTCGGGATCGATTTCCAAAGCTGCCCCTAAGATCTGATCGACCTGAATGTCATCCATCGTACCGGTGATATTTTTATCCGGTTCTTCTAGTGAAGAGGTAAGACCTGCTCCGATCGGATCGGATACCGCCGCAAATACGATCGGGATCTCCTCTGCATAACGGGCAGCCGACTGCGCTGTCGGTGTTGCGATCGCTACGATCGCATCGCTGCCATCTCCGGATGCTGTCGACAGGATGCTGTCGAGCGTCGATGTATCATTACCGGCATCGTAATACTCCAGCTCGATCTCGCCGTCTGTATAGCCCAGCTGTTCCATTTCATCGCTGAAGCTATCGCGGATCGTATCGAGGGAAGAGTGAGAGACGATCTGTACGACACTCACTTTTTTTATGTCATCCCCCTGTGCAGATGTACAGCCGCTCAGCGCTCCCAACGCCACCACAGCGGCCATCAGTAATTTTCCAGTTTTTTTCATGTTCATTTCTCCTTTTTTCACTTCTGTTTGTCCTCATCGTTCGCATGGCCTCACCTGCCATTCCCGCGTGTATCCCAACACGCCATCATCCCCTTTCCAAATAAAAAACATCCGCCCAAAAAGCCTTTGGCTTCAGGACAGATGTGCTCAACACCTCTGCGGTACCACCTGATTTGATTTTTCCCTATAAAAAATCCGCTCTTCAAGATTCCAGCAAATCTCTAGTCCGATAACGGGGACAACCGTCGCACATACTCGGGAATGCATCCCTTTCCTTTTGCCCTCCAGAGTCCATTTACTGACCCGCTCTCTGCGAAATTTCCACCATCATCCGCTCTCTTTCAGTGCGCTGTAAGTTTTATCTCTCTGTCATTGGTTACTTATACTTTATGTGAATCCGCTCTCCTTGTCAACCTTTTTTTGAAAATAATTTGCAGCTCTTTGTTGAAAATTTCTTTCATCCAATATAAAAAGGCAGCCGATGGCTGCCAGGCAACTATTTTACTTTTGCGTCCAGCGTATTGTCCTTGACAACGACATCATGTGCGCCGCCTTCGACGATGCTGGTGGAAGACACCAGTGTGATCTTCGCTTTCTGCTGCAGCTCCTCGATCGTCAGAGCGCCACAGTTACACATCGTATGTTTGATCTTGCTCAGCGTGAGATCCACGTTATCCTTCAGTGCACCGGCATACGGCACATAGGAATCCACGCCCTCGACAAAGGAGAGCTTGTTGGAGCCGCCCATGTCATAACGCTGCCAGTTGCGGGCACGGGCACTGCCCTCTCCCCAGTACTCCTTCATGTAGGTGCCGTTGACCGTCACCTTCTTGGTCGGTGATTCCTCAAAGCGGGAGAAGTAACGTCCCAGCATGACGAAATCCGCACCCATGGCAAGCGCCAACGTGATATGGTAATCATGCACGATACCGCCATCCGAACAGATCGGAATATAAATACCGGTCTCTTTATAATATTCATCACGGGCCCTGGCCACTTCGATCGTCGCAGTCGCCTGTCCACGGCCGATGCCCTTCTGCTCACGGGTGATGCAGATGGAGCCGCCGCCGATACCGATCTTGATAAAGTCTGCACCGGCTTCTGCCAGGAAGCGGAATCCTTCCGCATCGACGACGTTTCCGGCACCGACCTTGACACTGTCGCCATAACGATCGCGGATCCACTTCAGCGTGATGGCCTGCCACTCGCTGAAGCCTTCGCTGGAATCGATGCACAGTACGTCCGCACCGGCCTCGACCAGCGCAGGCACACGCTGTTCATAGTCGCGGGTGTTGATACCGGCACCGACGACATAGCGCTTATCCCCATCCAGCAATTCATTCGGATGTTCCTTATGTGAATCGTAATCTTTACGGAATACGAATGCCTTGAGGTGTTGTTCCTCATCTACGATCGGCAGCTGATTGAGCTTGTACTCCCAGATCAGATCGTTGGCCTGTGACAGCGAGCAGCCGTCCCGTCCGCAGATCAGCTTCTCATACGGTGTCATGAATGCCGTCACCTTAGTATTTGGATCCATGCGGGAAACACGGTAATCTCGGCTGGTGAGGATGCCCAGCAGCTTGCCCTCCGCGCTGCCGTCCTCTGTGATCGCCATCGTCGAATGGCCCGTCTCCTCCTTCTTGGCCAGCACATCCGCCAGCGTCGCATCTGGCGAAAGGTTGGAATCGCTGCGCACAAAGCCCGCCTTGGTCGCTTTGACACGACGTACCATCGCCGCTTCATTCTCTACGCTCTGTGAACCGTAGATGAAGGAAATTCCGCCCTCTCTCGCCAGGGCACAGGCCATGCGTTCGCCGGATACCGACTGCATGATCGCGGATACCATCGGAATATTCATCGTCAGAGATGGTTCTTCCTCCCCTTTTCGGAATTTGACGATCGGTGTTTTCAAAGAAACGTTGGCCGGTGTGCATTCACAAGAAGAATACCCCGGAACCAGTAAATACTCGCTGAACGTACGTGATGGTTCTGTAAAATAAGTTGCCACACTTTCACACTCCTTCATTTGAATTTTTATCAATTATAATCGCTTTTACAGTAAAAATCAACCGTTTCCACGAAAATGGGGCAGGTTCTCAAAAATGCCGGAAACATCAGCTTTTTTGAATATTTTTACAAAGAAAGAACCTGCGTTTTCTTACATGAAATGCGTGTTTTTTTCATTCGCGTCATCTCTCATTCCCTTCATCGAGATTCCTGAACGATTTCCCTTTCAGACACCAGATCCGATCTC
>DWYK01000105.1 GCA_019118705.1 Candidatus Merdibacter merdigallinarum | reverse complement strand
TGCCCGGCTGCACCATGTGGCTGACATCCAGTGGGGCAACAAGAAGTACATGGGGGCTGCCTTTGCGGATGCCTTTTCAGAATCCGCAAACAAATTAGCCAATTTTCTCCTCAAAACAATTATTTTTTCTTTTTCTAAAAATGAACGTGTTCCGCTTTTCTTCGGAACACGTTCTGCATATTTTATAAAACTTTCTCTGTTTTTTCCGCCACGACACTGACTGTCCATGCTATGTGGTATGGTAAAGATAAGATTCAATCCTCCCACTCGAACTGGAGGAAGCGATAGGCAGGAACTTCCAGCACTCTGGCTATGTCAAACAGCGTATCCAGGGAGATGGCCTTCTGAATGTTCGGTGCCTCTACGTGGCCGATAAACGCCGGGCTGCGCTCGATCTTTTCCGCTAGTTGCTCTTGGGTCAGGCCCCGCAGTTTCCGATAATAGGAGATCTTTAACCCCAACTGGCGATAATTCCCGGCATACTCTGATTTCATGGCCATCACCTCTCTCTTATGGTATCGAATCCCGCCAAAGATTGACATGAGTCACAAGAGATGATATTATATCTAATAGATATAAATATTGCCCTGCAAAGAAGAAAGGATGCGCTCATTTTGGCCAGTGAAGCAAAATCTGCACGACTTTTGGTCATCTATTCCAGGCTGGCCAGCGGGGATGTGCTCAACAAGCGAGAACTGAGTCAGCGTTTTGGCACTTCCGAGCGAAGTGTACAGCGTGATATGGAGTCTCTCCGTTGCTTTTTCGCCGATCAAAATCTCCCTCAAGACATCGTTTATGACCGGAGCCATCAAGGATATCGCTTGGTGCAGAAAGAAGAAGCTGTGTTCACCAATAGTGAGATCCTGGCCGTCTGTAAGATTCTGTTGGAGAGCCGCTCGATGGTACAAGAGGAAATGTTTCCGTTGCTGGATAAGCTGCTTGACCGTTGCGTGACAGAACAAAACAAACGCATGGTCAAAAGCCTGATTGCCAACGAAAAATTTTTGTATGTCCCCCCTCACCACGGAACAAAAATCCTACCTGGACTCTGGAAACTCGGACAAGCCATTCAAAGTCATACCGTCCTTGAGATCGAATACCAAAAGCTCAAGGGGAAAGAAACTGTCCATCGCGTCATTGAACCGGTAGGCTTATTGTTCTCTGAATACTATTTTTATCTGGTAGGCTTCATTCGCGGCATCGACAAGGCCAAGGCCTTTGAAAACCCGGATGACCTCTTCCCTACCATCTATCGCCTGGAGCGCATTGTCCGTTTCCAGGAAACCGGAGAGCATTTCCATCCTCCGTATGCTGACCGCTTCCAGGAAGGAGAGTTCCGCAAACGGGTGCAGTTTATGTACGGCGGCAAGCTGGAAACCATCCGCTTCCGGTACACCGGTCCATCGATAGAGGCTGTACTAGACCGTCTGCCCACTGCAAAAGTCGTAACGCAAGATGAGAGTTGCTGGGTCATTGAAGCCGAAGTATTCGGAAAAGGCATTGAGATGTGGCTGCGCAGCCAGGGGGAGTATGTGCAACTGATCAGCAAACCCGACCATACCAAAAATCTCTAAACGGTTCATAGTAGACCAATAAAAGTCAGGTGATACGATGCAGCAAGAACCTTACCGCGTGGTAAAACTTCTCCGCACTCATCTCTACCCCACCTATCAGCTCTTCGCCTACATGGCCAACAAAAAGACGGACCCACATACAGGCCTACGTATTGCCGCTCTGACGGTATTGGAGTGGCTGCGTTCCCGACTGGGGGAAGATATCCCACCAGAACTACACACGCCCGGACCTGAAGATGCCCTGTCTTACACAGAAGATGCGCTTCTCTCTTTCCACATTAACCATGGCTTCGTCATCGATGTGGTTTCCCTGCCCGAACAGGGAATCTGGACGATGCAAATCACAGAGCCCGACTTAGGTTCTGACCCTGGCAACCCTGACCAGCTCAGGGAAGCAATGCCGGGGCGGATTATCGAGACCAACATTGGCTTTCGTATTGTGGGAACCCAGTTGGCCTGTGGCTTTCGCACGGTAATCGCCGACCCGGAAAATACCCCCACCCAAGCGGAAGTCTACCGGCTGGCGGTGGTCAAGCGGCTGGCCCGGGACAAGCGGTTTGGGCTCAAGCAAATCCTCCCCTTGACGGAAACATTTACCCGTCTGTCCAGCGGGGAACACGTCAAGCAGCTGCTGTCCCTCGGCAAGAATCAGAACAACCAACTTCCCCTTGTCATCTTTACCCAGACGCCAGCCGATCCTTGTTTTGGCTCCACAACAGCATTGAGAAAAAACCTCATCGACAGTCTGGAAATCCGAGAAATGCTTTTTCAGAAACCCTCCTTTGAAATCGCCGTGAAAATTCCATACCGGGACCCTCCTTATGATGTAGAGGGCTTTGCCAAACAGAGTTTTGCTTTCTGCCGGACCTATCTGGCAGAGGCTGCCCAACTGGATCGTCTATGCAAAGGATTGGGGCGCAAGCTAGAACCCGGAGACATTCTTTTCTGGTCCCCCACTCACTCTGGTGGCTCCATGGAAGTATTGCCCTACAAGCCCTCCACCATCCGACAGAATGAGGCTCTGTCCCGCCTGCGCAATCTGGTTACAACCTACCCCCGAGGAAAGGATTTTGACTTTGGTGAAGTCCGCTTTCTCTCCGACGCCAGGGCAGGCCTGGTTGCCGCCACGGAGGAGCTCCGTCAGGAAAGCCAGGTGATGGCGGATGACTGGTCCGGCCATGTTCGGAACGTGGAATCTTCCTGGCGGGCCAAAGTGGCAGAAGCAGAGGCCGCCTGCGCCGTTCTCCAGGAACAGGTAGAACGACAGAAAGCCTACATTCGCCGGATCGAGGAGGAAAAGGACACTCTGCGCACAGCCTGTGAGGAGAAACTACAGCAGCAGGCGGCGCAGTTCTCTGCAAGGGATGACTACGTTCACTTCCTGGAGCGGAAGTTGGACCGGCCATCCGAACACAACCAGATCCCCGCGTGGTCTGAAAAACATTTTGCGGAGCGTCTGCTGTTCCATTCAAAAGCCATCTCTTTGCTGGCCGAGCGGGACGCAAAAAGTGTGGATCTGGACCTGATCTGCGATGCCCTCGACTTTCTGGCCACGGACTACTATGCCCGCCGTTTTGAAGGGCTCTCCACGGAAGAGATGAACACCCGATGCAGTCAGAAATACGGACGTCCCTTTGAGGTCAAGCCCACCGGTGCCAGCACCATTGTCCATACGCCACTACAATATAAGATCAAGTATTTCCCTGGGCGGAACGGCAAGCCCATAGAAAGCGCCCTGGACTTCCACCTTTGCGTAGGCAATGACCCTGAGAGTTTGCTGCGGATCTATTTTTTGCACGATGATAAAAAACAGAGGATTGTGATCGGTTCTCTTCCACGGCATCTGCGAGCGGTGACCATTCAATAAACCGCCGCTACCGAGAGGCAGTTGCACACACTTCCAGATACTGAGACAGCCAACCACGTTCCGTCCACACTCCAATCATATCTTCAGCGCCAACAGCCTTCCAAAACATCTCCCGCAGGCAACTCACATGCGCACCCCAAAATAGAGAAGAAGGAGAGTACACAAATGATAATATTTCCATCAATAGAGAAGATGGATCCACTTTGGCGAGTTCAACGGCACCCTATTAATTTTATCATATCCCTTGATGTGTCGCGCTTTCGCAAACACCTATTATCTTAGTAGGAGGCGTTTTATGCAAGATATAGGAATTGCTACAAGTTATGACCGCGGGGATTTCACGCCATTATTTTACCATGATAAGTGTGATAAATATGATTACCTAAC
>DWYK01000104.1 GCA_019118705.1 Candidatus Merdibacter merdigallinarum | reverse complement strand
TCGACAGGAAGATCAACCAGTATATTGCCCGGCTTGACGGAATCGTAAAGAAGATGGAAACAGATAAATATTTTATCGTTATGAAAAAACAGTGCTTCAAGGAACTGGAAGCGGATCGTTTTTCTCTTCTTGAGGATGTAAAATCCGTAAATATCGGGAATAATATTCCGGCCACATTAAGTATCGGTCTTGGACTTAGCCAGACTGCTTATGTGCAGAGCTATACCTATGCCCGGGCAGCCATTGATCTGGCTCTGGCAAGAGGAGGAGATCAGGCGGTTATTAAGGACAGCAGCGGTATTACTTACTACGGAGGCAAACGGGAGCAGACCTCCAAAAATACGCGGGTAAAGGCCAGAGTAAAAGCAGAAGCACTCCGCGAATTTATTACTGTCAATGACACGATCCTTGTTATGGGGCATAAGATGATGGATATGGACTGCCTGGGAGCGGCAATTGGCATCTACCGCGCTGCGGCAGCTCTTGAAAAGAAAGCGCATATTGTAGTGGATAATATTTCCGCCTCTGTCCGCGTCATGTATGAGGAGTTTGTCAATCATCCCAATTATCCTGATGATATGTTTGTGACTTCCGGTGAGGCCAAGGAGATGATCGATGACAGTTCCATGGTGATCGTAGTGGATACCAACCGTCCCAAGATGACAGAATGTCCGGAACTTCTGACTATGACAAAGACTGTGGTTGTTTTTGATCATCACAGGCAGAGCAGTGATAATATTGAAAGTGCATTGTTGTCCTACATTGAGCCGTACGCATCGTCGGCGTGTGAGATGGTATCAGAAGTTCTGCAGTATATTGTAGATGATGTCAAAATACCGGCCATGGAAGCCAACAGTCTCTATGCAGGAATTATGATCGATACGAATAATTTCCTGAATAAGACAGGAGTCCGTACTTTTGAGGCGGCGGCCTTCTTAAGAAGGTGCGGCGCTGATATCCCGTTTATCCGGAAAATTCTTCGGGATGATCTGAAATCCTATCAGGCGAAAGCGCGGATCATCAGCGGAGCGGAAGTATATATGGATGATTTTGCAATTGCAACAGGAGAAAATCTTAAGATCGAAAGTCCGACAATTATTGGGGCTCAGGCAGCCAACGAACTGCTTGACATTGACGGAATTAAGGCGACGTTTGTGCTCACAGTGTATAACGGCAGGATCTATGTCAGCGCCCGCTCGATTGATGAGATAAACGTGCAGGTGATCATGGAGCGGCTTGGCGGCGGAGGTCATATGAACGCGTCAGGAGCCCAGTTTGATCATACGGATCTGGATGAAGCCGTGGCGGATCTGAAGAAAGTGCTTACTGAAATGAAAGAAAAAGGAGATATATAGATGAAAGTAATTTTATTGGAGGATGTAAAGTCTCTCGGGAAAAAAGGGGAGATTGTAGAGGTAAATGACGGATATGCAAGAAACTTTCTGCTGAAGACAAAAAAGGGAGCAGAGGCAAACAAAAGTAATATGAATGACCTGAAACTGCAGAAAGCAAATCAGGAGAAGATTGCACAGGAACAGCTGGATGCGGCAAAAGAACTTGGAAAGAAGCTGGAGGAAGGCAAGGTGACCATTTCCATTAAAACCGGAGACGGCGGCAAGGCTTTCGGATCTGTATCTTCCAAGGAAATTGCGTCGGCTGTGGAAGAGCAGATGGGACTGAAAGTGGATAAGAAAAAGATCCAGCTTAAGGAACAGCTGAAAACCCTGGGAACTCACATGGTTCCTGTAAAACTTCACGCGAAAGTGACTGTAGAGCTGAAAGTAAATGTAACAGAGGAGGCATAGAACGATGCCGGAGATGGAGGAAGCTCTCATTAAACGTGTACCGCCTCACAGCATAGAGGCGGAACAGTCTGTCGTAGGCGCCATGCTGATGGACAAGGATGCGATCATGACCGCTTCTGAAATCATCAGCGGCAAAGATTTTTATCAAACTTCATACGGCGTTATATTTGATTCTATGACAGAGCTTTTCAATGAAGGGAAGCCGGTGGACCTGATCACTCTTCAGGAGAGGCTGAAGGAAAAGGATGTACCGGATGAAATTTCCAGTCTGGAATTTGTCCGCGATCTGGTTGCCGCAGTTCCCACTTCAGCGAACGTTAAATATTATGCGGATATTGTGTTTGAAAAATCTATGCTCCGCAGGCTTATAAAGACAAATGAAGAGATTGCAAATTCCTGTTATGCAGGAAGCGATTCAATGGAAGCGATCCTGGAGACAGCGGAAAAGAGCATTTTCGAGCTGGCTCAGAAAAGAAGCACGGGAGATTATGTGCCCATCAAGCAGGTTGTCTTAAATGCCCTGGACCGGATTGAGAAGGCGGCAAAGACGAAGGGGACTGTCACCGGTATTCCTACCGGATTCCTGGATCTGGATTACAAGCTGTCAGGACTGCAGCCGTCGGACCTGATCCTTGTGGCAGCAAGGCCTTCTATGGGAAAGACAGCCTTTGTTTTGAATATCGCACAGCATGCGGCTTTTAAAAGCAATAAGACCGTAGCCATTTTCAGTTTGGAGATGTCCAAGGAGCAGCTGGTAAACCGATTGTTTTCTCTGGAGTCACAGGTGGATTCTCAGGCCCTTCGTACCGGAAACTTAAAGGACGATGACTGGGAAAAATTGATAGAAAGTGCGGGGATTATCGGAAAGTCCAACCTTATTATTGATGATACGCCGGGAATTTCCATTTCCGAATTGAGAAGCAAATGCAGGAAGTATAAGCTGGAGCAGGATCTTCACCTGATCATTATTGACTACCTGCAGCTGATGACCGGAAGAGTAGGCGGGCGTGCAGAGTCGCGTCAGCAGGAAATTTCTGATATTTCCAGATCCCTGAAGGGCGTGGCAAGGGAGCTGAATGTTCCCGTGATCGCATTATCACAGCTCAGCCGTGCGGTAGAGCAAAGGCCCGATCACAGACCGATGCTTTCCGACCTTAGAGAGTCGGGGGCCATTGAGCAGGACGCCGATGTGGTAATGTTTATTTACCGTGACGATTATTATAATAAAGATACAGAGACGCCTAATCAGGCGGAGATCATTATCGCAAAACAAAGAAACGGCCCCATAGGGACCGTTCATCTGGCATGGCTGCCGGATTACACGAAGTTTGCCAATTTATCCTGGCAGGAGTAGGCGTTTCAGCCGTTCTGCCGGTCCTGTTTTGGCAGCTTCTTTCCGAAAGGACTGCTGCTGGCGGATCAATTGATCCAGCCGTTTGAACTGTTCTTCTTCCTGCCGCTCTTTGGCATCCAGGAGGAAGGACAGTTCTTTTGTGATCATAGCTGTCAGCACTTCGTTATTATTTTCCAGCATACGCTTCATGCGGAGCTGTTCTCTGGTGCGTTTCATATCGGGAATGAGAGCTTTCAGCTCGTCAAATGGAACGCCCTGTTCATATAGCTCTTTAATACAATTGTATAGTTTGGTATCTTCTTTTGTTGCACTGCTTAATGTGTTAAGTGCGTTTCCCATATTCATACCCCCTTTGCAATTCCAAGTATAGCATGTACACAGTGAAGATATTGTCAAAAGGAGGATGTGCCCGGGGAATCTTAGTTACATATTCCGCCGGAAAATACAAAAAGAGACGAAAAAAAGACAGTCTGTCGAACCAGCC
>DWYK01000103.1 GCA_019118705.1 Candidatus Merdibacter merdigallinarum | reverse complement strand
TACGCAAAATTTCAAAAGAAATCCTCGCGAAGCGAGGACTCATCAGTTGTTTAGACTACTATTTGAATTGAACCGCCGTATGCCGAACGGCACGTACGGTGGTGTGAGAGGGATTATAAATCTCTACTCGATTAATAGTTGTTCCTTTTTCGGGAATTTGGTACCATGATAACAAGTGAGGTGAAAAAACATGCGTCTGGCCAATATTTACATCGAGCATCCGACCCTGTCGCTGGATCAGTGCTTTTCGTATCGTTATACGCAGGAGGAACTGCAGCCCGGTATGCGGGTCTGGGTACCGTTTGCACATCAGCGGCTGGTCGGCTTCGTCGATTCGCTCAGCGAGATCAGCGAGGAGGAGGCCGCACGGCTTCCTTATCAGATCCGGGAGGTGCTGGAAGTGATCGATCACGGTCCGCTTCTGAATGAAGAACTGCGTGCTTTGGGCAAGTGGATGGCGCAGATGTATGTCGCTTCGACGATCAGCTGTTATCAGAGCATGCTGCCAAAGCTGCTCAAGCCCAAAGCGGGCAAGGCGCATGCCGTCATGGAAGAAGTGGCGTACTTCGACCATGTCATCGATGGTCTTACCCCGCGACAGCGTGAGGTGCTCTCGGAGATGGAACAGTGTGGATCGATGCCGGCCGTACAGTATCGCCGTCAGTACAAGAGCGTCGCCCGCACGCTGATCGAAAAGGGCTGTGTCCGCATCGAAAGACGGGAGAAGCAGGCGACGCTTGTCAAAGGGGGCGCGCAGGCCGCTTCCCACACGCTCACAAAGGAGCAGCAGGCGGCGCTTTCGGCACTGCAGCAGGGGGAGGGGCACAGTGTGGTGGTCCTGCACGGTGTGACCGGAAGCGGAAAGAGCGAGGTCTTCCTGCGTTATGCGGATCAGCAGGTACAGCAGGGCAAACAGGTGCTCTTTCTGGTGCCGGAGATCGCACTGACGCCGCAGATGCAGCGGGCGGTGGAAGCGCGCTTCGGTGATGGGGCGGCCATCTATCATTCCCATCTCAGCGACCAGCAGAAGTATGAACAGTATCAGCTGGTGGCACAGGGGAAGGTACAGGTCGTCGTCGGAACGCGCAGTGCGATCTTTCTTCCGTTTGCCCGTCTGGGGGCGATCATCCTGGATGAGGAGCACGATACCAGCTATAAACAGGAAAACGCACCGCGCTATCACTGTCGGGATATCGCCATCTGGCGCGGACGTCATCATGGCTGCAAGGTCATCCTCGCCAGTGCGACCCCTTCGCTGGAAAGCTATGCGAGGGCCTATAAGGGCGTATATCAGCTGATCGAGATGAAATCGCGCATCCATCAGGATCTGCCGACGGTGGAGATCGTCGATATGGGCGCCGCGCTGCGCCGGGGAGAAAATGCACTGTTGTCCGAGCGTCTGCGAGAGGCGATCGCGGAAACGCTGGCACGGGGAGAGCAGGTGATGCTGCTGCTGAACCGCAGAGGCTATACGCCGGTGCTTCGCTGCATCGACTGTGGGGAGGCGCTGATGTGTCCGCACTGTGATGTGGCACTCAGTTATCATAAGGAAGAACAGCGGATGAAATGCCACATCTGCGGGTATTCCCGTCCGTTGCCGGACACCTGTCCTTCCTGTCACGGCACGCAGTTTCGTTATCTGGGCATCGGGACCCAGCGGCTGGAGGAATATGTGCGCACCTGTTTTCCGCAGGCGACGATCATTCGCATGGACAGTGATGCGACCAGGCGCAAGGGTGCGCATGAACAGCTGTTGCGGCAGTTTTCCAGGGAAGGAGACATCCTGCTGGGCACACAGATGATCGCCAAGGGCCTCGATTATGAAAATGTGACGCTGGTCGGCATCATCAACGGGGATGCTTCTTTGAAAAGCGGAGACTATCGCAGCAGCGAGCTGACCTATGATCTGCTGGAACAGGCCTGTGGCCGCAGCGGACGGGGACAGAAAGAGGGCCGGGTGATCTTACAGGCTTATGATTGTGAACATTATGCCGTACGCTGTGCGGCGGCACATGATTATCAGCGGTTTTTCGCTGCCGAGATGAACTATCGCCATCTGGCCCAGTATCCGCCATATACCTATCTTTCCGCCGCCTTCTTCGTGCACCGCGATGCGCGCGTCGCACTGGAAGGGGCGAACCATGCCATGGTCGCATTGCAGAAACAACAGATCTGCAAGGTGCTGGGACCGATCGCTCTGGGCAGGCAGAAGGATGTCTACCGCTATCGTGTGATCCTCAAGGGAAAGGACCGCATGGGACAGGCGCAGCTGCTGCGGCAGATGTTTGAACAGCACCGGCATGCGAAACAGCGTGCGCGGATGGAGATCGATGTCGATCTTTTGCTGTTGGAGTAGGAAGATGCAGAGAACATTTGTTCGGATCATGAGCGTGATCGGCGTGTGCCTGTTGGCGGTGGGCGCATGCCGGGATCTGGCGATCAGCGAGGTGCTGTATGATCCTTCCAGCTGGCTGGGCATCCTCTTTCAGGAAGGATGGCCGCTGTTGCTGAAGCTGCTGCTGGCTCTCAGCTTTGCGCTGCTGGCGGATCGGAAGCACAAGTTCTGCTATGGGGCGATGCTCCTCTGCTGTGTGCTGTTCGCAAACGATGTGCGCCGGCTGACGCACGCTTCTGTTTTCAGTGTGGCAATCATCGTGGGCCTCACTTTCTCACTGCTTGTCTGTGCCGGTGTCAGCCGCTGGCTGTCACCCTGGCAGAAGGAGCGGCTCCGACCGTATCTGCAGTTTTATCTTCAGCTCTTTTTTACCGTGCTGCTCCTCACCAGCGCCCTCAAGCTGGTCTGGGGCCGTGTCCGTTATCGACAGATGGAAGAAGCGAGCCAGTTCTGTGTCTGGTATCTCCCCTGTGGTGTGCAGGGAACTTCCTTTCCCAGCGGACATACGAGCTCGTTTGCGGCGACCGTGCTCGTCGTGTTGTCGCTTCGCTTTCCACGGCTGCGTTCGCATGCGCGCCTCATCGGTGCGGCGGTCGCAGGCAGCATCCTGCTCATGATGCTCTCCCGGGTGATCATGGGCGCACATTTTGTCAGTGATACGGCAGCCGGCATGCTGATCGCGCTGGGCTGCTGGCGGTTTTATGACCGTAGATGGGAGAAATGGTTTTATGATCATGCGTGAATGGTGTCTGCGGGCGCTTGTTTCGATCTTTGAGGAACACGCTTACAGCAATCTGTATATACAAAAACATCTGCACGAGCTCAGTGAACAGGATCGTTCGCTGGCGGTGAGCATCGTCTATGGTACGCTGCAGCATCAGCGCTATGTGCGCTATCAGTGGGCACACATGGTGCAGCGCTCCCCCAAAAAACAGATCGCGCTGCTGTTGGACATGAGCATCTATCAGCTGCTTTTTCTGGATGCGCTGCCGGATTATGCGATCATCCATGAAGCGGTGACGATCGCTGCCAGATGGGATGCGCGGGCCAAAGGGATGGTCAACGGGGTCCTGCGGCGCTTTCAGCGGGAAGGCCGTCGGGCGCTGCCTGCAGATGAATGGCAGGCGCTGGCGATCGAGACCGGTCTGCCGGACTGGCTCATCTCCATGTGGAAGCACCAGTATGGAGAGGCGTGCTGTCGTTCGCTGTGCCATAGCCTGAATGATCCGCATCCCCAGTGTGTGCGTGTCAACCGGATGCGCACGACAAGAGAAGCGCTGGCAGAAAGCGGTGCCTATACCTGTGGGACGCTCAGCGCGGATGCCCTGTATGTGAAAAGCGGCAATGCGGCCGATACGGAAGCCTATCACAACGGAACGATCTCCATTCAGAGCGAGGCCAGCCAGATGGTGGCATTATGGATGGAGCCAAAGCCGGGCGAACATCTGCTCGATGTGTGCAGCGCACCGGGATCCAAGGCCTGCCATATGGCAGAGATCATGCACGATGAAGGGGTGATCCTGTGCGGGGACATCCATCCGCACCGCGTGGAGCTGATCCGTCAGGGGGCGAAGCGACTGCAACTGCATTGCATCGAAGCGAAGGTGATGGATGCGACACAACTGGAAGGGGTGGCGGATGCGGCCTTTGACGGCGTGCTGTGTGATGTACCCTGCAGCGGTTATGGGGTAATGGGTCGAAAGAGCGACATCCGTCTTCGCCTGTCTGCCGAAGCGATGGATACGCTGATCCCGTTGCAGCAGGAGATCTTGCAGTGTGCCGCGCGCAAGGTGCGCAGCGGCGGCCGTCTCGTCTATTCCACCTGTACGCTGAACCGCAAGGAGAATGAAAAGCAGGCGGAGCGCTTTCTGCAGACGCATCCTTCGTTTTGCCTGGAGCGGGAACAGACCTTTTTCCCGCATGTGCATGGTACAGACGGCTTTTACATCGCCCGCTTCCTGCGCAAAGCGTAGACAGGCTTTGTCTGGCGGGTAAAATATGATAGAATGAGTACGATGTCACAGGTGTGTGACAGTGATGCAAATATGGTGATGACATGAAGAGCTTATACGATTTTAATTATGAACAGATACAGGAATTTGCCCTGGAACAGGGATGGAAGAAGTTTCGGGGGCATCAGATCTTCCAGTGGCTGTATCGCAGCCGTGTAAAGGAGATCGATGAGATGAGCAATCTCTCCAAAGAGACACGGGAGCTGCTCAAGGAGAACTTTCTCATCTCACCGCTGACGCTCCGTGAGAAACAGGTCGCCAGAGACGGTACGACAAAATACCTGTTTGCGCTGAGCGACGGATCACTGATCGAGAGCGTGCTGATGCAGTTTGACTATGGCAAGAGCGTCTGTGTGACCTCACAGGTCGGCTGCAACATGGGCTGTGCGTTCTGCGCCAGCGGACTGACCAGGAAACAGCGCGACCTCACCAGCGGAGAGATGGTGGCACAGGTCCTCTACATCCAGCAGGAGCTCGATGCAAAGGAGGAACGGGTCAGCCACATCGTCGTGATGGGGACCGGAGAGCCCTTTGACAACTACGACAATGTGATGAACTTTCTGGCGACCGTCAACCACGACCGCGGACTGGCCATCGGGGCCCGTCACATCACGATCTCCACCTGTGGGATCGTTCCGCGTATCGACGCCTTTGCCCAAGAGCACACACAGTACAATCTGGCGATCTCCCTGCATGCGCCCAACGATGAGCTGCGCTCCCGGCTGATGCCGATCAACCGCGCTTATCCGCTGAGCGAGCTGATGGCGGCGCTGGATCGTTACGGTGCGGAGAACAACCGCCGGCTGACGCTGGAATACATCCTGCTGCGCGGCGTCAATGACCAGCCGGTGCACGCCCGACAGCTGGCCGCGCTGATCGGGCGGCGCAATGCCTATGTGAATCTGATTCCTTACAACGCAGTGGATGAAAAAGGCTTTCAGGGCGTGGACCACGCGGCAGCGATGGTCTTTTATGACCAGCTCATGAAGCTGGGCGTGCGCTGTACCATCCGTAAGGAACATGGCAGCGACATCGATGCGGCATGCGGACAGTTGCGTGTCAAGCATCTGCAGAAGGGGTGAGAGGATGGACTATTACGGAGCGAGCGATCAGGGGCTCAAGCGTGAGCTCAATGAAGATTCGTACTGCTGCATGGAGAATAAGAACGGCGATTTTCTCGCGGTCGTCTGTGACGGCATCGGCGGTTCCGCTGCCGGTGAGGTCGCCAGCAAGATGGCGGTGATGCATCTGCAGGAGCGTTTTTGCAAAGCAGATGCGTTTGCGAATGAACCGGCGGTCGTCCACTGGATCACATCGGTGATCGAGGAGGCCAATGACCAGATCTTTACCGCTGCCATGCGCAACGAGAGCAAGCGGGGCATGGGAACGACCTGTGTCGGGATCCTCTGCAGCAACGAGCGGACGTTTGTCTTCAATGTCGGAGACTCCCGCGTCTATGCGCTGTATGCGGATTCGTTTCTGGCGATGACCGAGGATCATTCCTATATCGCCGATCTGCTGAAAAACGGTACGATCACCCTCGAAGAGGCGAAGGTGCATCCGGGGCGAAACATGCTGACGAATGCGCTGGGCGTCTGGGATCACGTGAAGATCGATATCCATAAGATCCGGGAGGACTATGAACTGCTGCTCGTCTGCAGCGATGGTCTGCACGGCTATGTCAGCGAGGACACGATCAAGGCCGTGCTTCAAAGCAGGAGCCACACCCTGAAAGAAAAGGTCGAACTGCTGATCCAGCTGGCAAATGATATGGGTGGTTATGACAACGTGAGTGCCGTGCTTGTAAGTAAGGAGGCAGATGTGACAAATGGATAAGCTGATCGCAAACCGCTATCTGCTTGTTTCCAATATCGGGCAGGGCGGGATGGCTGACGTTTACAAGGCGATCGATACGATCCTGAACCGGGAGGTCGCCGTCAAGATCCTGCGTGGAGAGCTGTCGCACGATCCGATGACGCTGCTGCGCTTTCAAAGAGAGGCCAGCGCCGCCAGCAAGCTTTCCCATCCCAACGTCGTCGATGTCTACGATGTCGGCGAAAGCGAGGGCAGACATTACATCGTCATGGAGTATGTGCGGGGACGCACGCTCAAACAGCTGATCGCTCAGCGCGGAGCGCTCAACCTCGATGAGGCGATCGACATCATGATGCAACTGGCCAGCGCCATCTCGCTGGCACATGAAAAACATATCATCCATCGGGACATCAAGCCGCAAAATGTATTGATGAAGGATGACGGGACGGTCAAGATCACCGACTTCGGCATTGCCGTCGCGCACGATTCCATCCAGCTGACGCAGAACCATACGGTCATGGGAAGCGCGCATTATCTCGCGCCGGAGACGACCAGAGGAGAAGCGCCCAGCGTGGCGGTCGATATCTATGCGCTGGGGATCGTCTTCTATGAACTGCTCAGCGGAAAGGTGCCCTTTCATGGAAGCACGCCGACGGAGATCGCCGTCAAGCATCTGCGGGAACCGATGCCCTACATCCGAGATTTCAATCCGACCATTCCGCAGTCTGTGGAAAACATCATCCTCAAGGCGACGGCAAAGCGCATCGATCAGCGCTATGGCAGCGTCGATGAGATGATCGATGATCTGGCACACTGCCGCATGCCGCAGAATGCGCATGTTGCCCGTCTGGAGCTGGACAATGACCCGATCCTCTCCGTCAAGGTCGAAAACGGAAAGCTGCAGGTGGAGCAGGAAAAAACGAAAAAGCGGCATCGGCGCTACTGGATCATCGCGGCAGTCTCTTCGCTCATCACCGCAGTGGTCATCACGGTCGTGCTGCTGTTCGCCACCGGGGTCTTTACGCTGGATCCGCTGCTGGGAACACCGATTCCTTCCATCGTCGGCCTCTCACAGCAGGAGGCGATCGATCAGCTGACGGAAGCGGGCTTTGACGAAGACAACATTCGTGTGGAGCAGGTGCTCAGCGAAGAGGTGGAGGCAGGCGATGTCGCTGCGGTGGAACCGGGCGAACAGACGCGAGTATCCCTGGAGGATGAGATCGTACTGCAGGTATCCCGCGGTGGTTATTATGTGGTGGAGAACTATGTCGGCATGACATTGTCGCAGCTGCAGCAGACCTTTGCGGAAAACGGAGTGAACATCCGCATCCGTCAAAATGAGGTCGCCCGTTCCGATGTCACCAAGGGAACGATCCTCTCCCAGAGCCTGTCGGTCGGTGAAAAGATCGATCCGCAGGGGGACAATGAGATCGAGATCACGGTCGCTACCTCACCGACCTTTACGATCCCGTCTTCGATCATCGGTATGGAGCTCCAGCAGGCCAAAGATCTGCTGAACAGCTATGGTGCTGCCGTGGTGACCAGCCGCATCAGTGAGGATATCCTCAACGAGGAGGAGAAGCTGGGAGCCGGGCGCGTCGTCCGTACGGACCCAAGCCCGCAGGAAAGCTATACACAGGAAGGAACGGACAGCTATATCGTTCTGTACTATTATTAGATGAAGGAGCTTATGGAAAAAGGAAAGATCATCAAGATTATATCGAACCAATATGATGTCCGCCTGGAGAGCGGAGAGACCCTGCGCTGTGTCGCCATGGGCAAGCTGCGCAAACGCAGCTCGCCCATCGTCGGGGATTACGTACAGGTGGAGCGATTTGAGGGATCCAACGGCATCCAGCGCATCGAAGAACGCCGCAATGAGCTGCGCCGGCCGGCCATCGCCAATGTCGATCAGGCGATCATCGTCATGTCGACGCTCATTCCGGACTATTCTCCGCTGCTGATCGACCGGTTGATCTTTCAGATCTGCTATGCGAACATCCAGCCGATCCTCTGCGTGACGAAGATGGATCTGATCGATGCGGATTCCTGGATCCACCGTTCGATCAGCGAATACCGCGCCAGCGGCTATACGGTGGTCGAAAGCGGGGAAGGCTATGATGAAAGTGCCCTGACGGCCCTGTTGAAAGACAAGGTGTCCGTGCTGACCGGACAGTCCGGTGCCGGCAAGAGCTCGCTGCTCAACCGCATCGAGCCCAGCTTCCACCTGCATACACAGCAGACGAGCAAGGCCCTGGGACGCGGCCGACATACGACCCGTCACTGTGAGCTGCATCCGGTCGCCGGAGGCTGGGTGGCGGACACTCCCGGGTTTTCTTCGCTGGATTTCAGCTATATGTCCATCGATGCGCTCGCTGCGTGCATCCCGGATTTTCAGCCTTATCTGGGCGAGTGCCGCTTCAAGGACTGCGTGCATCTGAAAGAACCGGACTGTGCGATCAAACAGGCCGTTGCGCAGGGGAAGATCCACGCGGAGCGTTATCGACATTATGCGGAGGTAGCCGAGCAGATCGCACAGGCACCGGTCCGCTATTGAGAAAAGGAGATGAACTGTGATGAAGGAACTGATCGTTTCACCATCGATCCTGTCGCTGGACTTTTCAAGGCCGGGCGAGCAGCTGGCCGCACTGGCGAACAGCCATGCGCAGTGGCTGCATTTTGACGTGATGGATGGCCATTTTGTACCGAATCTGACCTTTGGCCCGGATATCCTTCGGGGATTCCGGAAGGCGCTGCCGCAGAAGATGGACGTGCACATCATGGTCGAAGACGCACGGACGTACGCGGACGTCTTCATCGATGCCGGTGCGGATGTCCTCACGTTTCACAGCGAAGCGCTGGAGGACGACCTCGATGCGATCCTCTCACTGTGTGCGCACATCCGTGAACGCGGCGTGCTCGCCGGTGTCAGCATCCGTCCGAACACCCCGGTGGAGCCGCTGCTGGACCATCTGGCGGCGATGGACGTGCTGCTGGTGATGTCAGTGGAACCGGGCTTTGGCGGACAGTCTTTCATGGAAGGCATGCTGGAAAAAGTGAAAAAGGCGCGTGCCCGCATCGAAGCGCAAGGGCTTTCCACCCGCATCGAGATCGATGGCGGCATCAATGCGCAGACCGGCGCGCTGGCGGTGGCAGCCGGCTGTGATACGCTGGTTGCCGGCAGTTACATCTTCCGCCAGGACATCCACGCCGGGATCGATTCTCTGTTATGTCTGCGATAGTTCTGGTCTCACCGCTGGCAGAGAAGATCCCCCGGATCAGCGGAGCGGATTATGCCGGGGTGGACGCCGGTGCGCTTCGCTGCATGGAGGCGGGGATCGAGATGGTCTTTGCCCTGGGGGATTTTGATACTGCCGGAGGCGCCCTCACGCAGATCAAGCAGCAGGTCGAATGCCACATCCTGCCTTGCCGCAAAGATGAAACGGACATGGAAAGCGCGCTGAAGGAGGCATATCGCCGCGGTTATACGACGATCATCCTCTACGGGGTCCTGCAGGGGCGCTTTGACCATACGATGGCAAACCTGTATCTGCTGCTGCATCGGGATCCTTCACTGATCCTCATGGATGCGCACAACCGGGTGCGGGTGCTGCTGCCGGGGAGCTATACGGTCGCAAAACAGTATGCATATCTTTCGTTTCTGGCGCTGGAGGAAAGCAGCATCAGCGAAAGCGGGGTCGCATATCCGCTGGATCATGCGCATATCGATGTAACGGACATCTTCACCGTCTCCAATGAGATCGTCGAAGAGAAAGCACAGATCACCGTGCATGAAGGACGTGTGCTGATGATCGAAGCGGACGATCGTCCGTAGGCATCTTTGCCATCTCTTTTGGAGCGGCATTTTTAATTGACAGCGTTTGAGAGGGGCGAGGAAGAGAATGCTCCCTTGTCCTTGAGGCATCGGGGCGCTTTCTTTACAATTTATGGAAAGTGTGCTTAAATATTATGAGATTTGGGAAGAGGTGAACGCATGGCAGGCTGGAACAAGAACCTGATCTTTTATTTTCTGATCGCGCTTGCGCTGTTTGTCGCAGGCGTGCTTTCCATCTGGGCAAAGAGCTCACTGCTGTCGCTTGTCATGCTGGTGCTGGGGATCGCGCTGCTCGTCAGCGGTCTCATCCAGATGATCCGCTTCTTCTTTCCCAAGGAACATCATCAAGGAGATTTCAACGCACTGCTGCGCGCGCTGCTGAGCATCGGTGCCTCCATCCTGCTCATCTGGTATCAGGGGGTGCCACAGTGGCTGATGGTCGTCCTCTTTGGAGGCTACATGCTCGTCTATGCGACGGCCTGCATGGTGCAGTGGTGGCTGTATCGGCGGGACCGTGTGCGCGGGCGTCTGCTTCTGTTTTGGACGGCGCTGGTCTTATATGTGGTCGGCGGTATCTTTCTGCTGTCCCCGAGCCTGACGATGGACGACATGCTGATCCTGCT
>DWYK01000102.1 GCA_019118705.1 Candidatus Merdibacter merdigallinarum | reverse complement strand
ACCTGCAGGCCATCCTTATCGGCATTCAGCTCCAATGTGGTGCCCTCCGTATGATATGTTTTTAAATAGGACGTTCTCTCATCCATCTTTGCCTCTGCCGCTTTTAACGTTTCTTCCGCTGCCGAGCTCTGTGCATCTTTGCTGTTTCCACCGCCACAGCCGCTCAATACCATCAAGGCACATAACAGTACAACGCTCCATTTTTTCATCTTCTCATTCCCTCTTTTCTTTTGTTTTTTATCATTTTCTGTCGGTGTCTCCTGATTTCCGCCTGGTTTTTTACCATATTTCAACTATACGACCCGATAGCCCATCGCTTTCAGTTGTGCCACCATCTCATCGTAGGTGATCTCCTCGTAAAATACCTGTTCCAGCAGTCCGGTCACCTTTTCCTCATCGATCGGACGAGAGGACTCTACGGTGACGGACAGATCGTTGATCGAAAAGGTAGCGGTATAGGTCGTTGTCCCCTCCTGGCCACCGGATGGTTGATCGTTGCCCGAACTGCTGTCATCTTCAAAGAAATCATCTGAACTTTCCCCGAAGATCGCCCGGTCGATCTCATCCCAGCTCATATGCGATGGAAACCGCAGGTAATAGGTCGGGCCTCCACCCAGATAGATCGTCGTGCGCACGACATTCAGCCCATTGTAGCCGCCATGCACCGCTTCATCCCCGCCTAAGTAGATCGCCACATGCGGAGAACCGGCACCGCCGTCCGCATAATAGATGATATCGCCCGCTCTTGCCTGTGATGCGGACACCTTCGTACACAGCTTCGGGAAATAATAGACACCGACCGTTCCCATCCAGTTATTGCCGCCGCTGATCCGCCCGGCATCCATCAATGCATACGACACCAGATCATCACAGGATAAATGCTGTCCGACTCTGGCCAATGCCGCTTTGGCAACCGGATCGCTCACCGAAGGTGCCTTGGAAGAGCCACCCTGCGGTCTGGATGAAGAAGAGGAAGACTGGGAAGACGATGATGTCTCGCTCTTTGATGTTTCTTTTGAATCCGAAGCGGATAAGTTTTGATCTTCTGCCTCCATCTTCGGTCGATGACTGCTTCCCACGGCCATCTCCTCATCGCTGATCGCATCTGCTTTTTCTACCACCTCTACCTGAAAGGTCTTGCGGCTGATATTCCCGTTTTTGTCTGCAGCAGCGACCTCCACCATATATTTTCCCACTTTTTCGGTGTCTACTTCGCTGCTGATGATCAGAAAGCTTTGATCTTTTTGTTCCTTTTTTGCATCTGTGACATCGGCCTGTTCTTCAAACACGCGTTGGCTCAGCTGTCCCTCATACGTCTGTGCCTGCTGCAACTGCTCTGCGTATGCCTCTTTCTCCATCACTTTGCCATCTTTGATCGCTCCGTCCACCGGATCGCTCACCGATCGGATATTGGCCGACGGATCATACGAGTCCCCTAATGGGATCTTGGCACTCTGTTCCTGGTACAAGGAGATCTGTGGCAATTGAGTATCAACGACCTGCACACGTTTTTCCTGTGGTTCCGAGTCCCAGCGTACCACATAAGTCCCCACGGTCTGCGGATCCACCGACAGTGAAAACGTCGTGTCCTCCTTTGTCCCGAGCAGCTGCGCCAGATCGATCTCCTCACCATATTCGATCGTAAGATCGCTTCCCTGCGAACAGCCGCTCACGACTGACAATGCGCTTATCAGCGCAAGCCCGGCACAGATTCCCTTTTGTTTTCCTTTTCTCACTTCTCATCCTCCTCATGCCTCTGTTTTTCCCATGCACATCGAAAAGAATACAGGGTTTTCAAATTTCTTTTTACGGCAGGGGTCTCTTTTCAAATTATAATCCTTTCGATCCGTACGTGGGTTCTTACGGCCTCAGACGCAAAGTTAATGCAACAGAAAGCAATCCTCAAAAAAATGTGCGGACGTCTTGTTTTGTCCGGATATTCCACAGGCAGAACAGTGCTCACATTCATTTATGGAGAGACACCTGTGCAACGCTCAGCTCCGGTGCCAAAAACAGCTGGCTCCCGTTCACACATACGAGGATGATCTTCGCGACAAATACCTTTACGCTGCACACACAAAAAGGAGCTTGTCTTCTCCTGATAAGCTCCTTGTCCGATCACATCCGGCAAGCTCCAAGGCCACTCGCTTGTAAGATGCATCCTGCCCTTTCTCTCGGGTCCGTGCATCATAAACGATGAGCCTGCGAGATGCCGGACACTCGATCGGTTCTCACTTAATACTGATTCAGCGTTCGTTCCATATATGCGCGAAACTGCTGGCGCACCTTTGAAGCATAGGAGCGTCCGATCGGAATGCGGATACCGTTGCTCATGACAAATTCCGTTCGCTTATATACTTCTACCTTGGCCAGATTGACCGCATAGCTGCGATGACAGATGATGAAATTCTCCGGCAGTCTGGATAACAGCTGTTCCAGATTCAAAGATACGCTGTATGCCTGATCTTCGCTGGTCACATGGGTCATCCGGCGATTTCTCTCCATGCAGATCACATCAGCGCTCTCCAATACGACCACGCGGTCCTTGAGCTGAAGACACAGCTTCCGCCGATTGTCGCTGAGCTGCTCCATCGCCTTTTCCAGTGCCGGCCGCAAACGCTGTGCCAGCTCCGGCTTATAAATAAAATAACAGTGTGGCGCATCAAAGATATCGACCACTTTATCCAGATAGGCACTGATAAAGACAATGATGATGGATGGTCTTTTTTTGGCGATCATTTGCGCGACCTGAATGCCGGAAGCATCCTCCAGCACGATATCCATGAACAGGATACACTCCTGCTTCAGCAGATCGGACTCTTTCAACAGCTGATCTCCGCTTTGATATTGCAGGATCGTACATTCCGGATACAGCTTCTGCAGACATCTTTTGAGATGGTCCGCCTGTCGCAGATCATTTTCACAGATGATAAACGGAACCACACATTTCACCTCAATCCCTCACGCTTGTTATTATACCCCATTTTCTGACGCAGCCCTTGACCGTTCATTACATTAAAATTACCAAAATGTTCCTGTGTTAGACCTTCAACCGATAACGGTAGAGCGTACGGGTGACGACACGTCCGCTCTCTGAGCTGCTCATATAAGCATCCTGCCATGGGGTCGCATGATCACTTTCATAAGTATAGCGATACAATGGCTCTCTGGTGCGCTGACGGTAACGATGACCGGCAATCAAAGAATCCTCGCTGTAGAACAGATCATCGTTCGTATCGCCGAACCAATGGATCGCCCAGCTGCCGCGTCCATTCAGCATCGTCAGATAGTACTTGCCGTGAAGCTCCGGCGGGGCATTCCAGACCAGACGCTCACTGTATACATCGGCATCCTTCAAACAGCCCGGACACTTGTAGCCGGCGAACGGATAACAGCGGCATTGCGGTGTCCGTGTTTCCAAAGGGCAGTCCCATACAAAATAACGATACTGTGTTTCTGTTTCGCTGTATTGCACCAGATCGCTGTCTGCAGGCGCCGTGCCATCGATGTAGTCGGACCAGGAAGACCACTGAGAATAGGTATGGGTGTCTTTCTTGTCGATCAGTGTATAGCCTTCCAGATGTTCTTCGCTGACCGCTGTTGTCTGTATATGCCCATAGATCGCATACTGGGTCTTGGTCTCCACCTCATAGGTCGGATCTTCACTTAAGAACGCATCGGTCGTCCATGGGGTCCATTCATATTGGATCTCCTCTTTTTCAACTTCTTCTACCACTTCCGGCTGATCCTGAGCGGACGATGGATCGTTCTCCTCTTCTGTGGTATCCTCCAAGATCAAAGAAGGGGATGCCGGCTGATAAGAACCTTTGGAGATCGTCAAAACGATCGTATCGCCGCTTTGGATGACCGTACCGGGATCGATGCTCTGCTTTAAGACATAAGCAGCATCGATATAGTCACTGTATTCCTGACGGGTCTCAATGCGGATGCCATCCCTTTGCAGTTGTGCATATGCCTCTTCCTTCACCAGCAGTTCCACATCGTTGACCACCGTCTGTGCAGGACCACTGCTCACCTGCACTTCCACGCCCTGTTCTCCTTCTTTCCAGGAAAGGATCGTTCCTTCTGCTTCCGTGCTCTCCACATACCCTGTGACGATCAGATAGCTGTCACGTGCAGCCAGCCATTCGACGGCCTCTTGCACATCCATATGTGCCGGCATCCTCTCATTCAGCGGTTTTGATGGACGTTTCTCTCTTGCTACATGCAGCGTGATCGTATCTCCCTGCTGTGCGCTCGAATATGGGGCCACGCTTTGTGAGATGACCGTGTCTTTTTGATGATCCCTACGGTCTTCATAAACGACCTCGACCGGAAAACCCGCTGTTTCCAATCGTTCCTTTGCCTGTGACAACGGCATATACGTCACATTTTCCACCAATCGATAATCTCGTCCGCGACTGACGCTGACCGTGATCACAGACCCTTTGACAACGATCGTTCCGGGGCGTTCGCTCTGACTTAGCACGATGCCGGAAGGCAGACGATCGTCCTCTTTTTTTGCGGTCACCAGCAGTTGCAGCCCTGCCGCTTCCGCTTTCTGCCGGGCACTGTCCAGATCTTCATTCAACAGACCTGGCATATACGTCTGTTCTGCTGCCAACACTTTATGTCCGCCGGAAGGAAGCATACGAGCATCCAGCAAGGTGAACACAAGGGCCATGCAGAGGGCAAAGCTGACCGTCGTCGCGATCGAAACAGCAAGCCTGGAACGGCTGCTGGCCTGAAAACGGCTCCTGCGCTCTTTTACCCGTTTGCGACGGACCGCCCGTCTGCTCTTCAGTTCTTCACAAAGCTGCCAGGCACTCTGCGTTCGCTGCTCATGATCCAGGATCAGAGCGTTCATGATCGCATTGTTCAGATTCCGGTCAACCCCCTCTCTGAGCTCACAGGGTTCGATCATCGCTTCATGATCGTCCCGCTCCATCGAATCCTGTGGAGCGATGCCGCACAGCATGTAATACATGGTGGCCGCTGCGCTGTAGACGTCACTGTATGGGCCGACCAGGGAAGGACTTCGATACTGTTCCTGTGGAGCATAACCGCGCTTGATGATCATCGAGATGCTCTGAGAGGTTCCCACGGCAGTGGCAGAAACACTGTACGCCGCGCCAAAGTCCAGCAGTTTGACCTTTCCGTCTTTTGTGATGTAAATGTTATCCGGTGCGATATCCCGATGGATGATCCCCTTTTCATGCACTTTGTTCAAGACCGTCAAAAGCGGTATCATGATCTCACGCACCTGCTGCGCGCTCATCACACCATCCCGTTTGACCAAAGACTCGATCGTATCCCCTTCGACATATTCCATCACCAGATAGGCAGTATCATTCTCTTCAAAGGTATGATATACGGTGATGATGGCACTCTCTTTTCGAAACAGCGCCAGCCGCTGCGCCTCCATGCGAAAACGCTGCCGTCCCTGTTCAAACAGTTTCCGGCGATCCTTGTCATAGATCACGATCCGCTCCTGATGTGCGTTTCGCCCGGCCAGATGCATCGGCAGATATTCCTTGATCGCTACCTTCTGACACAAAAGGGCATCCCAGCCAATGTAGGTAATGCCAAAACCTCCATAGCCCAGCATGTCCCCAATATAGAAACGATCGTTGAGCAGCGTTCCGGGCAGCAGCTGATAAGGCTCTGTCCTGCTTTCTTTCGTCTTGTGACAGTGTGGACAGCAATCCAGCGTATCCGAATATTCTTCCATGCAATGATAACACCGCATCCGTTCATTCCTCCTTTATCACGAGTGCCGCCTCTTCGAGATAAGACAGCTGCGGATAACCTTCTATATAGCGAGACAGCGTTTCCCGGTTGACCGGAAGCCAGCTGTCCTGCTGCAGATAATGCTCATTTTGTGCATAATCCCCCAGCAGCACATAGACAAACAACATGGCCGCGCTCTCTTTATTCGTCGTGCTCTTTCGTACACATACCTGATCCCGATAGGTGATCTTCACCGTTTCATCCGCTTCGATGCGCCAAAGTCCCGGCAGCCGTGTGATGACCTCTCCCAGCTGTGCGCTGCTGCCAAGATAGCTCTGGGCCTGCCCTTGATAAAATGTTTCCGCATCTGCTGTCTCTCGTTGCGCATCCGCATCCGGCTGTGCATTCTGATATCGTATTTCTGCTTCAAACCCCAATGGCAGACGTTTGGCAAATGTTCCCTGATCAAAGCCATAGAAACAGCTTGGATCGATCATCTTCATGAGATCATGAAGATCCGCACAGGTCTGCAGATCGATCGCTTCATTCCAGAAAAAGACGTCAAAGGATGGTTCCTGTGCTGCGAAGGCGGCATAATCTTCGCGCGCAACCTGTGTCAGAGATACATCGATCTGCGGATACTCTTCCTGATAATAATTGACGATCTGTTCATTTGCCTGCCGTTCTTGTTCATTCTGATACGGCAACAGAACGGAGATGGTATCCGCTTGGATCACCGACTTGTGAAAACGGCTTTTCTGTTGCTGGGCAAGTACAACGAGCAGTGCGAGGATCACCAGTACATTGAGGAAGATCAGCCAGTAAGCCCTGCGCTGATGCCGATTGACCCACTGCTTTTCCGGCTGCATCGCTTGTTCTTCCAGAAAGGCGCTGCGAAACTCTCCCATGCTCTGAAAACGCTCTCTTCGTTTCAATGAGAGCGACCGACGGATCGAAGCGTCTTCTCCCGAAGAGATCTGATCATCAAAATGCTGCAGCTTCTCAAGGATCTCTTTATGATATTTTTCGCTGATGCGCTCTCTGCGCGGAGCTGCCAGAAGGGATCTGCCACTGAGCATCTCATACAATGCAGCGCCGACCCCATATACATCACTGTCCGCTCTTGCGGCAGCGTTGGGCTGATAAGCCTCCGATGGCAGATTGTGTCCGGCATGTGTGATCATCCGGTCGATCCGGTGGTTCTTTTCACACAGAGAGGAAAAATCATAGAGAAGGATGGCATCATCGTCATCGATGAGGATCTCCTGCAGAGAAACATTCATATAGATATAGCCCTGTTTATGAATATAGTCCAGCGTATCCATCAGCTGCAGGGCGATCGGCCGCACCCGTTGGATGGAGAGTCGCTCCTGTCGGGAAAGAACATCGCTCAGCGTCTGGTATTTCACATCCTCGAAAACGATATAACAGGCATTCTCCTCCTCAAAATAATTTAAGACGGTCAAGATGTGCGGATGTTCCATCTTCATCAGTACGCGGGCCTCCATCAAACAATGCTCACGCAGCTCGTCTGCTGCATCACTCTGATCCAGCCATTGTACCCACAGCAACACGGTTTGTTCAAGACGCCGATCATGCGCACGATATAACGTCCGATCCTGCTTTTCAAATAAACGCTCTTCCACGCGATAGCGATCATTGAGCCAGCCGCTCATATTCCCCTCTTCCATCTGTCTCTTCATCCTCTTCCATTCTTTGCTTTGATTATATCACACCCTGCATATTTCGTTGATTGCTCCTTCTTTTCATTCATGAAACGCAAAGATAATGTAATAAACCGTCATTTTGATCCGGACGTTCTTCAGAATGCAAAGGATTTTCTTTTTTCAATGACATTCCATTGTATAATGGTAAAAAAGGAGTGGATCGGCATGACCATATTGATCTGGGCAATCATATTCGGAGGGTGCAGTGCGCTGTCGGCCGGTTGGCTGCTGTGCAGCTGCTCATGGAACACACGGCCATATTGTCTGCCGGCCATGGCCGTTACTGCTTTTCTCTTTTCATTTGGCTCTTTATATGCCCCTGTTCCTTGTCTGACGGTCGGCCTCCTCCTCTCCCTCTCCTGGCGCATTCCGCTGTCAGAAAGCTGGCAGACCCGCATTCAGCGTTCCATGCTCATGATCTTCCCATCGCTTTGGACGCTTTCCATCGTGCATACGCTCTCATTCCTGCCGCTGCTTCTCATTACACCGGCTGTCGGTTGGCTCATCGGTCTGCTCGTGCAGCATTTTGCCTTTTTGCGGCAGGACAGCGCAAACACATGGCTGCTGCCTCTGGTATTGATGTTCCTCTCACACATGATGCTGCTCTGTGTATCCTGCGGCTGGCCGCAGGGCCTCCTGCTGCTATCGGTGCTGTTTGGCATCTGCCTGTTCACGGTCTTTCTGTGGGTCGGCGCTTATCATCGGTTTTTGATCCATGCGCTTCGCCAGCAAAAACTGGCATCCTTGTACGCCGAGTATGAGAACAAGCTGGAAAAGGCCATCCTTGAACAGGAACCAAACGAGCAACTGCGATATTTGCGGCACGACATCATCAATTACATGCAGACGATCCTCACAGCGCAGGGGAGAAAGCCACATGCGTAGATCCTATTTCTCTGTCTGTGCGTATGCCCTCGTGCTGCTTCCGTTCTTTTTGTTCATCGCTGCCCTTCTGTGTCTGGTATGGGAGCGATCTTCGGCATTGCTGCTGTGCTTTCTGCCATTTCAATATCTCTGTGTGCTGGCGCTCCTTTCCCTCATTCGACAGACACAGGCGTTGGAACGGGAAAATCGCCTCAGCCGTTCTCTGCATGCACAGCAGGAGCGCTATCTCGCCGCACGGCGCAGTGCTCAGCAAAACATCCCGCTTTTGAAAGAGGAGGTCCAAAAGCGAATGGATGAATTTGTGGATACACGCACGATGGATGAGAAGGAGCAGGAACAGCTGTTAGGCCATCTGCTGCAGGAATACAGCCGTCTTTGCAGCATGAACCAGTGTCACAACCACTTGATCGATGCACTTTTTTACAACAAGAAACTGCGGGCAGATGAAGCGGGCATCCCCATGCAGATCTCCATCATGCTGCCGGAGTCGATCCCCATCGCCCCTTTGGATCTGCTTTCCGTCTTCAACAATCTGCTGGACAATGCCATCGAGGCCTGTATCCTTCTGCCAAAGGCAGAGCGCAGCTTATCGATATCGGCACTGCTGCAAGGCAATCAGCTCTACATCCGCATGGAAAACAGCAAGCTGCCTTCTCTTTCGCTGCATGCCCCTTCTTCCAAGGGGGAAGGGCATGGATTGGGGATGCCCATCCTTCACAAGATCGCTGCACGTTACAACGGCAGCTTTACCTGTGAGGACCTGGGTCCGCGCGCGCGGTTTACCCTGCTGCTCTCTCTGCCTGCCTGCACACCATCCGCCAAAGGAACAAACGACAAGGTATGATCCCTTCAGGTATTCAAAATAGATGGCGGGCCCTGTGGTCCGCCATCTTTATATCTGGATCTCGACATGATAATGCTCCAACCAGTAATTGAGCTGCAGCAGATATGCGATCGTCTGCGGTGTGGTCATCAGCTGTCCGTACCATGGAACGCTTCGTTCTTCCTGCAACAGATCTTGGACCCGCTCTTTTTTCACAAGGGCAAACAACGGGGCATCGGCCTGTGCCAGCAGTTCCTTCATCCGTTCGCTCACACACTGACGATACAGCGGATGCCACGTCTTTGGATACGGGCTCTTCTTGCGCCACAGCACACGCTGCGGCAACAGATCTTTTACCGCTTCCCGCAACAGCCCTTTTTCATAGCCATTGTAATCTTTTATTTCCCAGGGAATACTGTAAAGATAGCGGGCCAATCTTACATCGCAGAAAGGGACACGCACCTCCAGGGAAGCGTACATGCTCATGCGGTCCTTCCGATCCAGCAGCGTCTGCATGAACCACTGCATGTTGAGCATCGTCATCTCTCGCAGCCGGCGTTCCTGCGCATCGATGTCCGTCACCAGATCGGTCTCTTTCAGCGTCTGTTCATACCATTGAGACACATAGGCGTTGGCATCGACCCCTGTCAGCCACTCCTCATTCAGAAAGCTGCTGCGATAGTCCGTCGTCTGTGACCATGGAAAGCCATACCGCATGCGCACCTGCGGATCGCGATACCAGGGATACCCGCCAAACAGCTCGTCGGCACATTCGCCGGAAAGCGCCACCTTGACATGGCGGCGGATCTCCTTGCAGAAAAGCAGCAGAGAGCTGTCCACATCGGCCATTCCCGGCAGATCTCTGGCGTCGACCGCCGCATACAGCGCATCCGCCACATCCTGTGGTCGAAGCACGATCCGGTGATGTTCGCTGTGGATCGCCTGCACCATTTCCTCCACATAGTCCGCATCCGCATTGGGCTGAAATTTCGTCGCGTGAAAATACTTTTGATTGTCTTCATAATCCAGCGAGAACGTATGCAGCTTCTTTCCTTCACGGGCAAACTGCTCGCTGGCGAGCGCCGTGATGATGCTGGAATCCAGCCCGCCGGACAAAAAGGTACCGACCGCCACATCGGCCTGCAGCTGCCGGTGAACGGCATCGCGGACCAGCGTGCGCACCGTCTGCACCGTCGTCTCCAGTGGATCCGTATGCACACGGTCCTCCATCTTTGCATAGGTCCAGCTGTGCAGGCCATGCAGATCCACATATCCGCAGGCCCCCGGCTTCAGCTCACAGATGCCCTCCAGCACACCGCTGCCGCCGATCCTTCCCGGTCCCAACAACATCAGCTGCAGGATGCCGCTTCGCGTCAGCCGTGGTCGGACGAACGGATGCGCCAGCAGCGTCTTGATCTCGCTGCCAAAGAGAAAGGCATCTTTGCACATCGTGTAAAAAAGCGGTTTGACGCCCATCGGGTCACGGGCGATGAACAGCTCCTTGCGATACGTATCCCAGATGGCAAACGCAAAGATGCCATTGAATTTTTCCACACAGGCTTCCTTCCATTCCAGATAAGACTGCAGGATGACCTCCGTATCGCTGTGCGTCGACAACTGCCTTCCCCGCGCAAGCAGCTCGGCACGCAGTTCCTGTGTATTGTACAGCTCTCCGTTGTAGACGATGCAGCAGGATCCCCGCATCATCGGCTGACGGCCGCCTTCCAGATCGACGATGCTCAGACGGGAATGGATCAACGTGACAAAGGACTCCTTCCAGATGCCTTTCTGGTCCGGTCCCCGCCGCCGCAGCGTTTCCTGCATCGCCTGCACATACGGTGCGCACATCGTCTGTGCCGGATGCTCATAATCGATGATACCTGCGATTCCACACATGTCCATCCTCCTTGCATTATCACTTTATGAGGGAGACGATGCAAAGCAGGGGCAGAAGCCCAGTCGCGGCCGCAGATGTCCGATGCGAAACCGTTCCCACTTTCTCTTTTTTTTGCAGATGGCCTGTGCTATCATAAACACAGAACAGAGAGGAAGGGATCCATATGGGCACTGTCCGAAAGGTCACGATGAAAGAGATCGCCGAGCTCAGCGGTGTCGGTAAGAGCACCGTATCTCGTTACTTCAACGGCGGTTATGTCAAGGAAGAGACACGCAAGCGGATCGCGTCCATCATACAGCAGTACAACTATGAGCCCAACAGCTTCGCCCGCCTGAAAGCGAAAAGCAGTCGGATGATCGGCATCATCGCTCCCTGTCTGGACTCCATCGTCACCTCACAGGTGCTGATGAGCATCGACCGCCATCTGCGCCAGGAGGGTTACAGCACGATGATCATCAATACCGACCACCAGGAAGCGCTGGAGCTGCAGTACCTGGAAAAGCTGTGGCGCATGAACGTCGACGGGCTCATCCTCAGTGCGACCCACCTCAGTGATGCCCACCGCACGCTGCTTTCACAGATCGACATCCCCGTTGTCGTCGTCGCCCAGAATTATCCCGATGGCGTCTGCATCATCAATGACGATTACTACGGTGGAAAGTTCGTCGGCTCCTACATCGGATCCCGCCACCACCGCTCGGTCGCCTGCCTGTGTGTGGACACCTGGGATGAAGCGATCGGCATCATCCGCCGCCAGGGCATCCTGGACGGCTTAAAGGAAAGCGGGATCGAACGCCCTTATGTCTACCTCAGTGACTTTTCCTTTGCGCACGCCTGCACCCAGGTCGAACGGATCCTCGACGAACATTCCATCGATGCGCTGATCTGCTCGACGGACCGCCAGGCGCTGGGCGCCTATAAAGTCATCCGCGAACGAGGCTATCGCATCCCGCAGGACATTTCCATCATCTCCTTTGGCGGTTACGATATCAGCGAACTGCTGACCCCGCAGCTGGCCACCGTGCGCTTCGATACCGAGTACAGCGGAAAATGCTGCGCCCGTACGATCCTGCGCATGATCCGCAACGAAGAAGTACAGCCGATCCAGTATGTCAACTACACCTTTATCGAAGGAGAAAGCGTCTGTACCCGAACAGCGCACCCCTCTGATGAATAAACGGCACCCTTGCGGGTGCCGTTTGCCTGTTTCTGTTTATTTTTCTGTGGTCGTATCCTGATAGGTCTCATCGGAGAAATTCTCAGAGACGACCTGCAGATCTGAATAATAGCTCTTCAGCCATTCACCGGCCTGTGCATCATTCTTTTCGTCATCGTAAAGATACATGCCGGAAACGTAGATATCATCCGAATCCACAGCCAGATCCAATGTATATTCGGAGCTGATCGGATCGATGCTCACATAGTAGTAATCGATGATATTGTCCACAGAGTATTCATCCTCTTCTGTGACATCCGTACGGAACAGGTAGTAGACGCTGCCTTCGCCCCATGAACTGCTGTACTGATAGTAAACACCGATGTTCTCACAGCTGTTGATCGTGATCGTATCCGGTCCGAAGGTCGATCCCTCATCCTCCTTGAGCTCCGCTTCCAGCGCTGCCTGCGCCGCAGAAGCAAATCCGTCGGAAACCTCCTTCGGAATGTCATCGTAGGTCCGATAGACCTCGGTCAGACCTTCCACGGTGATCTCTCTTTCTGCATTTTCCACGCCCAGCTTCAGATTGCGGGCCGTTTCCTGACTGTAATCCGCATGCAGGATGACCTTGTCGCCATTGGAGAGCGCACCGTCATTGTCGATCGTATACTCCACGTCATACACGAAAGAAGCAATCTGCGGGTTGTTGATGTCATAATCCACATCACAGTTGATGTATGCATCCCCTTCCCCATCATATCCTTCAAAAGTAACCTCACAGGAACTAGTGAGATCGATCGGTGTCGTTCGCGTTGCCGACCAGATGCTGATGGCGATGATCACGACGATGACGACCACTGCCGCGATGCCGACCAGACGTACCGTCTTCTTTCCCTTTTCCGTATGATAATAGTTTTTCCACTTTTCAGAGAGCTTCGCCGTTCCTTCGCTGACGCTGCCGGCCGCCTTGCGCGCTGCCGTCGCAGCCGCATCCCCGACCTGCTTCGCCGTATCCTGCATCTGCGAAAGATCCTCACTGCTGAGCTCCTCCGCCTTTTTCACAAACCGCAGATAACCGGCCAGCACCCCGGCGGCGATCTGTCCGATCATCATGATGATCAGCCAGGTATCCACATTCAGCGCAGAAGCGGACAGCGACCAGATGGCAGAGAAGTTGCCGTTGATCACCTGAAAGATCACATTGACCGTCGAAATGCTGAACAGAGAAGCCAGCAGTCCGACCACGGTGCATCCCGCCAGCACATACAGCGTCGTGGAGCGCTGCTTGTCATAAAAGATGTGGAACGCATAGGCTGCCGTCAGCAGCAGCAACAAGAAAAAGCTCACATAAAACAGGATGCACAAGAAAGAGAGCATCGAGAGCGCGCTGGCCGACATCGTATTGATCGTAAGAAAGTAGATCAGCAGCATGACCACTCCGATCACGCCGGTGATGAACGATGTCATCAGCAGGTTTTTCCGAGTAATATACCTCTTCAGATTTTCCATTCATATTCCTCCCTAATATGGTTACCTCTATTATATCACATAATTTCACACTATTCCCATCAAATCGCGCACAAATGCCACAGCCGGACGGTGTCCCGCATTTTGTGGAAATGATTTACAAATCCGGAAAAAAAGTACACTTTTTGTCCCTGTCCTTCCCTCTGCACCACATTTTGTGGAATCGGTACCATAAATTTGCGAAAAACGGTTGACATTCGATGTAAGCGGTTATAAAATGACATCGTAATCGATGTGGTACCGATTCCACAAATACCAGATGAGGAGGATACAAGTATGGATTATGCAGCGATTGCCGCGCAGATCATCGAGCATGTCGGCGGAAAAGACAACATCCGTTCCGTGCAGCACTGTGCGACCCGTCTCCGTTTTCAGCTTTACAACGCCGATCTTCGCAACGAGGATGCGATCACCGACATCGAAGCCGTCAAAGGCGTCTTCATGACCAACAGCCAGTTCCAGATCATCCTGGGTTCCGGACTGGTCAACCTCGTATGTGACGAAGTACAGAAACAGCTGGGCAATGCGGTCGAACGCGCACCGCTGCCGGAAGAGAAACAGGGCAGCCCAATCCAGCGCTTCATCAAGATGTTTTCCGATATCTTCGTGCCGATCATCCCGGCCATCGTCGCCGGCGGTCTGCTCATGGGCATCAACAACGTCCTGACCGCTGCGATGTTTGACGGCGGACGTTCCATCATCGACCTATTTCCGCAGTTTCGCGATCTGGCAACCTGCATCAACATCTTCGCCAATGCGCCTTTCACCTTCCTGCCGGTGCTGATCGGCTTCTCTGCGACCAAACGCTTTGGCGGCAACCCTTATCTGGGTGCGGCCATGGGCATGATCATGGTACACCCGGATCTGCTCAACGCCTATTCGCTGGGTACCGGCGTCGAAGTCCCGACCTGGAACCTGTTTGGCCTCAGCGTGCAGGCCGTCGGCTATCAGGGCACGGTCCTGCCGGTACTGGCGGTATCCTGGATCCTGGCCAACATCGAGAAGCGGCTGCACAAAGTGACGCCGACCTGGCTGGACAATCTGACGACCCCGCTGCTGTCCATCATGATCAGCGCCTTCATCACCTTCCTGTTCGTCGGACCGATCTTACGCGGTGTGGGCGATCTGCTGGCAGACGGCATCACCTGGCTCTACAATACGCTGGGACCGATCGGCGGCGGTCTGTTCGGCCTGGTGTATGCACCGATCACCCTGACCGGCATGCATCACTCCTTCATTCCGATCGAGACCCAGCTGCTGGCTTCGATCGCCGTTACCGGCGGCAGCTTCATCTTCATCACCGCATCGATGAACAACGTCGCTCAGGGAGCCGCCGTGCTGACCGTCCTGTTCAAGACGAAGGATGTCAAGCTGAAATCCATCTGCAGTGCCGCCGGCGTCAGCGCACTGCTGGGCATCACAGAACCGGCGATGTTCGGTGTCACGCTGAAGCTGCGCTATCCATTCTATGCAGCGATGGCAGGCTCTGCCGTGGGAAGTGCCTGGTGTGCGATGTTCCACATCCTCGCTCAGGCTCTGGGCGCCGCCGGACTGCCGGGCTTCATCTCCGTCCTGCCGCAGGACTGGGCAATGTTTGGCATCGGCCTGGTGCTGTCGATGGCGACCGCTGCCATCCTGACGCTGGTGTTCTGGAAGAAGATCGAAGGAGCCGATGCGCCCTCCGCATCCGAAAAAACCTCCGTTCCCGCACAGCCTGCCGATGCGCAGGAACCGATCACGCTGTATGCCGCGCTGAAAGGAACCGTGAAGAACATCACCCAGGCAGATGATCCGGCCTTTGCCTCCCAGGGCATGGGAAAAGGCGTCTGCATCGATCCGGCGGATGACACCATCTATGCCCCTTGCGACGCACAGGTCGCCTTCACCTTTCCAAGCGGACACGCACTGGGACTGGTGAGCCCACAGGGCGCAGAGATCATGATCCACTGCGGCATCGATACCGTCAGCCTCAACGGCGAAGGTTTTGCCCCTCTGGTCAAAGAGGGGGAACACGTCCAGGCGCACACACCGATCCTGCGCTTCGACCGCACCAAGATCAAGGATGCCGGTTACAGCGATCAGACGATGGTCATCGTCACCAACAGCGATGCATACGACATCGAGATATACGAAGGAGAGGCGGACGATCTCGAAACGCCGATCCTCACGTTGAGGAAGAAGTAATATGTTTCAGAAATATTCACCTGTCACACGCGCAGACTATCAGCGATGGATCCCTACACAGGATGCGGCCATCCGGCGCGTACAGAGCGATCCCCACGCCTTGCGCTATCACCTGATGCCGCAGCTGGGATGGCTCAATGACCCCAATGGTCTCTGCCAGTTCCACGGCATCTATCACATCTACTATCAGTACGATCCCTTCGATGTCAACGGGGACCTCAAGCTGTGGGCCCATCTCACCACCACCGATTTCATCCACTACGAGGAACACGAACCCTTCCTGTTCCCCGACAGTGCGCTGGATGCCCACGGCGCCTATTCCGGAAGTGCCTTTGTCAAAGACGATCAGATCCATTTCTTCTATACCGGCAACATCAAATTGTTCGACCGTCCCGACCATGACTACATCCACAGCGGACGGGTGGCCAACACCATCCACCTGGTCAGCCCGGATGGCTTTCAGTTTGAACGAAAGGAGCTGGTGATGGGCATGGAAGACTATCCCGAAGGCTTTACCCAGCACATCCGTGATCCGAAGCTGATCGAAGAAGACGGTGTCACCTATATGGTGCAGGGGACCCGTGATGATGACGATCACGGCGCGCTCCTCCTCTTTTCCAGTGACGACCTCTCCCACTGGCAATATCGTTACGCCCTGCGTACGAAGGAGCCGCTGGGCTACATGTGGGAATGCCCGGATCTCTTCGTACTGGACGGTCAGCATCTGCTCATCACCTGTCCGCAGGGCGTCCCCACACAGGGAGCAGACTATGCCAATGTCCATTCCTGCGTCTGGATGCAGCTCTCTCATACGCTGGCCGACGGTCTGAGTGTCGAGACGGTCCATCAGCTGGACCGCGGCTTTGACTTCTACGCACCGCAGAGCTTTGCCGATGAACAGGGACGGCGCATCCTCATCGGCTGGATGGGGATCCCGGATGCGGACTATACCAATCCGACGACGGATCACGGCTGGCAGCACGCGCTCACCATCCCCCGTCTGCTGAGCTGGAAGGATGGCATGCTGCACCAGCAGCCATTGCCGGAACTGGAAGGCCTGCGCAGGGAAAGCTGGCAGATGGACGTCGAAGCGCTCAACGCACGCGGTTTCGATGAAGAATGTTATGAGCTGGAACTGCAGCTGGATGGCTGTAAGCAGCTCACTCTGTCGCTGAGCGAAGAGATCCGCCTCACCTACCAGGATCAGCTGTTTACCCTGGACATCACCGCCTGCGGATGCGGACGCACGACCCGCAGCGTACACCTCGCACAGCTGCACGATCTGCACCTCTTCTCCGACACTTCTTCGCTGGAAGTGTTCCTCAACGAAGGCAGTGAAGTTTTTACGACAAGAATTTACCCAACGCGTCCAAGATGTGTTAAACTGAAGACAGAAGGACAGCCGGCGATCCTGCGACTGCATGCGCTGTCCGCACATCAGATCAGATAAAGGAGGCATTCCATGAAACAGAAGCTTTGTGTCATCGGCGAAGCGCTGATCGATTTTATCCCACAGCGCAAAGGCTGCGACCTGAAAGATGTGGAAGGGTTCAGTCGGGTAGCCGGCGGTGCGCCCGCCAATGTGGCCGGTGCGGTCGCCAAGCTGGGCGTACCGGCGATGGTGCTCACTCAGCTGGGAAAGGACGCATTCGGCGATCACATCATCGAATCGCTGAAGGAAAGCGGCATCGATACTTCGCACATCCTGCAGACGAGCGCATACGATACCTCGCTCTCCTTCGTATCGCTGCGCGAAGACGGCAACCGCGATTTTAAGTTCTATCGCCGCACGGCCGCCGATCTGCAATACGGTCCGGAAAACATCCACGAGCATCTGCTCGATGACTGCGGGCTGGTGCACTTCTGCAGCGTATCACTGGTCGATTCACCGATGAAGCAGGCACACCGCGCACTGCTGGAGCTGGCGCTGAAAAAAGGCGTGCTCATCAGCTTTGACCCGAACCTGCGCTTCTCCCTCTGGGACGATGCAGAGGCTCTGAAGCAGACCGTACACGAGTTTCTGCCCTATGCCGACATTCTGAAGCTCTCCGACGAAGAACTGGAATTCATCACCGGTAAGAACGACATCGAAGAAGCGCTTCCGTTTCTGTTTTCTCATCGCTGCAAGTGTGTCGTCTACACGCAGGGAAAAGATGGCGCCACCCTGTATCGGCGCAACGATCATATCTCCGCCAAAGGGCATCAGGTCCAGGTCGTCGATACGACCGGTGCCGGTGATTCCTTTATCGGCGCATTCCTCTACTGTCTGTTGACGGAAGAGAGCGATGATCTGGAAGCGATCCCGCTGGAGAGGATGAAACACCATCTGGAATTTGCCAACCTGTACGCCGCCCACACCACGACGATGGCCGGTGCACTGGCCGCCATGGCCGATCAGGAACAGCTGCGTGAATTCCACCATGCACTGTATGACGATGACGACGACAGCTCCTTATATCTATAAAAACCAGATAAAAAACGCTCAATATGAGGGTGTTCTCTCTTAACGAACGATCGCTAAGAAAGTCTCGATCTCTATTGAGCGTTTTTTCATATTTCAAAAAGGCGGCATGCTCCACGCATACCGCCTTCTGATCGATCAAAGGGATCCCTTAATGCAGTTGTTCCAGCATGATGCTGCAGCCATCCACGACACAGTGCAGCGCATTTTCTGCGATGTAGACCGGAATCTGCAGTTCGCTGCGCAGACGCTCGTCAAAATTTTGCAGCAGAGAGCCGCCGCCGGTCATGACGATGCCGCGCTGGATGATATCCGCAGCCAGCTCCGGCGGTGTGATCTCCAGCACCGTGCGCACTGCACGAACGATCTCATCCACCGCTGAACGCAGGGCCGATTCCACCTCGTTGGAATTGACCTCGATCGTCACCGGCAGACCGCTGTCCAGCGCCAGTCCGCTGACCTTCATCGTCAGCGGTTCATCCAGCGGCAGTGCAGAACCGATGCGGATCTTGACCTCTTCCGCCATCTGTTCACCGATCGCCAGCTTGCGATATTTACGCAGGTAGTCGATGATCAGTTGGGTAAACCGGTTACCAGCCACCTTCAGAGAAGTTGAGCAGACGATGTCTCCCAGCGAGAGGACGGCGATGTCGCTCGTACCGCCTCCGATATCCAGCACCATGCTGCCGCAGGCCTTTCCGATATCCAGTCCGGCACCTACCGCAGCCACCTTCGGCTCCTCCTCCAGATAGACGCGCTTCGCTCCGGCACGATAGGCACAGTCACGGATCGCATTCTTCTCTACGGTCGTTATGTTGGTCGGATGACAGATCAGGATGATGTTCTTGCGAAACATCCCCTGCAGGTTGCACTGCTTGAAGAAATAGTTCAGCAGCATCTCCGTCGCATCAAAGTCAGCGATGACGCCATCCTTCAGCGGGCGGATGCTGATCATGCTGCCCGGCGTACGACCCAGCATCTCCTTGGCCTCCTTACCGGCCGCAATGCACTTCTTCGTCTGCGCATCGATGGTCAAAACCGATGGTTCATCCACGATCACACCTTCGTTATCCACACAAATCAGCAAGTTTGTTGTTCCTAAATCGATCCCTACTTTACGCATTCTACACACTCCTCAACTATCTATACCAGTCTGATCCGATTAAACGGGAAAAGAATCAACATGTCCTTCGATATGATATCGCTGCGGTGAAACGGTCCGAAATAACGGGAATCCGTCGATCCGGTCCGATTGTCCCCCATCAGAAAATACTCGTCCGCTCCCAGTCGTATCTCATGAAAATCCATATCCGAGTGATGCTTGGACGGATCGTCGATGATATAATCCTCTACGACCGTTGTGCCATTGACCGTCAGCACGCCTCCCTGATAACTGATGACATCGCCTGGGATGCCAACGACCCGCTTGACGATCTCCCCTTCTTCGGTCTGTGCTACGACGATATCAAAACGATCGATCGTGCCGCCCAGAACGATGGAGAGCCGATTGGAGATGCAGATGTCAAAATTATTGAGCGTCGGATTCATGCTCGAACCGCGCACAACGACCGGCTTGGCAATAAAATTTGCGATCAGCAGCACGATGGCAACGCCGATCACATAATATTTCAGCAGGGAAAAAATCTGTCTGGTCAATGGCATGATCGCTTCCAGATTGCGCTTGATCCTCGTCTGTCCGCTGTTCGACACCTTTCTTGCCATAACCGAAGGTCCCCCTTTCCTCTGCCGCCGATCCTGATGTGTGCTTCGCTGTTCGTGTATGTACCCAACAATCACCCGCTTTCTGCCAACCACATTCTGATTCTATCCTATTATAGCATAGAGCACTCTGTTTTTATCCATCCACTTGACGTTTTTTTGTTTCATTTTTGTAAGCCGTCTCCCCTTGGCACAGATGCTTTGCAAACAGCGGTTTCTCCGCGCTTTTTCTGATCTTTCCCTGTTCATTTTCCCCCTTTTGCGATACACTAGGATTGCTGAATACGAAGGGGGATCCGCCTATGAAATCACTGAGAGAATTATTCCGCATCGGACCGGGACCATCCAGCTCTCACACGATGGGGCCGCAGCGCGCCGCTCTGGAGCTCATCCGCCGCGCACCGCATGCGGACCATTACCATGTTACGCTGTATGGCTCGCTGGCCCTGACCGGCAAAGGCCATCTGACCGATGTCATCATCGAAAAGACCTTCTCGCCAAAGCCCTGTGTCATCACGATGAATGTAAACGAAACGATGGCACATCCCAACACGATGCAGCTGTCCGCTTATGATGCGCAGGATCAGCTGCTGTGTGCCATGACCGTCTATTCCGTCGGCGGAGGCGCCATCGAGATCGAAGGGGAGACGAGCACAGAAGGAAAGGACATCTATCCGCATCGCTCGCTGGATGCGATCCTGCGTTACTGTGAGGAAAAACAGATCGATCTCGTCCGCTATGTCGATGAAGTGGAGGGCGAAGCGATCAACGACTATCTCAACGACATCCTCATCCAGATGTGCAAGACGGTCGATACCGGACTGAATACCGCCGGCATCCTGCCGGGGAGGCTCAAGATGGAGCGCATCGCCCGCTCCCTGCTGAGCGAGGCCATCACCTGTGAAGGGTCTGAAAAAGAGAAGCTGCTGCTGAGCGCCTACGCATATGCGGCCAGCGAGGAAAACGCAGCCGGCGGCATGACCGTCACTGCACCGACCCTGGGCAGCAGCGGCCTGTTGCCGGCCCTGCTCTACTACTATTACTACGACTGCAAGATGCAGCGGGAACAACTCGTCAACGGACTGAAGATCGCCGGACTGATCGGCAATCTGATCAAGCAGAACGCCACCATCTCCGGTGCACAGGGCGGCTGTCAGGCAGAGATCGGCGCCGCCTGTTCCATGGGTGCTGCCATGGTCGCCTATCTGATGGGACTAAACAGCGAACAGATCGAATATGCGGCTGAAATGGGCATCGAGCACCATCTGGGACTGACCTGTGATCCGGTCGGCGGCTATGTCATGATCCCATGTATCGAGCGAAATGCCGTCTGTGCCCTGCGGGCGATCGATGCAGCCATCCTCGCCAAGCATCTGCGCAAGGTGCACAAAAACCGGGTCAGCTTTGACATGGTCGTAGAGACGATGAACAAGACCGGAAAGAAACTGCCGATCGAGCTCAAGGAGAGCGCCCTGGGCGGATTGGCCAGCGTCATCAAGATCTGAAGCAGATCGCATAAAAGTGACAGGAGCAGGAAAGCACCTGTACATCGGCAGACCCAGCGTCTGCTTTTCTTTTGTGTGATCTGCCGAACACGTCCAAATTTCCTGTGGAATGCCCACCCTGTGATGAAGAAAGCAGGGCTGTCCGCCTGCACTCCAACGGCAAAAGGGTCCTTCATCTGGAAGGACCCCGTCTGTATCCTGTCTTATCTTCGGATGAACTTCTCATCCGCTGCTGCACCTTCCGGCGAAACAAAAACATATCGTTCCGCTCGCATATGGAGATCATATTTCTCCCGAAGTGTCGCGATCGTCTGCATCATGGGAGATGCGTGATGTTGATCCAGCGCGCGCTGATCGCTCCAGCTGTCGATCAGCAGCACTGTCTGCGGATCGTTCATCGGAAAGAAATATTCATACCTTTCATTCCCAGGTTCCGCACGAACCTGATCTGCTATTCCGCTCTGTTCCATCTCCATGGCAAACCTGCGAGCGTTGTCACCGCTTCCGGTATAATAGAGATGCATCGTAATACGCATGTTCCACCTCCTGTTTATTTCTTTACGTCCAGCAGCATGACGCCATCCGCAGGGTTCTGATCGATCGCACCGACGATCTTGTGCGGTACATACGGCTCCTCCAGATAGGCGATATCCTCCGCTGTGAGGTGCAGGTCGAATGCGCCGGCCGCATCGTCAAAGTGAGCGGCCTTGGTCGCACCGATGATCGGTGCAGTCACCCCTTTGGCCCATTCCCACGCCAGTGCGACCTGCTGCATCTTGACGCCATATTTTTCCGACAGTGCATGGACCCGGCGGACGATCTCCATATCCTGTTTTTGCGCATGATCGTATTTCCCCATGGCGACCCGATCGGTCTGACTGCGAAGCGAATCCGAATTCCACTGTGGGCGGGTCAGATGTCCGGCTGCCAGCGGGCTGTATGGCATGAGCGATACTTTCATCTGCCGGCAGATCGGGATCAGTTCCCGCTCATCCTCCCGATACAGCAGATTGTAGTGATTCTCCATGGCAACGAACGGTGCCCATCCATGATCTCTGGCCACCATCTGCATATTGTAAAACTGATAGCCGTACATGGCCGATGCCCCGATCGCACGGACCTTCCCGGATACCACCAGATCATTCAGCGCTTCCATGGTCTCCTCGATGGGCGTCTCATAGTCAAAGCGATGGATGATATACAGGTCCAGATAATCCGTGCCCAGACGTTCCAGCGTTCCCTCGATTTCCCGGTGGATGGCACTGGCAGAAAGCCGGCCCGGATTAAAGTAGACCTTGGAGGCGATGACCACCCGATCTCTTGCAATGTGCTTTTTGAGCGCCCGACCCAGATATTCCTCACTGGTCCCTTCCGAGTAGCCATTGGCCGTATCAAAGAAATTGATGCCCAGATCCAGCGCATGCCCGACGATGTTTTCCGTCTCCTTTTCATCCAGTGTCCATTTGTGCATCGTGCCGGATCTGCCAAAGCTCATGCAGCCGACACAGAGCTTCGACACTTCGATGTCCGTGTTCCCCAGTTTTGCATATTCCATATCGTTACTTACCTCTTCGCTTTTCCGGCAGCAACCGCAAGATGCAGTGACCAGCCAGTTCCTCGATCGTCATCTGTGCAGAAGGGATGCCGACCTCTTCCATGACGTCCAGCTGCTTCTGCGTGGGATGCGCATATGCATAGAGCCCGTAGAGGAAAGGGAAGAACGCAAAGCGGATCTCTTGCCTGGTCTGCTCTTCCATCTGCGGCAGATAGGTGCCCAGGCAGTCATCAAACGCACACATAGCCTGATAAAACGAACGTTTGAATGACACCAGACATTCTCTCCGACTGTTTTCTTCGATCTCATAAAGATTCATGGTCTGGATCTTCAGCATGATCTCCTGACCATCCAGCGTATGCGCCAGTGCCTGTGCAAAACGCTCCCGCTCCCAGGGTCCCTTCTGCCGGCTGACCTGCTGCAGCTTCTGTGTCCATCCATCGTATTCCCTGGTCAGCAGAGCCAGGAAGATCTCCTCTTTTGTTTCAAAGTAATTATAGATGGACGGACGGGAAAAGCTGGTCTCCTGGCTGATGTCCTTGATGGTCACCTCTCGGAACCCTTTTGTCTGATAAAGTGCCTCACATGCGTCGATGATCTCATTTCTTCTCTGTTCGATCCGCTGCGATGATCCTCTTGTCATAACGTTCCTCCCTGGCAGATACAGAGTCTGCCTCAAAGCATTTCTGACATCATGTCAGGTTCATTATACAGCGACGCTGACACGATGTCAATAAATGTTCCGATACCGTCCACACGATCCGCATTTACGCTCTGCTCTTCCTGTCCTCGCACAACAGCAGCCAGCATATAAAAAACGGACAGCGAACTGTCCGTATCGGTTCACGCTTCCTCTGTAAGCAACCGTAAGATGGATGGACGTAAGGCTTCCTCGATCTCCAGCAGGTCCATCGCTTCCTCATAGCGGATCGACAGGTGTTTCGACAACGAACGCACGCAGGCTGCATTGCTTTCTACCTTGCCTTCCAGCCTTCCTTCGGTTCTGCCTTTGCTTTCCCCTAACAAAAGCCCTTTCTCCATTCCGGCTTCCATCCCCTTATCGACAAATATCTGGCTCAGATTGCTCATACGATCGACCTCCTTTTCCATCTCCTTCGTCATCAGTATACCATGCTTTTCCTCCAGCCGCTTCCCCTTCTCCTCTCCTCCTTCGCAAAACAGTTCCTTCAACAGTCCCATCATTCCATCCTCCTCTTCCCGCCGTTTTGTCCCCGGATACACCATCACCACTTCCAGCACATCATAATCTGCCTTCTCGCTCTTCCAGTTCCCCCTCTCCTGCTTCTCCTCGATCCGGTACCGGTTGATCACATCTGCCTTCTTCTTCGCATGTCCAAAGCACAGCCAGATCGTATACACCTTCTTGATCTCTCCATACGACGAATGCTCGAATCCATGCTGCTCTCCCTTCTGTCCTGCCAACAGACGGCTCCCATCATACAGTGCTCGCTTCAACAGCGGATACGATGGATCGTCCCGGTTCTGTGCCTCGATGTTGATGAACAGTGCCACCTGTTCCTTCTGCTTTGGCAATGCCGCCGTGAACAGCAGGTCATAGAGGATCTTCGCTTCCGGGATCGTGAGGTCTTCCGTATTTCGCCCGATGATGTGCATGTGTGCTCCCTTCAGGTCCGGTTCGATGCAGGCCTGGATGGCCTCATATGAAAGATCGCGATATTCCTCCACACATTCCTTCAGGATGCGGGCGAGGATGGGCTTATAGGAGAGGAGGTGCTTGCAGATCTCATCATAGTGCAGCATCTCCCTG
>DWYK01000101.1 GCA_019118705.1 Candidatus Merdibacter merdigallinarum | reverse complement strand
TCGTACCGACGATCGTAAATGTATCCTGATTCAGATATTCGCTGATGTCTTCATCTGTTCCCGTGGACAGCGTGATCGTATCACCGATCGTCAGCCCACTGGCCTTAAGATGGTCCGCCTCCACCAGACATTCCCCGCTTTTCTGCGGCATGCGTCCTTCGATCAGACGCACCTGGTTGATATAGTCCGGATCATCCGGATCCGGATCCAGCTGTGGCATCGTCATGACCTTGAGCGTGATCTGTCTGGAGTCTTTGGTCGTCACCGCATCCATCGTATAGGTCGCATGTACGCCCTGCACGCCTTCGATACCGCGAATGGCTTCCACATCCTCTTCGGTGAAGCCAACGGTGGAGATCAGCTGGATATCCTGCATGTTGTATGCATCAAAATATGCATCTGCCGTATATTTCATATCCGGCACGCTGGCCTTCACGCCGGCAAAGAAGGCAACGCCCAGCGCTACGATGAGCAGGATGGACAAAAAGCGTCCCAGACTTTTTTTGATCTCCCGCAGGATATCCTTCAACAATGCACTGCCCATCAATATTCGATCCTTTCGACCGGCAGAGGATGTTCGTTGCGTTCAATGCTTTCGATGCGTCCGTTGCGCACCTTGATGACCTTGTCGCCCATCGCAGTCAAAGCGAGATTATGTGTGATGACGATGACGCAGACGCCTCTTTCCCGGCAGGTGTTCTGCAACAGCTTGAGGATCTGCTTGCCGGTCTGATAGTCCAAAGCTCCGGTCGGCTCATCACAAAGCAGCAACTTTGGATTCTTGGCCAGGGCACGGGCGATCGCCACTCGCTGCTGTTCACCGCCGGAGAGCTGAGCCGGAAAGTTACGAGAACGATCCGCCAGACCAACAGCAGCGATCGTCTCATCGATATCCAATGGATGCTTGCAGATCTGTGTGGCCAGTTCGACGTTTTCCTTGACCGTCAGATTTTGGACCAGATTATAAAACTGAAAGACAAAACCGATATCGTAGCGCCGATAGGTCGTCAGCTGTTTCGGTGTGTAATCACTGACACGATTGCCATCTACGATGATCGTGCCGCTGGTCGCACTGTCCATACCGCCCAGAATATTTAAGATCGTGCTCTTTCCGGCACCGCTGGCACCGGCAATGACGACAAACTCTCCCTTGTCGATGGCAAAATCTACACCGGCAAGCGCTTCGATCGACACCTCGCCCATCTGATATACTTTTTTTACATCTTGAAATTCAATGTATGCGCTCATCTGTCTCACCTCGCCGCTCTAAATAATCAACACGTTGTCGATTATCTCCTACTTGTATTATAATAAGGGCAGGGATGGTTTTCAATCATCAGTTCTGCAAGGTCTGTCAAAAATCAGACACGAACAGAAAAAGTGTTGATTTCACGATTACTGTCCACCCATCAGAAAGGGGCATGAAGCCATGAAAGAACAAGACAACCGCGTACGCGTCACCAAGATCCTGATCCGGCATGCGTTCCTGCAGCTGTTAAAAGAAAAACCGCTGCAGAGCATCACCGTGCGGGAGCTGTGTCAGAGCGCCGGCATCAACCGCGGCACTTTTTACACACATTATCGGGACATCTATGATCTCATGCATCAGATCGAGGAAGAGATGACACAGGAATTTCACGCAAAGATGATGCCGCTGCTGAGCGGCAGCAACAATGTCGACCTGGTCGACATGATCACCGAGATCTTCTCCCTCATCCAGAACAATGCCGAGCTGTGCCTGATCACCCTGAGCCCCAACGGCGACAAAAACTTCCTGTTTCGTCTCGTCGCCATCGGCAAGGAAGCCTGCATGCATGCCTATCTCTACAAAAATCCGCATTGGGATCCGCAGGTGATGGATTACTTCTACACCTTCATCAGCTCCGGCTGCATCGCCATCCTGGAACAGTGGCTCAAGGAGGGCATGCAGGTGCCGGTGGAAGAGCTGGCCCGCATCGTCAAGGGCTTCATCGCCGGTGGCGCGCCGTTTGCGGCATGAGCGAGGCAATGTGCTTGTCAACGGACGGGTCATGGTTATAATAAGGAGTACGAGGTTGATCATATGGAAAAATTGACGATTGAGAATTATCGGGAACTGCAGCCATGGATCGAAGCGGCCGGCTATGAAGACTGCAACGCCAACATCGTGACGATGCTGATGTGGCAGGAACCCTATCCGTTTTACTTTGAGGTGTACGACCATTTTGCCCTCGCCTATTTCAAGATCAAAGAAAGCGGACAGATCTACTGGTACATGCCCTTTTGCGAAGGATCCTATCGAAAAGAAGCCATCGAAGCGATGCTGGCTTACAGCAGGGAACACGGCATCCCGCCTCGGCTCTCCAGCGTGTCCAGAGACTGGCGCGACTGGCTGCAGGACCACTATCATGGAAAGATCCTGTTTCACAGGGAGTGGGATGGCAAGGATTACATCTATGACCGCAGGCAGCAGGAGACCCTCAGCGGTAAGAAGATGCAGAAGCGCCGCAACCATTACAATGCGTTTCTCAAGCAGTATGGAGACCGCTACGAATTTCACCGGCTGACACCGGCGGATTTTGATGACGTCCTCACCTTTCTCAAAGAGTGGCAGGACGATCATGAGGACATCTTCGGGATCCGGGAAGAAGAAGCCGGCATCCGGTTTTTGATGGATCACTTTGAAGAACTGGGGCTGGAAGGCGGTGTCATTACGATCGATGGCAAGCTGGAGGCTTTTTCCATCGTTTCTGCGCTCACGGATCATATGCTGGATATTCATGTGGAAAAGGCAAATCGCAACATCCGCGGACTGTATGTCGCCATCTTAAAACAATACCTGGAAACCGCTGATCCCCGCTATACGCTACTCAACCGGGAGGATGACATGGGGTTGCCCGCCTTGGCAAAAGCCAAGCATGACATGCACCCCATCCGCATACCGCTAAAGTACACCGCACGCTTTGAAGACTGGGAGATCCGGCCTCCGCGGGAAGAAGAACAGACAGCCCTGCGAACGCTGTGGTTACAGAGCTTTGCGGATGAAACACCGGAAACGGCCGACTTTTACTTCACGCATCTCTATGATCCGGCCGACTGTCGGATCATCACGACAAAGGATACGCTGATTGCCATGTGTATGATCCCGCGCTGGCAGATGTCCGTCGGCGGCCATGTGCAGACGATCCGTTTTCTGGAAGGTGTTGCGGTCGCAGAGGGCTTTCGCGGCTGTGGCTATTTGCATCTGCTGATGCGTCACCTCGATCAGGAATTCGCACAGGAGAGCATGATGCTGCAGGCGTATGACTGGGATCTGTATGTGCCATTTGGCTATGCGATCACCCATGTCGGCAAGCGCACCGTCCTCAGTGTCCCGCCAAAAGCGGCGGATGCAGGTGAGCTGATCCCGGCGCGGGCGGAGGACTGCGCTCAGCTCTACACAGCGTTCATGCAGCGCTTTGACGGTTGGCGCATCCGGGATGTGCATTACTATACAGACTTCTGGCTTCCATACCAGAAGGTCTGCGGTGCCCAAAGCGTGCAATACGTAAAGGACGGACAGGTGCTGGGCTATGCCAGCGTGACAGAAGAGGCAGAGACGGTCACAATCAGCGAGATCATCTATGCCGATGCATCGACGTTACAGGAGATGCTGGGACTGCTTGCCCAGGAAGGCAAGACGCTGTGTGTCATCAGCGATGCGGATGCGCCGATCGAAGGCAGCCACCAGGACATCCCGCTGCTGATGATGAAACACCCGCCGCAGATGAGCGAACACCGTTGGATCAGTGAATGTATCTGACCGGGCAACTGCCCGGTCTTTCTCTTACAGTTCCATCACGTAACGCCTGCGGATCTGTGCTATACTGATGATAAATGAGGTGAGCACCATGCGTATATTATTTGTGGAAGACGATGCGGCGATCGCCGCCGGACTGACCTATTCCCTGCAGCGGGAGGGCTATGAGGTCGTCATGGCCGCCAGCGTCCGGCAGGCCCTTCACCACCTGGAGACGAGTGACTGTGATCTGGGCATCATCGATCTGGGGCTGCCGGATGGCAGCGGCTTCACCATCTGCCGGCGAATGAAGCAAATGGGACGACCGGTCATCTTCCTGAGTGCCGTCGATGATGAGACGACGGTCGTTCAGGGGCTGGACCTGGGCGGTGATGACTATGTGACCAAGCCGTTTCGGCTGCAGGAGCTGCTCAGCCGCATCCGCAGCGTCATCCGCCGCTATGAGCCCGGCAGCCATTCGATCGTACAGATCGACGATCTGATCATCGATCAGAAACAGGCAAAGGTCTTCCGCGATCAGCAGGAGATCTTTCTCTCCGCCATGGAATATCAGCTGCTGATGGTGTTCGTGCACCATCCGGGACAGACGCTGTCGCGCACACAGCTGCTCGATGCCCTGTGGGACCACAAGGGGCAGTATGTCGAGGACAATACGCTTTCCGTGACCATCCGACGGCTGCGGGAAAAGATCGAACGCGATCCGCAGACGCCGCGCATCCTGATGACGGTCCGCGGCCTGGGCTATCGCATGGAGGTGGACCATGAATCGTAAGCATCTGGTGCGCTGGGCGCTGATCGCTCTGGGGATCGGTGTGCTCGGCGCGCTGTTGTGCCAGTGGCTGGCACCCGATCAGCTGATCGGTTTTCTGATCGTCTCCCTGTTCTGGAACCTGCTCTTTGCCGGGGTGCTCCTGTGGATCGACCGCAGCATCCGCACGCTCAGCGACCAGCTGATGCGTGTCTATTCCTCCCGCATGTCCATCGACATCCGCGAACAGCAGGAAGGCGCCCTCAGCATCCTGAAAAATGACATCTACAAGCTGGTGCGCACCTTCTATGAACAGCGGGAGCGCTCCGCCAGAGACCGTTTGTTTCTCGCCGACACCCTCAATGACATCTCCCATCAGCTCAAGACCCCGCTCACCTCCATGCAGATGATGGGCGAACTGCTCGCACAGCCGCTGCCGGATGAAAAACGTCAGGAGTTCAGCGGCATCCTGCTGCGGCAGCTGGAACGCCTGCAGTGGCTGGTCACCTCCCTGCTCAAGCTGTCCCGTCTGGATGCCTGTGCGATCACCTTTCAGAAGCAGCGCATCGATGTGCACGCCTGGATCCTGGAGGCGCTGGAGCCGATCCAGGAGCTCCTGCGCGAAAAAGCGCTGCAGGTGCACATCGATGCCGGCGACTGTCAGATAGAGACCGATCCTCGCTGGAGCAAAGAAGCCCTGCTGAACATCCTCAAAAACGCGGCGGAGCACACACCGCCCAAGGGCACGATCACCATCGCGGCACGACAGACGCCGCTCTTTCTCTCCCTGTCCGTCACCGACAGCGGGGAGGGCATGGATCTGGAAGATCAGGCCCATGTCTTTGAACGCTTTTACCGCGGGAAGAACGCCGCTTCGGATTCGGTCGGCATCGGCATGGCGATGGCCAAGGCGATCCTCAATGCCCAGCAGGCCGAGATCCAGGTGCACAGCACACCGGGCAAAGGCACCTGCTTTACGATCCTCTTTCCGATCGTTTCATCAACGACCGCATAAGAACACCGCTCCCCCATTTGAAGGCATGCCGCAGGCTGCCTTCTTTTCTGCGACGGATGACAGATCTGTCATCTTCGTGTCATGCAGGTGTCATTTGCCGATGCGATGATACAGACAGGAGGTGAACGCATGGAAACACTGCGTACAGAACATTTGTCAAAATATTATGGAGAAAAGGAAAACCGGGTCATCGCACTGGACGATGTCAGCTTTTCCGTCGATCCGGGCGAATTTGTCGCCATCGTCGGTCCCAGCGGTTCCGGCAAGAGCACGTTGCTGCATCTGCTGGGCGGTGTCGATGTGCCCAGCGAGGGCAGGGTCATCGTCGACGGCAATGACATCAGTCATATGAAAGAAGCGCCGTTGGCCATCTACCGGCGCCGGCAGATCGGGCTGATCTATCAGTTCTACAATCTGATTCCGATCCTCAACGTCGAAGAAAACATCATGCTGCCGCTGCTGCTGGATGGACGAAAGCCGGATCGGGCCTACTTTCGGGAGCTGGTCGAAACGCTGGGGCTCAGCGATCGGCTCTCCCATCTGCCCAATCAGCTGTCCGGCGGCCAGCAGCAGCGGGTATCGATCGCCCGTTCGCTCATCACCAAGCCATCGATCATCCTCGCCGATGAACCGACCGGCAACCTCGATTCCAAAAACAGCGCAGAGATCCTCTCTCTGCTGCATCGGATGCACCGGGAATACCGGCAGACGATCGTTTTGATCACTCACGATGCCTCCATCGCGCTGCAGGCGGACCGCATCCTCACGTTGCAGGACGGGCGCATCGTTCAGGATGAGGTGATTCGCAGATGAAGCTGTTAGCCAGGCTGACCCTGCGCTCCCTGATCCAAAACCGCTGGCGCTCTCTGGCGACGATGATCGCCATCACCCTGTCCACGCTGATGCTCGTCAGCGTGACCACGCTGGTATCCAGCACGATGGATGCGCTGAAACAGCGCGAGATCGACACCGGCGGAAACTGGCATACGCTCTATCAGGGCGTAGCGGGCGACAAGGTCGCACAGATCGAAGCGGATGAGCGGACCGCTGCCAGCGCCGTCACACAGGGCGTCGGCTATCTGCAGGAGGAAACGATCCATCATAACCGACGGCCGTATTACTATCTCACCGCCGTCGATGCGAAAGGTTTTTCGCTGCGCCCTTACCCATTGACAGAGGGACGCTATCCGACCAGTTCGAGGGAAGTGCTGATCCCTTCCTCGCTCGCTGAGATCGCATCCTTCGACCGCTCGGTCAATGACACGCTCACCGCAAATGCCGGCAGCCGCATCGACGATGCCAGCGGGGATCCGCTGTTTCAGAACGCTTCCTATGATGCGTCAGGGGAACACTTCGAAAAAGGACAGGAACGCACCTTTACGATCGTCGGCATCTACGATGATACCTATATGTCCAACAATGCTTCTGCCGGCTTTGACCTCGTCTGCGGGCTCGATGCGTTCACACCGGATGCCACCTATGACATCTATGTGCAGGATGCGCAGGTCGATGCCTCCCTCTACGCCCATGCACAGCAGCTCTGTGCAGACAGCGGCTGTGACAGCGTCACGCACAACAGCTACCTGCTGCTGTATGAAGGAGTGGCCGGTGACACCGGGCTCGTGACCATGCTGAAGCTGCTGACCGTTACCGTCTGCACCATCGTCCTCATCAGTTCGATCATCGTCATCCACAACTCTTTTGCCATCTCCCTGAGCCAGCGCGCCCGTTATCTGGGCATGCTGGCCAGCGTCGGCGCCACAAGGCGGCAGAAGCAGCTGAGCGTCTTCCTGGAGGCACTGTTTCTCGCCATCCCTTCCATCCTGCTGGGCACCGCAGCCGCACTGGGTGCGACCGCATTTGCCATGCATCTCATCAATGCGCTGCTGCAGGATCTCGCCATCCATCTACAGCTGACATTGAGCGTGGATCCCCGGCTGCTGGCCGTTACCGTCCTCATCGCGTTTGCCGCGGTATGGATCAGCGCATGGCGGCCGGCCCGCCATGCCGGAACGATCTCTGCGATCAGCGCGATCCGTCAGAGCGCGGACATCACCCTGCCGCAGCGTCATTCCCGCAACAACCCGCTGGTGTGGCGACTGTTTGGCTATCCGGCCGTCCTGGGCCTCAAGAACCAGAAACGCTTTCGTTCCCGGCATTATGCCGTGCTCTGTTCGCTCGTCCTCTCCTTTGCGCTCTTCGTGAGCATCTTTGCGCTCTCTTCCTATCTGGAACGCTCCGTGCAGATGGTCAGCGAACAGCTGCCCTTTGACGTCGAGGTCGTCTACGACAAAGGCAGTGACCGACAGCTGCAGGAAAGCGATGCCCTGCTGCAGCTGCCACAGGCCGATGCCCGCATGCGGATGCAGCGCATCAGTTTGTCGCTTGACGATGCAGCGCTCTTCACGGACGAGCTGATCGCCTGGCAGCAACAACAGGGAAGCATGGGGCTTGGCGCCTATGTGCTCTCATTGGATGACACCAGCTTCTTGACCCTGTGCAGAGAAAACGGCATCGACCCTTCCCGAAGCGATGCACCGATCGCATTTGCCGTCAATGTCGGCAGCGAGCAGACCAGCAGTGCCGCCCACACCTACCGGCAGATCCCGTTCCTGAAGGAGGACACCCATGCGGTCTCTTTGATGAATTACGATGAACAGGAGATCTCGCTGTCTGTCGCAGCTCTGCTGACGACGCCCTATGGGCTGGATGCCTATGGCGGCAGCAGCCTGGACAGCATCGCTTTCTATGTGAGCGAAGCGACCATGACACAGATCTGCGAACAGCTGGAGCTCACACCGTCCGTCGAGCTCTTCTACACCAGCTCAGACACTGCTGCCCTGACGGACACCATCGAACAATATGTCCGCCAGCACCCCGACATGGAGCCTTACATCAGCATCCAGAGCATCGAGGAAGGAATCTCACAGACCGCCTCTCTGCTGCTGCTCGTGCGTCTGCTGCTGTATGCCTTCCTGCTGCTGATCAGCATCGTGGCCCTCACCAATGTCTGCAACACCCTCTCCAGCAGCTATGCCCTGCGCGCACAGGAAAACGCCATGCTGTTTTCCATCGGCATGGACAAGCGCCAGTTCCGTTCGATGCTCACCTTTGAAGCGCTGTCGTATGCGTTCAAGGGAGCCTTCTACGGCCTGCTGCTCGCCCTGCCGCTGTGTTATCTCATCTATCAGATCCTGGGCATGAAGTTCACCTTTGCCTTCTATGTGCCGCTGATGCCGATCCTGATCGCCATCGCCGCACTCTTCCTCCTCACGCTGTTCATGCTGCTGTATCATCTCTCGCTCTCCCGTAAGGGAAACATCATCGAGACCATCCGTCAGGAAAGCATCTGAGCGCAGCCGGCGGTCAAAGCGACAAAAAAGCATTCGCCCTCTTTCGGAAAGAGTACGAATGCTTTTCCTTTTATCCGCGTTTCTTAATAATAGACCGATCGCTTCACCTGTTCACAGGCTTCTTTGCCCAGCACGTATTCGATGATCGCAAATGCCATGTCGATGCTGGCCGCCGCACTGCGTCCGGTGATCAGATGACCGTCCGTCACGACATACTGATCGTGATAGATACCGCCGAAATCTTCGTTCATGCTCGTAAAGCACGTATAGTTTTTCCCCTTCAGCAGCCCCATGTGTCCCAGCACCGTCGGTCCGGCACAGATGGCCGCCGTCAGCTTTCCGCTCAGAAAGAAGCTGCGCAGGATATCCTTGACCGTCTCGTTGTGTTCGACCTTCTGATAGTGCGGGCCGCCCGGCAGAAAGACACCGTCATAGGAGGCCGGATCCACCTCATCCAACGACTTCACATGTGCAAAGGTCAGTTCAAAACGCCCGGTCACTTCATGTCCCTGTACCGCGACGACATCGATCGTGATGCCGGCCCGGCGAAGCAGGGCGATCGTACCGACCGCTTCCAGTTCTTCAAATCCATTATCCATGATGCATAAGATCTTCATGTTCCTCACCTCTCCCTCAGTATAACGCGCTTTTCTCCCTTTTGCAATGAAGGTCCTCTTCCAGTCGCTGTGCCAGAAACGACAGAAGCAGCTGTTCCTGTTCCGGCGAAAAACAGCGGGCCAGCCGGATCGTCCGCCGCCGGCAAAGCGGCGCGCCCCGATCGAGCGTGCAGGCAAATTCTCCGCGCAGCGTGATGCTGCGGGAAGAAACGCGCACCTTCGACAGCCGCCGCAACGCAAAGGAACGCTGTTCCCGACGCTCCATGCTTCCGTTATACAGCTGATAACTCAGCACGCCGTCCGTCAGGCATACCCGCTGGGTCAATGAACGGCCGGAACAGTCGATCCAAACAAACAGCAGCGGAAAGAAACCGACAAGGGATACGGTCAGTGACAGGATCCCACACCAGCGCACCACCTCATGGAGCGCGCCGCTGCCCCATGCCTCTCCATACACCGAGAGCAGGATCACGCAGCCGGCTCCCGCAAGAAAGCACAGTTCCACCACGATGCGAAACAGCAAACGCGGCAGCCGCAGATACCGATGCCGCAACTGAGGATCGCTCGTCAGCACCCATCCGCCCCTGTGCTCCATCGCCCTTTTTTCCTGTTCCTGCCGCTTTGCGAACGTGCGCCGATCCTGCCCATAGGCAGTCACAAAAGCGATGAAAAACGGAACCAGCACCAGCGATAACAGCGTAAACAGCAACAGCAGCAGAAACAGCGTGTTCAGCCAGGCCGGCAGCGGAGAGAGGAACACGATGCAGGTGACCAGCGCCAGCACCTCCAACAACAGCAGCCGGCCGGCGATCGCCGCGACTTTTGCCCCGCCCCTCTGCCGCGGTGCCTCTTTCCCGGCATGCAGACACCCCTGGATCAGCCACCAAACGCAGGGCAGCACCAGAAGGCCCCATGTGAGCAGATCGTACCGCTTTGCCGGCAGAAACGACAGTCCCTGCGGCAGCAGAAGCAGAACCAGACCGCACAGACTGCTGCACACACCAAGCCATCGCAATCTCCCCTTCATCCCATCACCTTCCATCTGCTTTCAGTATACAGAGCGCCGTGCAGCGCCGCTATCATCTCCGTGTAAAATCGCCATGCGTTGCGACAGAGGCTGCGGTCAAAGCGCACACAGCGTTTTTTTCTGCCCCGGAGTGTGGTACACTGTCTGTATATATCACCGGAAAGGAATGAGTCTTATGAAACGTTCAGCTGCGTTTTCCTGTCAGCGTCTGTTCCTCTTTGCCCTCGTGCTGGCCGTCAATTATTTTCTGATGCCGCTTTCGATCTTTGACAGCGATTCCGCCATGGCGATCCTGCTGTTTCTGATGCCGCTGGTCACCCTGCTCACCTGCTTTGCCTATGGCTGCGGACATCAGGCTACCTGGCTGCTGCCGCTGCTCTCCGCCCTGCTGTATCTGCTCTCTGCCCTGCTGCTGTTTGATTCCTCCTGGTTCAACTTCACCTTCCTCTATGCCGTGCTCTCTTTTGCCGGCCATGGGGCAGGACGATGGCTGCGGCGGATGATCGAACGGGAACAGACTGCCGGAAAGAACGTATGAAAGAGCTCTTTTCCATCGGTGAGGTCGCAGCCTTCGCACACATCTCCAAACAGACATTGATCTACTATGATCAGATCGGACTGTTTCCGCCGGCATTCACCGACCCAAAAAACGGCTATCGCTATTACAGCAGCGCTCAGCTGGATCTTCTCGATACCATCCTCCTTCTGAAACGCTGTGGTCTCTCGTTGAACGCGATCCGCCAGCAGCTGCAGACGCGCACCCTGAAAAGCAGCGATGCGCTGTTTGCCCGCCAGCAGGCCGACATTGAAGCACAGATCCGACAGCTGCAGCTGCTTCACGCGCGGATCTGTGCAAAGCGAAAGACCCTCGCCCCGCTGTTAAAAGAAAGCGATGCACCGCCGATCCGACAGACCGTCACACAGGGACATGTCCTGCTCTGCGAGCCCGTCGATCCGCCTTATCAGCTCAGCGACATCTCCATCGCCACCAAGCGCTGCTTCTCCCGCGCCTTTCACCAGCAGCTGCCCATCCACTTCCAGATCGGTGTCAGCGTTCCGCTGGCCCATCTGCGAAACGATCGCTGCATGGAGGCCACCCTGGCCTTTCTGCCGATGGATGCATCCGCTGCGGCCCATGCCGATCTGGTGCTGCCGGAAGGCACGTGCGTCATCGGCACCCATCACGGACGCTACGACCAGATCCACCACACCTATGCCCAGATCTTCGCATTCTGCAAACAACAGCATCTGACCATCGTTTCCGATTCCTATGAATTCTGCCTCCACGACCATCTGACCGGAGCCGACGAACAGGAATACATCACCCAGATCCTCTTCTATGTCCACACAGCAGATGCAACCGATGGTTGCGGAATTGACGCGGGAGCGTGATTGCGGTTTCGGAGCGCCTTTGTTAAAATGCTCAACAGGAGGAATTCGACCATGACATTTGCCGAAAAGATCTATCAGCTGCGCCGCCAGAACGGATGGTCTCAGGAAGACCTCGCGCAGCGTCTGCACGTTTCCCGACAATCGATCTCCAAATGGGAAAACGCCCTCAGCATGCCAGAAGGCACCAAGCTCAGCGAGATCGCCCGGCTCTTTCAGATCTCTCTGGATGAGCTGCTCAGCGAAGACCCCATCGCTTCTCCCTTTGCGTCCGCATATTGCTCGCTGCAGTGGGACATCGCCCATCTGCAGGAGGCAGAGGACTTCCTTAAGGCCATGCGCAAGATCGCACACAGCTGCGGCATCAGTTTTCTGTTTTGCATGCTCTCGCCCTTTTTGCTCCTGTATCTCGTCGCCCAATATCAATTTGTCCCCGACAGCGGCATCAGCGAACAGATGGCCGCCGGGCTGGGTTCTCTTTCCACTTCACTGATCATGCTGCCCGCCATGAGCGCACCGCTCATCCACATCCTGTGCTTTCCATATCGCTCCTGGCTGCGCCGGGACATCCTGGTCGCCGCCGACGTGCGGCAGGCGCTTATGGAAGACAGACAGAGACGGCTGCGCCCGCTCATCCTGCGCATCGTACTGGCCATCTTGCTTCTGCTCCTCACGATCCCTTCTTTTGTGATGATCTGCATTCAGTATGGCGAACGCATCGAAACGATCTATGGGGTGATGCTTTTGCTGGGAGGTCTGGGCATCGCTTTGGGCATCCTGATCAGCTGCGGCATCCAGATCATCGCCTATCAGCGCCTGCTCAGCGATCATGTGCATCTCACCCCGTATGGCACGCTGCGCTGACCAACGTTGCATTTCCTGCGGGTGACCGATATAATAAAAACAGAAAGCTGGTGGATCATGAAATTTTTTCTCTCAAACATAAAAAAAGACATGGTGATCAACGCTTTGCTGCTGCTGATCATCGGCTGTGTCCTGCTGCTGTTTCCGACACAGGTCGTCCGGATGACCTGTTATGCGCTGGGTGCGATCCTGCTGGTCTACGGCGGTATGCTGCTGCATCAGTATTTTTCAAGTACGGTGCGCAGCTCGCTCACCCTGGCCTTTTCCGTCGTGCTGCTCATCGCCGGCGGCTTCGTCATCCTTCGCTATGACCTCGTCATCTCGCTCATCCCGTTTCTGATGGGCATCGTCTTCCTGTTTTTCGGCTTACAGGAATGCCGCATGGCGCTGTCTTTGAAACAGGCGGATTACCCAAAATGGAGCGTCAACCTTCTGCTGGCCGTCCTCGTTTTGATCGTTGCGGCCGTCCTGCTGTTTTATCCGTTTCGGGCCGCATCCCTGGCCGTTCGCTTCATCGGCGGTGCGTTGATCTACAGTGCGCTTTCCCAGCTGTGGACGATCCACTGCCTCTCTTCGCACGCAAAGGACTTTTTCCAATGATCCCGGTTCGCATACAGGTGCGCCTGGAAGCCCTGACCGACCAGTATTTTCCAGGCCTTGCGGTCCATGCGCTGCGCCCATGTTCCTTTGACAGCGACACGTTTGATGTCTATGAACTGGAGATGGAGGACGGACGCACCTACTGGCTGTTTGATGATCAGCAGACCCTCTGGCCGTTAGCGAAGAGCGGTATTTACGAAGATGCAGAGATCGCGCTGGAGGTCATCGAACAGATGCGCCAGAACGCACAGGAACTGCAGGCAGATGCTGTTTTGGACCGCAGCGAGCTTTATCAATAACATCAAACGAACTCTTTGCCATCCCGTTTCGTGCGGATGGCTTTTTCTTTGCCCAGCGGTTTCCATCTGCGTTCTGTCCTTCCTTCTCAAATGGAGGATGCGGCAGACATCGTCGCAAACCTCCAGCCTGCGATCATCATGTTCCAACATACATAAAAAAAGGCGGAGATCGCTCCGCCCAGACAATGATCGATTTACCGGCAACGAAGAGCACCGGCCCCGCTGACCGCCCGTGCGGCCAAAGCGTTTGCCTGCCGCAGCATCTCTTCGATGGAAGCCCCTTTTTCCAGCATGGCCAGACAGGCGCCCGCATGGGCATCCCCGGCACCGATCGTATCGACGACACGGCATGAACACGCAGCAGCTCTCACCAGCCGCTTCCCATCGTATGCCATGCTGCCGCGCTCGCCCATGGTGAGGATCACCGGCGCATGGGTCTGTGCATACAGCTTCCGCAGGGCCATCTCCGCATCCGCCTGTCCGCTGAGCGCACAGGCTTCCGCCTCGTTGAGATGAAGGATCGGATGATGGGCATATATCGATTTCCAGCCGCCTTGCTGTGTCACCCTGGGCCCGGGCGCAAAGAAGATCTGCAGCTGTTCCCATCTGCCAAGCAAAGTGAGCACTTCATCGCCTGCTTCCTCCAGATCGATCCCGCAAAGATAGACGAAACGCAGCGCAGAGAGATCCATCTGCGCCAGCTGTGCCAGCGGATAATGGTACTCCACGCCATGCAGGGAAAGAAAGCTGCGTTCCCCGTCCGGCTCCACCAGACAGTAACAGCACCCGTTTTCTCCCTCTGCAACGACGGTGAGGATGTCCGGATCCCCCTCGCTTCGACGATCCAGCTCCTCTGCGTACATCCCCGATCCTCGCTGTGTCAGCAGACGCGCAGAGCTGCCGCAGCACTTCATCGCCTGATACACATTGTAGGCACAGCCGCCGATGCACAGTTGCTGAGCGTGGATGTTGACATCCTCCATGCGTCCGGGCAGCGCATCCAGACGCAGTACGACATCCAGCGTCATCGATCCCAGCACCAGCGTCTGCACACCGTCAAGTGAAATAGACATAATCCTCTTCATGGTGCGACAGTTCCTCACGGGCCAGTTCCTCGATGGCACAGACCTCTCCGCCGTAACCTTCATCGTATTCCACACGGATCCGGCCGGTGATCCGCACCCACGACAGCGGTCTTGGCTTGAACTGCTTCGTATGGACCCACCAGCCGATCAGTGACGTATCATCGCTGCAGCACACCATCGCTTCCCGTCCCAGCACATAGGCGTTGGGACGCGTCTCGTTGACCGGATAGACCTTGGCATTGTAGGTGACGGTCTTCCCTTCGTACTTACGGGGATTTTCCAGGGCATCCATATACCAGATCCCATAGTCATAATCCTCCAGCACGATCGGATCTGCGTTCACATCGAATGGAAGCTCCTCCTGCGCGGCCGCCCGGATGGTGCCGTCTTTATTCTCATAGATCAGCTGGGCACGCTTGTTCATCGCCTTGATGTTGTTGCGCAGATAGAGCGTCCGCGTCGAATCATCGCAGCGGTTGAAGATGATCGTCTCGCTGTGGCGCAGCTGTTCATAGAGGACGCTGCGCATGTTGTTGAGATACAGCTGAAACGTCGAGGCATCCACCGTTGAGAGGATCTGCACCAGGATCCAGCGCAGCGGCATCTCCACATCCAGAAACTGATCCACGCTCCACATGCCGTTGAACTCGATCATGACCCGATCCGGATGGAACAGCTGTTCGCACTTTGCCAGAAAAGCGGCATTCAGCTTTTCAAACGCATTGACCGATACGACGGTGGCATTCACCTTCTCTGCCAGTGCTTTCGTATAGCGCACACCGCCCTCCTCACAGAGCAGGATCAGCGTCTTCTCATTGCCATCGTTAAAACCGGGATCCGCCAGCGTCTCCTGGATGAGGGTCGTCTTGCCGCTCTCCAGAAAACCGGTGAACAAATAGACCAGACATTCCGCCATCTCAGTCCACCTCGATGGTGAAGGCCGCGTCATCCGTTTCGGCATCCGCCGAATGCGCTCCCTCAAACAGCTCCGTCAGGGCATCTTCCTTCAGCTGGGAACCGATGACACAGTAGCGTCCGGCATAGGCCGGCGCCCCTTCCCGAATTTCATATTCCTGCGGTGTCACATCAAAGTAATACCAGGTACCTTCGCCCTGCACCATGCCCTTGGCACGCAGGATCGTTCCATAGTCTGCTTTCTGCGCCAGACTGTGTACGATCTCTTCCAGCGCTGCCCGCGTATAGACACGCATGGTCTCCCGGCCCCAGCTGGTAAACACTTCATCCGCATCGTGGTCATGATGGTGATGGTGGTGATGATGTGCATGTGCGTCATCCCCTGCTTCATGACCATGATGATCATGATGATGCGCATGATCATGGTCATGCACATGACCGCAGACCTCACAGACCGCTTCCTCTTCCATCAGCTCTTTGCGTAAGACACCCGTGTGCATCATCGCCCGCGTGATCTCTTCTCTGCTCAGCTGATCCCATGGGGTGGTGACGATCGGCGCTTCCGCATTCAGCGCACGCAGCGTTTCCACACACGCCTGTGTCCGTTTCGCATCCGCATGCTGGGTACGGCTCAGCAGGAGCGCATCCGCATGTTCGATCTGATTGTTGAAAAACTCACCGAAGTTCTTGCTGTACATCGCACACTTCTGCACATCGACCACCGTGCAGCTGCTGCCCAGCTTCAGATCGCCCGTCACATTCAGCACCGCGCGTTTGACATCCGACAGCTTGCCGACACCGCTGGGTTCGATGATGATGCGGTCCGGATGGAACTGTTCCAGCACCTGCTGCAGCGCCTTCGCAAAATCACCGGACAGCGAACAGCAGATGCACCCGCTGTTCATCTCCGTGATCTCCACGCCGGCATCCTGCAGAAAACCACCGTCGATCCCGATCTCACCAAACTCATTTTCGATCAGTACGACCTGTTCGTCATCATACACCTCTTTGAGCAGCTTTTTGATCAGCGTCGTCTTGCCGGCGCCGAGAAAGCCGGAAATAATCGTTACCTCTGTCACTTTGATCATCGTCCTTTCCTTCGACTTCTTTGCATATTATAGCACGATTTGCTGCCCCTGGTTTCGCATTTGCCTCACCAAAACAAAAAGCAGCTCACGCTGCTCAACAGGACTCTGATCCCGATCCTCATCTCAGATAGATGATATTGCGGATGATGACTTCCCGACCGTCTGCCTGTTCCTTCAGCTCCTGGATCCGTTCCAGCAGATAGGCATTGTTCAGCGGTGCAGACAAAAACAGATTTCCTTCCTGCGCTCCACGATCGGTCATCAGGACATAATAGACCAGCACTTCACCGTTTTCCATACACTTCTTCCTCCGGCTCCAGTATGCCATGCCCCATCCGCAAACGATGTCGCATCCCATCGATACATCCCGGCAAGCCCCCATCTTTCTCCCATGTTCCGCCGATGACAAAGCCGAGCCGCTCTCCCAGACATTCCGGATGTTCGTTTTCTTTTGCCGTCCCTGTCGTTTCTGCACCGGCCCTTCCTCACGAACCGTGGATGCTTTTGTCGATGTTTCCCATCTTCCTGCCACATATCGACCATTTTGTTCCCAGTCCCGGTCAGCGACCGCTCTGTGCATACAGAAAGCGTAATCGGATGAAAAAATGAAATTTTTTGTTGACAGGAAGGAAGTGCGATGATATTATAATTAAGCAATTCGATGGACATGGGCCTGTAGCTCAGGTGGTTAGAGCGCACCCCTGATA
>DWYK01000100.1 GCA_019118705.1 Candidatus Merdibacter merdigallinarum | reverse complement strand
GCCGCCCAGTCCCTCCGTGTTCCCCCGGAGCTGCTTGATTTCAAGCTGCGCATCCTGAAACGCAAAGGTTACGACGTGATCGACCCGCCTCTGGCGGCGACCGGCAGCTTTTTGAAGGATGTTGAAATGGGTGTGAGCCGTATCTAAGCCGTATAAAACGGGAAAAATAGTGAAACAAAATCGCTTTTTGAAACATTTTGTGCCGTTTTCTCGCATTTCTGTTGACTGTTTGGCCGCTTTATGTTATTCTTAACTTGCACGAAGAATTCGTGTAGGAATCGGAGGGACTGCCTTATGAAACATAATGTGGTACGCCTTGAGAGCATTGAGATCCGCAATTTCAAAAATGTAAAACGCGGTTCGCTGAGCTTTGAAAACACCCGCAAGCCTTATTCTGCCAGCATTTTGGGGTTGTATGGCCAAAACGGGTCTGGCAAGACGGCTTTAATTGACGCGCTCTCTTTGTTGAAGCATTTGTTGATGGGGCAGCAGATCCCCCCGAAGTTTGCGGAATGTATCAATGTGGACTCTACGCAGGCGTCGTTCTGCTTTCATTTCAAGGTCCGCTGCAACGCGCAAGAGCCAATGGAGTGTGCTGTCGCCTATTCGTGCAGCATCCGCAAAGACGCCGATGAAAGCGCCGCCAACATGGAACAGGCCCCCAAGTGGAAAGTCACTGTCTTTAATGAAGTGCTTTCAGCCTCTTTCAAAAGCGATGGGCAAAAAAGCAGGTTTTCACCCCTGGTCAATACGCAGACCGACGGCGTGTTCCTGCCGGTGTCTAAGTTCAAGGCGTTGGTCGGCGGAAAAAAATCTACAGAAACCGATCTGCTGGTAGCCAAGAAACTTGCGGCAGCGACATCGCGTACCTTTGTTTTTTCCCGTGAACTCGTCACGATGATCCGCCGCCAGTGCAAGGACAAAGCGCTTCTCTCTTTGTACGAGGCGCTGATTGCTTACGGCAACTTCGAGCTTTTTATCATTGATACCACGAATAGTGGGTTGATTTCGATCAACGCCCTGCCTCTCTCCTTCTCTTATGAGGAAAAGGGGCAAGTTTCTATGGGCAGCATTTTGCTTCAGCTCAACGGCGTCTCGTTGATCCCCGAGTCAGCAATGGCCGTTGTCCGCAAGGTGATCGCCTCTATGAATCTTGTCTTGCGCGAGCTGGTTCCCGGCTTAACGATCGAGGTTGAAGAACTCGGCACGCAAATACAGGAAAACGGCGTGCGGGCTTGCAGCATTCAGTTGATGTCTTTGAAGAACAGCAAATCCATCCCGCTGCAATACGAGTCGGAAGGCATCAAAAAAATCATCTCGATCCTGCATCTTTTGATTGGTGTGTACAACCGTCCCTCGATGACAGTGGCGATCGACGAGCTGGATTCTGGTGTGTTTGAATATCTGCTCGGCGAGCTTTTGCATATCATTGCCGAAAAGGGGAAGGGGCAGCTGATCTTTACGTCGCATAACTTGCGTCCGTTGGAAACACTGGACCGCGGTTTTATCGCCTTTACCACGACTAACCCGGAAAATCGCTATATCCGACTGACAAATGTAAAGCCGAACAACAATCTGCGCGATTTCTATTATCGAGATATCATGCTCGGCGAACAGAGCGAACCCGTTTATGAGCCGACCAACAACTACGACATCGCCCTTGCGTTTAGAGAGGCGGGTGATACGGTTGGCTCGTAAAAAGGTTCTCTTTGTCATCGTCGAAGGCCCTTCTGATGACGAGGCGCTCGGCGTTCTGTTTAACCGCATCTTCGACCGCAATTCAGTGTTCGTGCACATTATGCATCGGGATATTACGAGCGAACGCGGGGTACGGCCGGATAACATTTTATCGCGCCTTGGCAATGAGGTGCGCACATACGCAAAATCCAATCATTTTACCAGCAAAGATTTCCAGGAAATCATCCATATTACAGATATGGATGGCGCCTATGTTGCCGACGAGCACATTGTGGAAGACCCTTCCGCTAAACACCCGGTCTATTCGACAGAAGATATTGCAACGTGTTCTGTTGAAGCCATCGCTGCTCGAAATGGTCAAAAGCGGCAAAATCTGGACAAGCTATGCAGCTGCAATCAACTGTGGGGCATCCCTTATCGGGTATTCTATATGTCCTGCAATCTCGATCATGTACTGTACAATAAGCTCAACAGCACCGACGCTGAAAAAGAAGCCGATGCCTACGCTTTTGCCTTGCAGTACCGTAACGATATCGCGGCGTTCAGAAGCTTCATCTTGGATTCGGATTTCTCTGTTTCTTCCAGCTATAAGGACTCGTGGGCCTTTATCAAATCTGGAACGGAGTTTCTGAAGCGGCATACAAATCTCGGGTTGTGTTTTCCTCCTGCACTGCAGGAATGATTCGCCGAATAGAACGGGCAAAGCGCGCTCCTACGCAGAACGCGCCTTGCCCGTTGCCTTTAAACCGTTTTTACCGGCTCCAGCTCACCGTCATCATGATCCAGCAGTTCCAGGATCAACCGCGCGCCGGTGCGCAGGCCCATGATGTAATAATCCAGGACCGTTGCGTCCAGCTGGTCGCCTTTGGCGGTCAACAGCTGTTCCAACTGCTTCTTCTGTTCTTCAGGCAGTTTGGCCGATATCCATTCTTCCAGTTCTGTCGCCTCCGTGACTGCGCGGGCAATGCGGCCGCTTTGTTTCATCCGCATATC
>DWYK01000099.1 GCA_019118705.1 Candidatus Merdibacter merdigallinarum | reverse complement strand
TTTTATGGACAAAAATGATCGCTTACATGAAAAAAACGTATCTCATCAAAGGGGATACGTTTTTATTCGATCAAAAGGCGAAGATCTTGCGGGAGCGGACATTCGATCACCAATGGTTTCTCGCTCAGCGGATGTTGCAGGGAAACGCTGGCAGAATGCAGTGCCAGACGACCGTTGCCTCTGCTTTTTTTGCCGTAGAGAGGATCATTGAGCAGCGGGAAACCATGAGATGCGAGATGCACGCGGATCTGATGGGTGCGTCCGGTGAACAGACGGCAGCGAATCAGCGAACGATCATGCTGCGGATCGTAATGTACAAGCGATACGCTGGTCTGGGCCGGTTTTCCTTTCGGGTGGGTGATGTAGCGTCGGGCATCGTGACGGTCACGACCGATCGGGTCGGTATACAGCTGCGCTCGTTTGGGGAAACGTCCCCGTACGATGGCCAGATAACTGCGGCGGATCTGTTTGTTTTTCATGCGGTCATCAAACAACGGCTGCAGCAGCGAGCATTTGCAAAACAGCAGAATGCCGCTGGTCTCCACATCCAGCCGATGCAGCGGACGGATCGGATGATCCTGATGTGTTCGGGCATAATAGCCGGCAACACAGTTACAAAGGGTATGAGAAGTATTGTTTCCATCGCTGTGAACCAGCATCTGCGGCTCTTTGTTGACGATGAGCAGCACCTCATCCTCATACAGGATATCGATCGGATGATCCCACAAAGGAATCGGTTCATCCACCGGCGTTGGAAGAAGGACCAGCTGATCTTCTCTGCCCAGTGGTATGGATCGTGCGACCGCCTGTCCGTTGCAGAGGATGCGCCGTTCCTGGTAAAGAAGATAACGGCTCTTGCGCGACAGATGCAGATCTTCCAGCACATGGTCACAATCCGTCGGTTCCTGGATGGAAATGTGCAGCTGCTGTTCACAGACAGACAGTTTCATATACGCAGTTCCTCCTTTTCTTTCAGGAGAGATCGGCTCCGCAGCTGTCCGTGTGTTCAACGGCCTGCATGAGGATGAGTTCGCTCCTGTCGTGTCTATCATCTTATCGCAGCCCTCCGGCCGCTGTCAATTTTCATTTGACCAAAACTTGACAGTGTTTAACCGGGCATTTACAAAAAACATGATAGGATATAGACAGATAAGGGAGTGATGGGATGCAGGCGTTTGCGATGCTGGTCGCTGTCATCATGGCATTTGCCGCCAGAGGACTGTATGTAGACTGTAAAAGAGAAGCACAGATGAGAGAACGGCGTTCCCGCTCGCTGCTGTAAGGATCGGCAGCTTTTTTTTGTTTGGATGCGGGGCTTGATCTTGAACTGCTGCTGTCGCAAAGCGAGCGGCCGCTTCGAAACATCCTGCAAAAAAAGCCGTTGCATGCACAAAAAGAGAAGCGATCGATGAAAAGACGTTTTCCGCCGGTTATTGTTTCGATATAATAATGGTGAAAAGAGGTGGCGTTCATGAAAAAGATGGTCGTTTATGCAGTGACCGGGTGGTGTTTTCTTTTGTTTATTCTGGCGGCTCATGCGATCCTGGCATCGATCAGTCAGCATTTCTATGGAGTGGTCGATCTGCAGCTGTCCAACCTCATCGGATGGATCGGCTGGGCCGTGCTGTTTCTGTTCCTGCTGCCGATCGATTGGATCCTGTGTCGCTGGATCTTTCATCAGCTGTGCAGACGCTGGCTGGGGACGTCGGAGGTTTGACGGCAAAGACCGTCATGACAGAGATCTTTCATGAAGAAATGTCTGAGCATTCGACATGACGCGGTTCGTTGAGTGTGTTATACTGACATCGTAAAGGAAATGACAATGTCAGGAGGTAAGAAAAATGAAAGTATTCAAGTGTGAGATCTGTGGAAATATCATTGAAAAGGTCATCGATAAAGGTGTACCGGTCATGTGCTGTGGAAAGCCGATGGTGGAGCTGACCGCCAATACGAGCGATGGCGCACTGGAAAAACATGTGCCGGTCGCTGCGGTGAAGGACGGACAGCTGGAAGTGGTCGTCGGCAGCGTGGAGCATCCGATGCTGGCAGAGCACTACATCACCAATGTATGGGCCGTTGCAGGCAATCAGGTCCTGCGTGCAGAGCTGAAACCGGGAGAAGCACCGAAGGCTGTCTTTGCGCTGGGTGACTATAAAGGAACGGTCGAAGTATACGAATACTGCAACCTGCATGGGCTGTGGAAGAGCGAAGTAGAAGCATAAACAGCCGAAAGGAGCCGAAAGGCTCCTTTTTTTCTATGGGATGCGCGTGTCTGAGCTTTCTGCTTGTGCTCATTGCGGATCGTTCAGAAGATGAGCGCGGCGATGCACAGGGCAAAGAAAGCCTGCAAGATGCGGGCTTTTAAAAAGGACGCATAGGGGAGCGCGCAGTGGCGCAGAGCGGAAAAGATCTGCAGATGCACACAGAGACCGCCAAAGGAAAGCAATGCGGCGGTCAGCATCAGCCTAAGTTTCAGCGTGCAGCTGAGCCTGGCACACAGCAATACCGCGCTGCTGAATTCAAAGAGCAGCTGAAGCGGCAGGGTGCATGCGGCGGGCAGCAGCTGTTCGATGAGGGAGGCGATCACCAGAAACAACAGCAGATAAACGCCGATCAGCAGCATGGAGCGAGCACTGTCCCATATCGCCTGTGTCAGTGCGGAGAAAAAAGATGGCGGCGTATGCAGGACCGACGACGCACAGACGACGTGTCGTCGTGACAGCATCAGCAGCACCAGACCGGAAGCGATGACGCAGAGATACAGTTTCCAGCCGATGGCACTGTCACCATACAGAGAAGAACCGACGCTCAAAATGACAAAACCGGGCGTGGGAAAACAGCAGCAGGCGATCAGGCGCTGACAGCCGGTATCGTTGAGACGGCCCTGTTCACCGGCTTCATCCAAAAACAGCGAACCGCCGGGAAACCCCAGCAGGAGCGCACACATCACATAGGCGAACGCATTGCCCTCCATGTGAAAGAGCCGATTGAAGAGGTTGGAATACAGATGATCAAATCCCTGGCGGGCATGCAGGAAGCGGATGAGGATCATCGGTACGAACATGCCGGGAAGCAGCGTGTTCCACCAGATCTGCAGAGAGGTCCGCACGCTCTCGCTGACATCGCGGCCAAACAACAACAGCAGGGCCAGCAGCGAAAACAGCAGAAGATGTTCCAAACGACGCATGTCGATCACCACTTCCAGTGTATGTCTTTCGATGAGCAGAATTTCATCGTTCTTTGAAAACATCGCGTTTCATCGATCATGACCGGGAAAGGGATGCGTGCAGGGCAGCGGGATGGGAATTTTGCGTTTTTTTTTGAAATATGATAGATTATATAGAAACGAGCAAAGGGGAGAGACATATGATGCATCTGTTGGTACGACTGTTTGTGAAGGATCACGGACATACGGAGAAGGAAGAAGTGCGGAAGGCAATCGGAAATCTGACGGCATTCGTCGGTGTCATCAGCAACCTTTTTTTATGTCTGTTCAAATTTATCGCAGGATCGCTCGCACACAGCGTTTCCATCACGGCGGATGCGATCAACAATCTTTCGGATGCCGGGAGTTCGATCATCTCTCTGATCAGCTTCCGTCTGTCTTCGCGTCCGGCGGATGCCAAACATCCGTTTGGCCATGCCCGTTATGAATGTCTGGCATCGCTGCTGGTGGCGGTGCTGATCCTGTTTCTCGGCGTGGAGATGGGCAAGGAGAGCATTTCCAAGATCCTGCATCCGCAGCAGATCGTATCTTCCTGGGTGGCGCTCATCGTTCTGTTCGCTTCCATTCTGGTAAAACTGTGGATGTTTGCGTATAACCGTTCTTATGGCAAGCGTGTACATTCTTCGCTGATGGAGGCGACCGCCGCCGATTCATTATCCGATGCGCTGGGAACGACGGCCGTATTCGCATCGACGCTGCTCTCGCCGATCCTGCATTTCAATCTGGATGGCTATATGGGCATCATCGTGGCCGGTTTTATCCTGTACACCGGTATTTCTCTGATCCGCAGCGCCCTGGATGACCTGCTGGGAAAGGCGCCGGACCCGCAGCTGGTCGATCAGATCGTGGACCGCATCCGAAAATATGACGGCGTGTTGGGCATTCATGATATGATCGTACACGATTATGGGCCGAACCGTCTGTTTGTCAGCGTTCATGTAGAGGTGGATTACCGCAAAGATATCTTTGAAAGCCATGATATGATCGACAACATCGAGAAGGAGATCAAGGAGGAGATGGGCATCGAGACGGTCGTGCACATGGATCCGATCAAGGTGGATGATGCGCTGACCAATGAGCTGCGCCAGCTGGTGCGGCAGGTGCTGGATGAAGTGGATCCGCGCCTGAGCTTTCATGATTTCCGCGTTGTCCCGGGAACGACCCATACCAATCTGATCTTTGATGTCGTCGTTCCCTTTGACCTCGGGTGCGGCGATGAAGAGCTGATGAAGAGGATCACGGAGCATATCCATGCGTACCGGACAGACTGTTTTGCGGTCATCACGTTTGACCGTGCCTATACGAGCGACGAAAGACGAGAGAAAGTGTGATCGGATGGATCCGGTGCGCCTGCTCTGTCTTTTTTTGTGATGCAGGGCCATCTGGATCTGCTTGACGCTGATGGAGCGAATAGTATAATGGAAACGAAGAGGACCTGTTGCATAGAATGTTATTGTTGTCGTCAGTACGTCGATATGTAAGGAGGGGGCTTATGATCTATACATTAACCGTGAATCCGTCTTTGGACTATATGATAAAGCTGGATGCCCTGCGGATCGGAGAGATCCAGCGGACCAGTGAGGAAGAGATCATCTATGGCGGAAAGGGAATCAATGTGTCGCGCATGCTGCAGCATCTGGGACTGTCGTCGATCGCTTATGGCTTTGTCGGAGGAGAAAGTGCGCAGATGTATGTACAGGGCGTGATCGGTGAAGGCATCCATGCATCGTTTCTGCCTGTAAAAAAGGGGTTTACCCGCATCAACGTGAAGATCTTCGCCGATCAGGAGACACAGATCAACGGTCAGGGACCACAGCCGGATGCGACAGAGCTGGAAGAGATGCTGCAGCGGCTGTCACAGCTGGGGCAGGGTGATATCCTGGTCATCGCCGGCAGCATGCAGTCCAGCATCCCGGATACGTATTATGCACAGATCGTGCGGATGCTGCAAGCAAATGGCGCGCTTTGCATCGTGGATACGAGCAATGCGGCGCTGCTGCACGTGTTGGAAGAAAAGCCGTTTCTGATCAAGCCGAACATCCAGGAGCTGGAGGAGCTGTTTCGCTGCCCGATGCGGGAAGGAATCCTGTTTTCCAGCATGCAGGCGCTGCAGCAGAAAGGCGTGCGCAATGTGCTGGTGTCCTGTGGCGACAAGGGCGCCTACCTTCTGGATGAACAGGGTGCGATCTATTATGGAAAGAGCGTTGCGGGGAAGGTCGTCTCCACCATCGGCTGCGGGGATGCGATGGTCGGCGGCTTCCTGTATGGCTGGATGGAGAAAAATGAGTACGTACACGCGTTCCGCATGGGCCTGGCTGCCGGCAGTGCCAGCGCGTTTACCAGCGGGATTGCAGATGGTGAGGCGGTGCGTGCGCTGTTGGATCGGGTGGAGATCGAAGTGCTGCGAACGCCGGTGAAGATGGCATCGCAGGACGAATGAAGAAGAAGGCGGAGCGCAGGTGCTCCGCTTTTGTATCGGCAGGGACCGGACAGACGGCCGGGCTTCCCGTTGCATCGAAGGATCAGACCTTGGCTTATTTGGCGGGGAATGATATAATACTGCTGGCAAGCGCGGGCCGGAGCATGTTTCGTGAAGAAATGGGAACTGCTTCTGGCGTGCGGCATCTGCGAGGGCAGATGCACAGGATGGAAAGGAGCTTGACAATGTATCGTTTTGTAGAACAGGTGGATCCGAAGGAACATGACGCATTCATCGCGGCGCATCCGCTGTGCAACCTGTTGCAGACATCAGATTGGGCAAAGGTAAAGGATAACTGGGATCACGCCATCGTCGGTGTGAGAGCGGGGGAACAGCTGGTGGCCAGCGCGCTCGTCCTGATCAAGCAACTACCGCTGCATTTTACGATGATGTACGTGCCCAGAGGGCCGGTCATGGATTATCACAACAAGGAGCTGACGGTCGTGTTCCTGCAGGGACTGCAACGCTGGGCAAAACGATATCACTGTCTGTTCATCAAGATGGATCCCGGCATTCATTACCGGGATTATCTGATCGAGGAGCAGGAAACGGCTGAGGTCCATACGGGCATGAAAGAGATCCTGGAAAACCTGCGGGCGGCAGGGGCCATCCATCAGGGGTTTACGACGTACATCAAAGAGAGCATCCAGCCGCGTTATCAGGCCAATGTCTATGCCTGTGAAGATTTTGACGCTTCCCTGCCAAGACATACCCGACGGCTGATCAAAGATGCGCTGAAGCGAAATGTGGAGGCTGTCCGTGTCGGGGAAGAGCGCCTGGATGAGTTCGCGGACGTGGTCGCACTGACCGAAAAGCGCAAGCATGTCAGCCTGCGCAATCGGGAGTATTTTCATCAGCTGATGGAGATCTACCAGGAAGACTGTTATCTGTTTCTGGCAGAGGTCGATGTGCGCGTCATGCTGGAAGGGCTGTATGAACAGCGCCGGGAGAACGATGCGCAGCTGGCACAGCTGAAAGAAGGCGCACCAAAGAAAAAACGCCGCCTGGAGGACATCCACCGGTCACTGGCAAGGGACATTGCCGAGTTTGAAGAGATCGTTCGGGAATATCCGCAGCGGACCGTGATCGCCGGGGTGTTGTCCATCAAGGTGGGCGATACGCTGGAGATGCTGTATGCGGGCATGAATGAGCGCTTCAAGAAGTTCATGCCGCAGTATTATCTCTATACGGAGATCATGAAATACGCATTTGCCAACGGCTGCCGCTATGCGAACATGGGCGGGGTCGAAGGCGATCTTCAAGACGGGCTGACAAAGTTCAAGGCCAACTTCCATCCGCATATCAATGAGTTTATCGGTGAGTTTGACCTGCCGGTCAATCGAGTGCTGTATCACGCTTCCCAGAAAGCGTATGCGATCCGGAAAAATCGCATGTTGAAACGAAACCATAAAGAGACGGATCAGTGATGTCCGTCTCTTGTGATAAAAAAGCAGAAAAAAACCGCATGATGCGGTTTTTTGCCTATCTGGTGCCGACTAAGGGACTCGAACCCCCGACCTACGCGTTACGAGTGCGTTGCACTACCAACTGTGCTAAGTCGGCATTCCGTTATCAGCATGTCTATTATACCGCATTTTCAAAAAGAAGCAACAGTTTTTTTCATTTTTCGTCGTGGATCTGCGTGCGTTGCGTTTCCCGCAGGGATCCGCTATAATGACTGCGGAAAGGAAGCGGATAGTGATGGCGAAGACATATCGGTGTTCCACCAAGACCCGACAGCGGATCCTGCAGGCCGTCCACGATGCGCTGGCACAAGATGGCACCCTGCCTTCGATCAAGGAGCTCTGTGCGCAGCTTTCGATCACCCGCGGGACGTTTTACCTGCATTTTTCTTCGATGATGGAGGTGCGGCAGACACTGGAAGAGGACCGGCTCAGAGAGCTGGAGAGCGCGCTGCGTGCATTTCATGAAGATCCGCTCAACGAACGGCTGCTGCCACGGACCTTCCCTTATTTTGAATGGCTCAAACGCGATCTGCCCTTTTATCGGAGATGTTCGCTGAACGATGACAGCGCACTGGCCACTGGGCTTCGTTCCCTGCTGGAACAGGAACGCACGTTTGCAAATGAGGCAGAGCGCAGCTTCCTGCTTTATGGAGCGACCGGTTATCTTCGGTGCTGGCTTGCATGTAAGGAGCGCTGCGGGGCTTATGAGGCGGCCAGAGAACTGGATGCGTTGCTGCTTGGCAGCGGACAGAAATGAGCATTTGGACATTTTGTTGGGATGTTTGCATAAATTGGCAGAAAGAAAGCGTTCCCCTTTGGAATCTTTTGTAAATAGGAGTATAATGATAACAGAGATCAGTCATCTTACTTATACAGGAGGTATCTTTCTATGATTATTCAAAGCAAGAAGGTCTGGGTGCTCGGCAACTGGCTGGAAGCACAAATCGAAGTGGAGGACGGAAAGATCAGTGCCATTCTCCCATACGGCGAAAAGACAGCGGATAAGGACTACGGGGACAAGCGGATCGTTCCTGGCTTTATCGACATTCATACACACGGCGCTTATGGTTTTGATACCAATGACGCAAATGAAGAGGGCCTGCGCAACTGGATGAAGAACATCCCGCAGGAAGGTGTTACCGGCATCCTGCCGACGACGATCACACAGAGCGAGGAAGTCCTCACCAAGGCGGTCGCCAATGTGGCAAAGGTCGTAGATGAAGGCTATGAAGGTGCGGAGATCCTCGGTATTCACTTTGAAGGACCTTACCTGGATCAGAAATACAAGGGCGCACAGCCGGAGCAGTATTGTGTAAAGGGAACGATCGAGCAGTTTGAGCGTTATCAGAAGGCGGCCAAGGGCCTGATCCGGATCATTACGATGGCAACGGAGCACGATGACGATTTTACGCTGACCCGTTATCTGGCACAGCATGGAGTCATCGTCAGCATCGGTCATTCCGGTGCGACCTTTGAAGAGGCGCAGATGGCGATCGCCAACGGTGCCCGCAGCATGACGCATATCTTTAACGGCATGACACCGTTCCATCACCGCAATCCGGGGCTGGTCGGTGCAGCGATGCGCTTCCGTGATACTTATGGCGAAGTGATCTGTGACGGCAATCATTCCAATGTCAATGCGCTCAATGATCTGTTCATGACCAAGGGCCGTGATTACACGATCATGATCACAGATGCGCTGATGGTCAAGGGCCTGCCGGTCGGTACGAAGGTGCTCTTCGGCGGCAATGAGATCGAATTGTATCCGGATGGAAGCGCGCATCTGACCAGCACGAAGGGACTGGCCGGTTCTACGCTGAAGGTCAACGAAGGACTGAAGGTACTGGTCGAAAAAGCGATGGTTCCATGGGACTATGCGATCAATTCCTGTACGCTGAACCCGGCGCGTCTGTTGGGGATCGACGATCGAAAAGGTGCGCTGCGCGTAGGCTGTGATGCGGATATCGTTGTTCTCAATGACGATTATTCCGTTGAGATGACCTATGTCAAAGGCAAGGAAGCATTCTGATCGATCGACAGAGGAGAAGAGATTCCCCGGCAACTGCCGGGGATTTTTGTGTTTTGCAATCGGTGGTGCAGAGGGAAGAGAGGCATCTGCGCACAAAGAGGAATGTGGTCATGCGGGAGGTTTGGTAATGCAGACCAAATTGACGAATCAAATGGTTGTGAATATAATAATAAATACAAGATGTTGGCGAGAAGGAGGCTGAACGATACATGGATAATGAAAAATTAAAGGAATTCTGCCAGCAGATGATTGCCTATCGTCTGCCGCGCTGGCAGGATCTGCCTACGTTCGATATTTATATGGACCAGTTGATCACCCTGGTCAAACAGTATCTGAAAGATCTCTTCGATGAAGAGGATGTGATCATCACCAGTTCGATGATCAATAATTATGTCAAGATGGACCTGATCCCCAAGCCGGTGAAAAAACGCTACAATCGGGAGCACATCGCCTATCTGCTGGCCATCACGTTGATGAAACAGGTGCTGACGATCTCTCAGGTGAAGGATGGCATCGCCTTTCAGATCGCGCAGCTGGGTCCAAAGGGAGCCTTCGATCTGTTCTGCGATGAGCAGGAGAATGCCTTGCAGATGATCGCCACACAGGTGCTGGAAAAGCAGGAGGGCAAGGTCAGTGAATATCTGATGAGCTTTCACCGCAACAATGTGCCGATCCGCCTGATCACCCTGGCTTTCGCTTCCCGCATGGTCGCAAAGAAGATCGTCTATCTGGCAAAGGAAACGGCGGAGGCCGAGACGGAAGGATGAAGAGGAGGTAGCGATGAAGGAAGCTTTTTTGAAACGGATGCAGGAATATCTCGGTGAGGAATATCCCGCTTATCTGGAATCGCTGAAACAGCCACGTTTTCGTGGTCTGCGTGTCAATGAGACCCGTTGCAGCACGGATCGTTTTTTATCGATCGCTCCCTGGGAGTGCCGTCCCAGCGCGATCTGTCCGCAGTCGTTTTACATTCATGAGGAACACCTGGGCAATCATCCCTATCATCTCTCCGGGGTCTTCTATCTGCAGGAGCCCAGTGCGAGCAGTGCGGTCGAGGTGCTGGATGTGCAGCGGGGGGACTGGGTGCTGGATCTGTGTGCGGCACCGGGCGGTAAGAGCACGCAGATCGCCGCCAAACTGGCGCATACCGGCTTTCTGCTCAGCAACGAGATCGAGCCAAAGCGTGCCCGTGTGCTGCTCTCCAACATGGAGCGGCTGGGCTTCAGTGAGTATGCCATCACCAATGAGCGGCCACAGCACATCGCGGATACGTTGAAGGGCTGTTTTGACAAGGTGCTCGTCGATGCGCCCTGCAGCGGCGAGGGAATGTTCAAGAAACATGAACAGGCGATGGAGGACTGGAGCGAAGAGAATGTCCGTCGCTGTGCGCTTCGGCAGCAGGAGATCCTGCGCAGCGCCTATGAAACGCTGCGTCCCGGCGGGATCCTGGTCTATTCGACCTGTACTTACGCCAAAGAGGAAAATGAGGAGACGGTCGCTGCCTTTCTGGCGACGTATAGCGACATGGAGCTTCTCGACTGTGGCGTGTCATTTGGTCGCAGCGGTTTTGTGCAGCCTGGGATCGATGCCGCCAAGGTGCGGAGGATCTTTCCGATGGATGGCGGAGAGGGCCATTTCATCGCCCGGATGCGAAAAAAAGGGGATGCCCCGCGAGTCCGGATGCGCACCCTGCCGTCGATGAAGGCAGATGCGTATGCACAGGCATTTTTGAAAGATCAGCTGCAGGAACCGGATGCGTACCTGTATACGCAGGGGACACAGGTCTATGCGCGTACGCAGCCATTTGTCCTCCTGGAACCGCTGAAGGTGATCCGCCAGGGGATCCTGTGCGGGGAAAGCGTCAAAAAACGGTTTGAACCACACCAGCACTTTTATATGGCTTCCGTTCATCAGTCACATCTTTTGCATGTTCATGATATGGATCAGAGGGAATGTGAACAGTTTCTGAAGGGGCATCCGATCGCTTCTTCGCAGCGGGGATTCCTCTGCATGCGCTATCAGGGGTTTCCGCTGGGCTTTGGCAAGGGAGACGGGACCTGGGTCAAAAACCGTTATCCCAAAGGGATGCGGATCGGTGAGCAGGTGCGCTTATGCTGATGAGCATCGAACATCTCAGCAAGACCTATGCGGTGAAGCCGGTCCTCGATGATGTGAGCTTTGCCATCGAGGAGCGGGATAAGATCGCCCTCGTCGGCATCAACGGTACCGGAAAGACGACGCTGCTGCGTCTGCTGAACGATCAGGAAACAAGCGACAGCGGCACCATCATCCGAAAAAAAGATCTGCGGATCGCCATGCTGGAACAGGAGCCAAAGCTCAACGATGCGGCGACGATCCTTGAAGAGGTGATGGCCAGCGCCGGACAGAGCGCGGTCTATGAGGCAAAGCGCATCCTGACCCGTCTGGGGATGCGTGATCTGGAACAGCGCTGCCAGACGCTTTCCGGCGGGCAGAAAAAACGGGTGGCATTAGCGAAGGTGTTGCTGTCTCCCAGCGATCTGCTGATCCTGGATGAGCCGACCAATCATCTGGATACACAGATGATCACCTGGCTGGAACAATATCTCAAACGCATGAGCAGCGCATTGCTCATGGTGACACACGACCGCTATTTCATGGAGCGCATCTGCAATCGCATGATGGAGCTGTCGCAGGGGAAGCTGTATCTGTATGAAGCCAATTACTCCACCTATATCGAGGAGAAGGAGAAACGGCTCGCGCTGCAGCGTGCACAGGAGGAAAAACGACAGCGTCTGCTGAAAAAAGAGCTGGAGTGGGTACGCGCCGGTGTACAGGCGCGCTCCACCAAGAGCCGTTCGCGTCTGGAGCGATTCGAGGCGTTGAATGCGGTGAACTATGAAGAAGTCAATGAAGCAATCGATCTTTCATTTGGATCGGCCCGTCTGGGGAAAAAGACGATCGAATGCGAACGGATCGCCAAGCGCTACGGCGAACGGACGCTCTTCTCGGATTTCAGCTACGTCTTCGGACGGCATGACCGCATCGGCATCATCGGGGAAAACGGCTGTGGCAAGACGACGCTGTTGCGCGTGCTTGCCAAAGAACTGTCGCCGGATGAAGGGACGATCACCTACGGAGAGACGATCCGGATCGCTTATTTTCACCAGGGACATGAGGAGATGGATCCACAGCAGCGGGTGATCGATTACATCCAGCAGCAGCGGGACAGCTTTGCCCTGGAGGGAAGGACGCTGAATGCGGCATCGATGCTGGAGCGTTTCCTCTTTCCGCGATCGGTGCAGTATACGCCGATCCGGTTTCTCTCCGGCGGAGAAAAACGTCGGCTGTATCTGCTGAAGGTGCTGATGGAGGAACCCAATGTGCTGTTGCTGGATGAGCCGACCAACGATCTGGATATCACGACGCTGGCGATCCTGGAAGACTATCTGGACAGTTTTTCCGGCATCATCGTCACCGTATCGCATGACCGCTATTTTCTCGACCGCATCTGTGATTCGCTGTGGATCTTTGAACAGGGCGCGATCCGCACCTGCATCGGCGGTTACAGCGCCAATATGGAACTGCTGCGGACAGAGGAGCCTTCACCTGTCTTCAGGCCGGCGGTGCGCAGCCAGACACTCCCGAAGATGAGCAGCAAGGAAAAACAGGAACTTTCCGGCATGGAAGAACGTATCGAAACGCTGGAAGCGGAAATTGCCCGTCTGGATGCGAAGATGGAAGAGGCGAGCGATTTCAGAGAACTGGACGCCCTGGCAAAACAGCGGGAAGCGATCATGACGCAGATGGAAGAGACGATGGAACGCTGGATGGAGCTCTCCGAGCGCAAGGCGGCGATCGATGCGATGATCCGGCATGCGTGATGCGGCAGGCTCCTGCGAACGGAAAAACACAAAAGATGGCCGGCAGAGGAAATCGGTGAGATTCCTTTGTCAGCCATCTTTTTTTGATCTTACAGGGTCATGGGCAGTTGCCAGTCGATCGGCGTACAGCCATTCGCTGTCAGAAATGCATTGGTCTTTGAGAAATGTCCACAGCCCGCAAAGCCATAATGGACCGAATACGGGCTCGGGTGCGACGTGGTCAGGATCTGATGACGCGGGTTGGACAGCAGCGCCTGCTTGGACTTGGCATTCTTTCCCCATAACAGGAATACGAGCGGGGCATCTTTCTGATCCAGAAGCTGGATGATGCGGTCGGTCAGCTGTTCCCATCCCTTGTTCGCATGGGAATTTGGCTGGTTGGCACGCACGGTCAGAACGGTGTTGAGCATCAGCACGCCCTGTCTGGCCCATGCGCTCAGGTTGCCGTGTGCAGGAATCTGAAAGCCGATGTCCCGGTGCAGTTCCTGATAGATGTTCTGCAGGGAAGGCGGTGGTGTCACGCCCTTCTGGACAGAAAAACATAGACCGTGTGCCTGCCCTCTTCCATGATAGGGATCCTGTCCGAGCAGCACGACCTTCACCTTTTCATAAGGGGTGTATTTCAGCGCGTTAAAGATGTCATACATATCCGGATAGACGACGGCGTGCCGGTATTCATAGGCGAGAAACTGCCGCAGCCGCAAATAGTATTCTTTCTGGAACTCATCCTTTAACAGAGCGTCCCAGTCATTGCCGATGTGTACCATGGTGGATCCCTTCCTCCAGCTTTTCTCTTTCTGTGTCCGGCGATCGCAGAGCGTCGGACACCGGTATCTCCGTTATACTCATTTTTGTGATGCCGGTAAATACATCGGTGGAGAAACGCTTTAAACGAAGGGGAAAATATGCTACAATTCCTGTTGTTTGAAGGAGTGTTGGATATGAGAAAGCTTCAGGGCTGGAAACAGTACCTCTATGTCATCCTGGGAAGCGCGCTGTTTGCGGCCAGCGTCAATCTGCTGATCGTGCCGGTCAGTCTGTACAGCGCCGGGATCGTCGGTATCGCACAGATCCTGCGTACCGTCCTTTCGCCGCTGCTGCCGTTTGGGGCACAGTTTGATATTGCCGGTATCATCAATCTGATGCTGAACATCCCTCTGTTCCTGCTGGCATATCGTTCGATCTCCCGCGGCTTTTTCTTCAAGACGCTGCTGAGCATCGTCGTACAGACGCTGGTGATGTCGCTCGTGATGATCCCGCAGGAGCCGATCCTGGATGATGTGCTGGCTTCCTGTGTGATCGGCGGGATCCTGAGCGGATTTGGGGTCGGGATCACGCTGCGTGCCAGCGGCAGCTGCGGCGGTACGGATATCATCGGCTTCTATCTGTCAAAAAAGAACTTTCCCATTACGGTCGGACAGCTTTCCATCGTGATCAACATCGGTGTGTTCGGCGTATGCGCCCTGCTGTTCAACCTGGAAACGGCCATCTATTCGATCATCTACATGGTCGTGATGTACAGCGTCTGCGATCGTACCCATTATCAGAATATCAACATGACGGCGATGATCTTCACCAAGAACATCGATGTGCAGTTTGCGATCATGCAGGAGACGGGACGTGGGGTCACGTATTGGAAGGGTGCCGGCGCCTATACCGATGATGAAACGCTGATCCTGGTCTGTGCCATCAATAAATACGAAGAGAATCAGCTGAAAAAGATCATCTATACGCTGGATGAGAACGCCTTTGTCATCTTCAGTGAAGGCATGAGCATCAGCGGAAACTTTGAAAAACGGCTGTAAGAGCTTTCGATGCGACCCATCGAAGAAACAGGATGAAAAAAATGCCCGCTGCGGGGCATTTTTTTGTTTGACCATGATCAGTCGAGGTCGGCCAGGACTTCCTGCAGGTTCTCTTCGATCGTCTGTTTCAGCGTATCGAATGAGTGATTGAACTTGTCCTGATCCATCTCGTTGAGCGGCAGTTTGATGATCTTTTCTACGCCGTTGCTGCCGACGACGGCCGGCGTGCCGATGTAATATCCTTCACGTCCGTATTCGTTGTTTTGGTAGGTGGAGACGGTCAGGATGGCTTTTTCATCGTTGAGCAGACAGGAGATCAGACGCTTGAGCGCCAGGCCGATGCCATAGTAGGTCGCTTTCTTGCGGTCGATGATCTCATAGGCGGCATTGCGCACCTCCAGGTAGATGTTCTGCAGGTCTTCCAGTGTGAGGTTGTCTTCTTCATCGATGTATTCAAGCAGATGCTTGCAGCCGAGATAACAGTGGATCCAAGGGACGAAACTGGAATCTCCGTGCTCGCCCATGATGTAGGCGTGAACGTTGCTCGGTGCGATGCCCAGGCGCTTGGAGATATTGTAACGCAGGCGGGCGGTATCCAGGATCGTACCGGAACCGATGACTTGTTCCTTAGGCAGACCACTGGCGCGATAGGCGACATAGGTCATGATGTCGACCGGGTTGCTGGCGACGACCAGGATGCCGCTGAAGCCGGACATTCGGACCTGTGTGGCCACATCTTTTGTGATACGGGCATTGATGCCGACCAGCTCCAGACGGGTCTGTCCCGGTTTCTGTGCGGCACCGGCAGTGATGACGACGATATCCGCATCTGCGCATTCTTCGTAATCGCCGGCCTTGATCGTCATCTTGGAATCTGCGTACGGCAGACCATCACTGAGGTCCATCTGTTCGCCGATCGCCTTGTCCTTGTTCATGTCGATGAGTACCAGCTCATTGATCCCCTTTTCTGAAAGCAGTGAGTAAGCGAAGCTCATTCCGACAAAGCCGGTACCCACCAGGACGATTTTCCTCTTTCTGATTTTCACTTCCATAGTATCTGTTTACCTCCGTATATCATCATTATACCGCGAAACGGGATAAAAAACACACCGGAACGCCCAAAGAATGGAAAATCCGGTGTGTTTTGTATTCATTTGTCCGACCGCTCTACAAAGCGACGTCAAAGTCCTGCGTCTGTCCGTTTCGCTCGACGGTGATCGAGATGGATTCCCCGATCTTGTGTTTGTTCAAAGCGGCGCGGACATCGCTTGCGCTGCTCACTTCACTGCCGTCTACGCTGACGATGCGATCCCCGCTGCGCAAGCCGGCGTTATCCGCAGCACCGCCATCGACGATCTGCACGATGTAGACCCCGGTGCTGTCGACACCCAGCTGTGAGGCGGTCATCTCATCTTCCACGTTGTACAGGGATACTCCCAGGGTCGGACGGGAGGTGACCTCACCGTTGGCGATCAGTTCGTCGATGATATCGGTGGCAGTGGAGATCGGGATGGCAAAACCGATGCCTTCCACATTTTCACCGCTGGATTTCGCATTGACGATACCGATCAGATCTCCGTTGGCGTTGAAGAGACCGCCGCCGGAATTGCCCGGGTTGACCGCTGCATCGGTCTGCAGGAGGGTCATCGTCTGTCCGTCGATCGTCATCTCACGATCCAGTGCGGAAATGATGCCGCTGGTGACCGATCCGCCCAGTTCACCCAGCGGGTTGCCGATGGCGATGGCCAGATCTCCGACTTCCAGGGTGGTGGAATCCCCCAGCACGGCCGGTGTCAGTCCGGTCGCATCGATCTTGAGCACGGCCAGATCGCTCTGTTCATCGGAACCGATCAGAGAAGCATTGTATTCATCACCGCTGCGGGTGCGGACCGTGATCGAATTTGCGTCTTCGATGACGTGATGATTGGTGACGATGTAGCCGTCCTGTGTCAGGATGACACCGCTGCCGGCACCGCTGCTGACATACTGCTGGAACGGATTGCTGCCGTTGGTGACCGATTCGGTCTGGATCTCAACGACCGAGTTTGCACACTGCTCGACGACCGATTTGATCGTGCTGGAATCCTGTGATCCGGTGCTGACGATCTTGGAGGTATCCTGATAGATTACGCTGGATGGATTGGTGCGTGCGATCAGATAGGCACCTCCGATCCCGCACCCGATGGAGAGGACCAGACAGCAGGCGATGATCGCCGTCAGCTTTCCCCAGGTCAGCTGGATGACCCGTTTTGCCCGCTTTGGCTTTTCGGGCGATGGCTGTGGAGCCTCCTGAAATTCATTTTCACTCAATCTGTTGTCTTCATTCATAAAAAGACCTCCTTTTGATCTGTTCGCATTGCTGATGATAACAGGACAATGCCGCAGGAATTCACGGAAATGATGTGAAATCTACGACTTTTAATATACTCGTCTCGGTAAGGTTTGTAAAGCAAGGCAATGTGTCGGCGGTATGAAATCGGGGTGAAATCTCCTTCACAGGATCGACATAATATGAAGGGACGGTGAACTTCAGGTCTGTTCGTTCCATTGCGGATCATCTTGGCCTTCCATGATCCGCCCAGGATCCTTCGCAAAAGAAGGGTCAAAATGTCGAAAAATGAAAGTGCTTTCTAAAAAATGTCGGAAATCTTTTGTTCACTTTCAAACTGTGCTATAATGTCCATGTAAACAGTTTCTCTGTGAAAAGAGAGGTATTGGAGGGGTTACTCAATGGCAGAAAAGAAAAGTGCAGCAAAACCTTCGACGAAAGCGGCTGTGAAAGAAACAGCACAGGCTAAGGTCAAGACAGCAGATACGAAAAAAGAAGCGAGTGCAGAGAGCGTGGCAGCGGCGACAAAGAAAAAACCGTCTGCCAGAAAGAGCGGCACCGTAAAGAAGACGACGAAAACGGAACCGACGGTAAAGGCAGAGACCAAGAAGACAGCTGCCGCCAAAGCGGTGAAAGAAGAAAAGCCGGCTGCCAAGAAACCGGCCGCCAAGACAGCCAAGGCAAAAGCACCGGCTGCCGGGAAGTCGACCGCCAGCAAGCCGGCTGCCAAAAAGACAGCGGCGAAGAAGCCGGCAGCGAAGACGACTGCTGCCAAGACCACCAGCAAGAAGGCAAAGCTGGAACAATATGAAAGTCTCAGCCTGGATACCTGCATTGCGATGATGCAGGCGATGGGCATCACGTATACTTATGACGATTATGCGGCCACGTTGATGAATGAGGCGGATCTGGGGGCGATCGAGAAGAAGCTGCTGGATGATTTCCGCCTGACAAAGACATCCTTCTCCTATGAGGATGACGGCTATGATGTCGATCTGATCAAAGTCGTGCTTTCCAAGATCGCCGATACGGTGGATTTCAAGGCCAGTGACTATCCGAAGATGGAAGCCGATGCCGCTGCAGCCATCAACTATGTGATCGGAACGGATATGGAGAAAGACGGTGAGGAGTATCTCAGCGAATTCCATCTGTGGGAGCGTTTGCTGATGATCGCCCAGCGTCAGGGCCATCGAACGGAAGAGGAGCTGGGCAGCGTGATCAAGGTGGACCTCAAAGCGTTCATGAAGCATTTCATGCAGCTGGCGCGTACGGTCCTGCCGCAGTGGCAGTACGATGATGTGAAGTACTATGAGAACTTCGCCTATGCGCTGCTCTCGCAGTTTACCGATCTCTTTGACCTTTACAACAATGAGCTGATGATGGACGTTGCCGATCTCTACATCCTGCATGAGGATTACGGACATGGCAATGCGGACTATGGTTATCTCATCCGTGAAAACCAGATCAAGGATTATGTCTACTATCGCTTTGCCCATGTCTATGAGGACATCGACCTGGATAAGGCAAAAGGGATCGCCTATGAATCCCTGCAGTACGTCGACGGTCGCTATGATTACTATCAGCCGATCATCGATATCCTGAACAGACAGTAACCAACAGGCGCAGATGCGCCTGTTGTTGTGAGGTGAGCAGATGAAACGGATATTGCTGATCAGCGACAGCCATGGGGAACAGGCACGTGTCCGCCGCATCCGCAGGATGCATGCTTCGATGGATGTCTGCATCCATCTGGGGGACATCGGCTTTGATCCAAAGCGGCTGCGTGGTTTTTACATCGTGCAGGGCAATCATGATCCGGCTTCCTATGGTCTCGTGCAGCAGCAGATCCTCGAGCTGGAAGGCTGCCGCATCCTGCTGCTGCACGGGCATCAGCTGGAAATGGAGGCAGCGGCGGCGATGCAGGGCCGTGCGGACGAAGAAGATACCTATGCGGCCTTTCTCCGACAGATCGAGATCGCCGGTGCCCGCCGCGCAAGGGCCTACGGCTGTCAGGCGCTTTTCCATGGACATACCCATATGCGTTTGGATCAGGAAGTGGAAGGGGTGCGCATCCTCAACCCGGGATCACTGTTCTTCAACCGGGAGGAAGCACTCGCTTCCTACGCCTGTGTCGATCTCGACAACGGGAAGATCCGCTGTCAGTTTCACATGCTGCCCCTCCCACATAACTGAAAGGACCTCTGCCGATGTGGCAGAGGTCTTCTGTTTACAGGGCTTCGATGACCGCCTGTGTGTATTGCTGGGTCGTAGCGCTGCCGCCCAGGTCCGGGGTGAGCGCTTTTTTGTCTGTCAGCACCTGATCGACCGCCTTTCGGATGCGAGCGGCAACCGTCTGTTCGCCCAGATGGTCCAGCATCATGCAGGCCGACCACAACAGTGCGGTCGGGTTGGCGATGTGCTTGCCGGCGATGTCCGGTGCGCTGCCGTGGACCGCTTCGAACATGGCGTATTCACTGCCCAGATTGGCGCTTGGCATCAGGCCCAGTCCGCCGATGAGCCCGCTGGTCAGATCCGAGAGGATATCGCCGTAGAGGTTGGGCATGACGAGCACATCGTAGCGCTGCGGGTACTGGACCAGCTGCATGCACATGTTGTCCACGATCCGATCGTCGCTTTCGATCGTCGGATAGCGCTTGGCGATGTCGTGGAAGATGGACAGGAACAGTCCGTCGCTCATCTTGAGGATATTGGCCTTATGCACACAGGTCACACGTTTCCGCTGATTGTCTGCCGCATAGCGAAAGGCCGCCTCGATGATCCGTTCACTGGCCTTCCGGGTGATGATCTTGGTGGCATGCACCGTATCGGCATCGATCTGTTCCTCGACGCCGACATACAGATCTTCGGTGTTTTCCCGGAAGGTCACGATATCGACATCTGGAAATGGCGTGGCGATCGCCGGGTTGCTTTTGGCCGGGCGCACGTTGGCATACAGATCATACTTTTTGCGCAGCAGGACGTTGATCGAGCGAAAGCCGGATCCGATGGGGGTGGTGATCGGAGATTTCAGCAGGACCTTGTTGCGTTCAAAGGAAGCGAATGCTTCTTCGCTGATCAGCTCTCCGCACTGTTCGTACAGCGGGATGCCGACCGAATAGACCTCATAGGCAAGCGGGGCCTGCGCCGCCTGCAGGATGGCCAGGACCGCATCGGTGATCTCCGGTCCGATGCCGTCGCCTTTAAATACGGTTATCGTCTTCTTCATAGGTTCGATCCTCCATTTTGACATAAGAATGCAGCTCTCCGACATAACGGGTGGCCGGGCGCATGATGCGGCCGTCATAGAGCTTGTTTTCGATGTTGTGCGCGATCCAGCCGACGATGCGGCTGCAGACGAAGAGCGGTGTGTAAAGATCTTTTGGGATGGAGAGCATCGTGTAGGCGAGGCCGCTGTACAGATCGACGTTGGCACAGGCATCGACGCCCTTGATCTCTTTCATGAGCGCTTTGGCGCAGCGTTCATAGCGCAGGAAAAAGGAAAAGACATCTTCCATTCCCTTTTCTTTGGCCAGTCGCTCACAGTAAGAGCGGATGATCTCGGCACGCGGGTCGGATGTGGTATAGATCGCATGTCCGATGCCGTACAGCAGTCCGCTGTGATCGTAGAAGTCGTGATCGAGGATGCGCAGCAGCACCTGCCGCAGCGCTGCATCATCTGCCTGATACGAGATCTCCTCACGGATGCACTGCATCATCTCGACCACGCGCAGGTTGGCACCGCCGTGGCGCGGACCTTTCAGCGAACCGATCGAGGCGCTGATCGTCGAATAGAGATCCGATCCGGTCGAAGCGACGACGACGTTGGTAAAGGTGGAGTTGTTGCCGCCGCCGTGATCTGCGTGCAGCATCAGTAGCACATCGAGCGTCTGTGCCTCCGCCTCGCTGTAGGTGTGGTCCTCCCGTAACAGATACAGGATGTTCTCGGCGATCGAGAGCGGTTCCTGCGGGTAGTGGATCGTCAGCGACTGACGGTCGCAGTGGTGCTGCTTCACCTGGAACAGTGAAGTGATCAGAGCCGGCATGCGCGCCATCAGGTCCATGCCCTGACGCAGGATGTTGGCCGGCGAGGTATCCTCCGGTGCTTTGTCATAATCAAACAGAGCCAGGACCATCTGCTGCAGCCGGTTCATCAGATGAGAGGAAGGAGTCAGCAGGATGTTGGTCTCCATGAAGTGCTTTGGCAGTTCATAGGCCTGTGCCAGCACATCGTGAAATTCCTGCAGCTGCCTCTGTGTCGGCAGCCAGCCAAACAGCAACAGAAAGCCGGCCTCTTCAAATCCCATCGGCGCCTTGTTTTTGACCAGATCGCGGATCTCATAGCCGCGATAGAGCAACTTCCCCTCACAGGGGCGTTTCTGTTCGTTTTCGTACGTGTAACCGATGACGTCTGCGATCCGTGTCAGACCGATGCGTACACCGGTGCCATCTTCGTTGCGTAACCCTTTTTTTACATTGTAGCGGCGGTACAGTTCGTTCTCGATCTGATTCCTGACGACCGCTTGATGAAAATAGGCATCCATAGACCCCATTTCTTTCACTCCCTTTCATTGATTTTTCAATTATATCATATTTTTCATAAATTATGAAACTTTTTCCATATTGTGTTATAATATCGGAGAGCGTTCGACGAAAGGAGAGAGAAACTATGCCAAATTTAACAGAAAAGATCATTCGCCGACACCTGACCCAGGGGGATGTGGTCAGCGGGGAACCGATCGCCATTACGATCGATCAGACGCTGACACAGGATGCGACAGGAACGATGGCGTATCTGCAGCTGGAAGCGATGGGGGTCGACCAGGTACAGACGGAACTGAGCGTCAGCTATGTCGATCACAATACGCTGCAGAGCGGATTTGAAAATGCGGATGACCATAAATATCTGCAGACGGTGGCCAAGAAACACGGGGTCCTGTTTTCCCGTCCGGGAAACGGTATCTGTCATCAGGTCCATCTGGAACGCTTTGCGAAACCGGGAAAGACGCTGCTGGGATCGGATTCTCATACGCCGACCGCAGGCGGGATCGGTTCCCTGGCCATCGGCGCCGGCGGCCTGGATGTCGCCTGTGCGATGGCGGGGATGCCGTTTCATCTGCGCATGCCGCGCGTCATCGGCATCGAATTAAAAAATGAGCTGCGCAAAGGGGTCAGCTCCAAGGACATCATCTTAAAGGTGCTGCAGCTGCTGAGCGTCAAAGGCGGCGTCGGCTGTGTGATGGAGTACTTCGGTGATGGCGTGAAGAGCCTCAGCGTGCCACAGCGTGCGACGATCACGAACATGGGGGCAGAGCTGGGCGCAACTTCCTCCGTCTTTCCAAGCGATGCACGCACACTGGCCTTTTTGAAACAGCAGGGAAGAGCGGAAGATTTTGAAGAGCTGCAGGCAGATGCAGATGCGGTGTATGACCAGGTGATCACGATCGATCTGGCGCAGCTGGAACCGATGATCGCCTTGCCGCATTCGCCCGATCATGTCTGCACGGTCAAAGAGGTCGAGGGGATGAAGATCGATCAGGTCTGCATCGGCAGCTGTACGAATTCCAGTTATCACGATCTGGTCTCCGTCGGCAATCTGTTGAAAGGGAAGCATGTGCATCCGGATGTCTCGCTGACGATCTCACCGGGATCCAGACAGATCTTCATGGAGCTTTCGCGCAATGGCACGCTGAGCGATCTGATCGCGGCCGGCGCACGCATCCTGGAGTGCACCTGCGGTCCGTGTATCGGCATGGGACAGTCACCGATCACCAATGCGGTATCGCTGCGGACCTTCAACCGCAATTTCTATGGCCGCAGCGGCACGCTGAGCGCCAGGGTCTGCCTCGTATCACCGGAGACTGCCGCTTACAGTGCGCTTTGCGGAGAACTGCGCTCGCCATTGGGGCTGGATTATGAAGAACCGAAGGAACCGGCGCAGATGCCGATCGACGATGCGATGTTCATCGCACCGGCCGCACCGGAAGAGGCGGAAGCGATCGAGGTGGTCCGCGGGCCGAACATCCGACCATTGCCGGTCAATACACCGCTGGCGGATACGATCGACAAGAAGGTCATGATCAAGGTCGGCGACAACATTACGACCGATCACATCGCACCGGCCGGTGCCAAGGTGCTGCCATACCGTTCCAACATCGAGAAGATCAGCACCTTTGTCTTCATGAACAACAAAGCGGATTTCCATGACTGCTGCAAGGAAAACGGCGGCGGCTACATCGTTGCGGGACACAACTATGGACAGGGATCCAGCCGGGAACATGCGGCGTTGGCACCGATGTATCTGGGGATCAAGGCGGTCATCGCCAAGAGCTTTGCCCGGATCCACAAGGCGAATCTGATCAACTTCGGCATCCTTCCGCTCACCTTCGTCGATGAAGCGGATTATGATGGCATCGATGAGATGGATGAACTGGTCATCGAGTATGTCCGTTCGATCACACCGGGTCAGACACTAACCGTATACAACAGAAGCAGGCAGACTTCCTTTTCGGTGAGCTATGAGCTGAGCGCGCTGGATGTGGAGACGCTGAAGGCCGGCGGAACGCTGAACCTCATCCGCCAGCGGCAGGAAAACAAGGAGTAGGGCGATCCAAAGATGAAAAAAGACCGTTCGTGCGAGCGGTCTTTTTTGTACAGGGGCGTTGCGGCAGGTGCACGCCATGTCTCATCTCTCCCATACGCCGGCGAAGGCGAGGGCATCCATCAGAGAATCCAAGGTGCGGATCATCCAGTCGAAGATCGCTTCCTGTTCACCGGGATCGATAACAGCTGCCTTACTGTTCGTCGAGCGTGCGCACAAAGCAGACGATCTCGTTGAGCAGGATCACGAAGGTGGTCAGCCGCTGTTGTCCGTCTGCGACATGACACGCCTGAAAGCCTTTTTCGATCATCCATCGATCGCTTCCCCAGCCGTCTGTCTCCTGCCGCTTCAGCGGTTTCAGTGACAAAAGCCCCGTATAATGATAACGGTCCGGCTGCAGGTTGATGAGGTCATCCCAGAAATCTGCCAGCTGGGACTGCTGCCAGGCATATCCTCTCTGGTAATCGGGGATCCGGAACAACCGGTTCGGAAAGATCAGCGACAATGGCTGCAGTTCATTTGCCATGGCGGTACCTCTTTTCATGTGCCCCTTTGTCCTTTTGGGTGCGGGCAACGCTCCCTCTGCGTACCTTTGTGGTTCGTTGTCCACCCTTTTTTAACAGGGCGACGCTTTCTGTATGGGTGCTCATCGGAAACATGTCATAGAGAAACAGCTCGTCACAGACATAACCGTACTGTGCCAGGATCTTGAGATCGCGCAGCTGGGTGAGGGGATTGCAGGAGATGTAGGCGATCCTGGCGGGCTGCAGCCGGGCACAGGCATCTAAGAACATCGGCGTGCTGCCTTCTCTTGGCGGATCGAGCAGTACGGCATCATAGCGCTGATGCTGGTTCGCCGCCGCCAGGAGGAACCGGCTGGCATCCTCGCAGATGAAGCGGGCGTTGGTGATCTTGTTGCGCTTTGCGTTGATGCGGGCATCGGCGATGGCCTGGGCATTCAGTTCGACCCCGATGACCTCCTTTACCTGGGAAGCGGCACACAGTCCGATCGTACCGATCCCACAGTAAGCATCCAGCAGCCGGTCGCTTTTTTTCAGTTCCAGCAGATCGTAGGCTTTCTGGTAGAGCCGTTCGCACTGGTCGTGATTGATCTGATAAAACGAAGAGGATGAGATGTGAAACTGCCTGCCCAGCAGTTCATCGCAGATCCATCCGTTTCCATATAAAATGTGTTCTTCGCTGCCCAGCACGATGCTGGTATCGCGGCGGTTGACGTTGAGGACGACGCTGCGGATGGCAGGATGCGCCTGCAAAAGTGCCTGTACGAACCGCTTGCGGGCAGGAAAACGAGATTCGCTCGCGACCAGCGTCACGAGGATCTCTCCACTGCGTACGCCCCAGCGCAGCTGTACGTGCCGCAGAAATCCCTGTCGTTTACGAACGTCGAAGGGTTCGATGCGCAGTTCCTTCATGAGCGTGCGGATCGTCTGGATGATGGCATCACAGGAGGCGGGGTGCAGCAGACAGCGTTCGATCGCCACGATGCGGTGGCTGGATTCCTCGTACAGACCGGCCGTGATCATACCGTTGCGATCTTTGCCGAAGCTGGCGATGACCTTGTTGCGGCAGGCGGCCGCAGGTGATGGGACCACATCGTGGATGCGCAGAGAGAGCTTTTCTTTCTTTGCGGCGGCGATGATCCGCTGTTGTTTCCAGCGCAGCTGGGCAGCGGGCGCCATATGCATCAGCTGACAGCCGCCACAGCTGTGCGCATGAGGACAGGGTGGCTCCACACGGTCCTGGCTGGGATGCGTCAGTCGTGTGATCGCTCCGATATACCCCTCTTTGATCACTTTGACGATCGTGACCTCCACCTGTTCATCCGGCAGGGCTGCAGGGACGAAGATCCGATCTTTCCCATAAGGGAGGATGCCTCGCCCATGGGCATCGATGGCGGTGATCACCCCCTGAACGCGCTGCTGCAGCTTCAGCATAAGCGTTCCCTCGCTTCCTTTGCGGCCGCCTCTGGATCGCTCACGTGGACCGTATGCATGCCCAGACGCTTTGCGGCCTCAATGTTTGGCAGGTGGTCATCCAGGAACAGACACTCAGATGGAAGGAGCGAACAACGTTCACACAAACGGATAAACATGCGCGCATCCGGCTTGCCGAATCTTTCCTCAAAGGAGAGCACCCGCCCGTCCAGCGCATCAAACAGGTGATATTCCCTCTGCAGGTATTCATAGCTGTCCCTGCTCAGATTGGATATGATGTAGATGCCATATCCGCGTTCCCGGCATTCTTCCCGCAGTTCCCACATCGCCGGGATCGGCTTCATCAGATGAAACCAGTCGTCGATGACCAGCGCGATCTCCTGACGCAGATCAGGATGGCGCTCCAGCAGCTGCTGTTTCACCTCTTCCAGCGTGCACAGCCCGTTGTCATAGTCGCCCCAGCAACTGGAGGCGAACACGGCATCACAGACCGTCTCACACGCTTCTTTGAGCACATCTTTATAATAGTGGCGCGGCTGGAAGGAAACCAGCACATTTCCGATATCGAATATGATATTCCGGATCACAGACATCATCCTCTCCGCATGCTTGCATGCATGACTCGTTCCTATTATAACGGATATTCTTACCTGTGCCCATCCCGACAAGGGAAAAACGCACATCATTTTTCTATGACAGTTCATGTGAAAATCTGAAAAAGAATATGCTATAATAGAACACATAGGTAAAGGAGGACTATGACCGCAAAGCTGCAGAGTGCTGACGTTCGATGATCGGAATTCACGATAATGGTTGAAAACGCAATGGCAATGGTGGGGGTCACACAGATGCGAAACAGATCCGATCCGGTGGGAAACGGGCCCTCTGACAGATTTGAACGAAAAAAATTGATTTTA
>DWYK01000098.1 GCA_019118705.1 Candidatus Merdibacter merdigallinarum | reverse complement strand
ACGCGGAAAACCTGGACGCCCAGTTACTTGACGCACAAATCCCGCAAGAACCGGGGCGACCGGCCGCAGAGCCTGTACCGGGATCACCATGAAGGGATCGTATCCCGGGATGATTTCATCGCCGTGCAGCGTATGCTGAACAACGCCAAATTTGGCGGCCGTTCTTTCATCCCGGAGCTGCGTGTGATCGACAGCGGGTTACTGAAAGGATTCGTGACGGTGAACCCGCGTTGGGCGGGCTTCAAACCGGCGGATTTTTACCATGCATCCACCAGCGTCCATCCCCAGCCGACACAAGAAAACGCCGGGCAGAAAACATCACCTCATGAATTACAGATATCCGTTGCCGCGGGCGATTTTGACCTGCGCGGTTTTGAGGTCGCACGGGAGGAATTTTTCGACAGTGCCGGCCGCCAGTATATCGTCTTTCAGGACAAGAAGATCGCCCTGTCCGCCGCCTGCGTCAAAACATTTGGCCGCAAAGGGCTGGTCGAGTTTTTGGTCGACCCGGTACAAATGCTGTTCGCCGTCCGCTCGTCGGCACAAAATCAGCGCAGCGCCGTAACCTGTTCCCGTCTTTCAGAGGGAAAGATCGTTCCCAGGGAGATCTCAGCCGGCGCATTTGCCTCCACCTTGTTTGAATTGTTTGGTTGGAACCCGTCCTTCAAATACCGCATTACGGGGTCACTGTTCCAGAGCGGGGAGGAAAGCGCCTACATCTTCCGCATCGCGGATGCCGAAGCGTTTCTGCGCCCCGCACTGCTTCCGGCTCGGGAAGGCGGTGACCCCAAGCAGCAAGACGTCACGCCGCTTTCAGTTTCCGGCAAAAGAGTGCGCGCCGTCCCGCAAGGGTGGGCCCATTCTTTCGGCAGTTCGTACTATGCGCATCAAAGGGAGCTGCCCTCCCCGGAAGAGCAAAACGAGGAAGACTGGAAGCTTCGCCTGGAAGGGCGGCTGTATGAGACGGGCCCCAGACTGCATATCACGAGCTTTGATACGCTGCGCTCGTTTATCCGGCAGGAGCTGAGCGCGCGTCCAGGAAAGGAGACGGATGGAAATGAATGACATGACACAGCCAGAGCAGGAAAGAGGTCTTGCGGACATCCTGGCAAAATTGGGGGAAGAAACCCCGGAGCTGCCGGTGGACGCAGAGCCCGCCGCCAACCGGCCGCAGGGAGAGCAACGGGAGCCGCCAGCCGCCGACGATGTGCTGGAACTGGACGGCGCTTTCGACTACGAGGGATACCAGGTGGTGCGCCGGGAATTCTTTGCCCACACGGCCGAACCTTCGGTGACGTTCAACAATTACAAATTCTATGTAAACGCGGCGTGCCTGCGCCGGTTCCCGAACGTGGATTTTGTTCAGATCCTTGTCAACCAGGAGCGTAAGATCCTTGCCATCCGTCCGTGCTCGGAGCAAGAGCGGGATTCCTTCGCCTGGGCCACCCCGGGCAAAGGCCATAAGAAGACCCGCCAGATCACCTGCCGGTTGTTCTTTGCCAAGGTTTTTTCCCTGATGGATTGGAACCTGGATTACCGCTATAAGCTGCTGGGAAAGGTCATCCACGCCAACGGCGAATGGCTGATCGCCTTTGACTTAACGGCCACGGAGATCTACCAGCGCGTCCTGAAGGATGGCACCAAACCGAGATCTTCCCGCACGCCGGTCTTCCCGGAAGGTTGGCAGAATCAGTTCGGGCTGCCGTTCAAGGAGCACCAGAAATCCATGCAGATCGACATCTTTGAAGGGTATGCCGTGTATGGCATACGGGACAATTCTGCGCAGGACAGCCACGGCGACGAGGCTGTCCCGGCAGGGGCTTATGCGGAAGCAGGAGGCACGGCATGATGAAACAAAAGAAAGGCGCAAAACCCATTGCCGTAACGCTCGATATGGCGCGCCGCCGTATCCGCATCCACAAAGAGACGCTGTATGCGTTGGGAATGCCCGCGTATGTGCAGTTCCTGGTCAACCCGGACGCGCTGTTTCTCGCGACCCTTGGGTCCGACAAGCCGCTGCTTTACGGGACTGCCAACAAGGTGAACCTGAGCAACCGGGAGATCTGTGCCGGCCACTCGATTGAATTTTACAGCAAATCCTTGCTGGACAAGTTGATGGAGATCACCGGCCAACTTCGTATGGACCGCAACTACCTGTTGACGGGCGAAGTCGACCGCGTGAACCGGGTCGCGTATTTCTCGCTGCGAAGTTTAGAGCAGGTGGAACGGAGGGGGCGGCATGGGTGAAAAGGGCTTTGCCCGCCTTCAGATCGACCCTGAATTCAAAGCATTGATCCCACCCTTACGAAAAGAAGAATACCGGCAATTGGAGCTAAATATTTCGGTGGACGGGTGCCGGGAGTCGATCCTTGTCTGGCAGGGGGTGATCGTGGACGGTCACAATCGATATGCCATCTGTAACCGGCTGCATATTCCCTATGCGGTACAGGAAGTTGCGTTCTCCTGCCGGGAAGACGCGATCGCCTGGATCTGCGCTAACCAGTTGGGGCGGCGCAACATTTCGGAAGAAATGCGCAAATACCTGATCGGCAAGCAATATGAAGCGGAGAAGGTTGCGAACGATAAGAAAAATGCGGAAGGGAGAAATCAGTATTCCGAACAACATCCTACAAACATGGTATCTCCCGCCCCTCGCAAACAGCCTGTTTCGGACATTCGCAAAAATGAAAGCGGGCGGCGGACGGCTGCGCGCCTTGGCAAACAGTATCATCTGTCGCAGTCCACAGTTGTAAAGTATGCGCGTTACGCACAAGCGATCGACGACTTATCAGCCCGGATGCCCGACGTTGTGCAACAGGTTTTATCCGGCAACTATAAAGTGTCGTTTGACAACCTCGTTGCGTTGTCCGAAATGGATGACGAGGCATTGCAGGGTATGAAGCAAAAGCTGAACGCGCTTCCGCCTGCCTTTGTACGGTACAGCGAATCGCGCCGGAACATTGCCGGCTCCGGCGCTGTTCGTAATGCCGGCGTTGCCGAGTTAAAACCTTCCATCAAAACGATGCCGGCCTATGATCCAGACGCCGAAGTGG
>DWYK01000097.1 GCA_019118705.1 Candidatus Merdibacter merdigallinarum | reverse complement strand
TGCCTGCTTTTGTTAGCCAGTGCTAACAAAAGGGCGTTGACCATGTGTGGTGGTTGCTGTATGCTAACTATGCAAGAAAAGAGGATGGGAGAAGACCCATCACCTGTTGCAAGAAAGAAAGGGATGATCGATGATGCCGTTGACATTAGCAGGAATCGGAGAAGTCAATACGATCCGCAGGGTCGGAGGAAATGAGGAGACTAGACGGTTTTTGGAGAATCTGGGCTTTTTGGCCGGCACGAAGATCACCGTGCTGTCCGCCATCGGCGGCAATGTGATCGTCAATGTGCGGGATTCACGCGTGGCCATCAATGCGGATATGGCGCGGCATATCATGATCTGATACCTGCACTGCATGGGGAAGAACGATCATGTCTGGAAAGGAGATGCAGAAATGACATTAGGTGAAGCAGAAGTTGGAAGCACGGTCATCGTAACGAAGATCGAAGGAGATGGGGCGTATAAGCGCCGCATCATGGATATGGGGATCACAAAGGGGACAGAGCTTTATATCCGCAAGGTCGCTCCTTTGGGAGATCCGGTCGAAATTACGGTAAGGGGCTATGAATTGTCCGTGCGGAAAGAAGATGCCAGATGTGTTCTGGTGAAATAGGGAGCGAGGAGGTAGAAGGATGACAGTAAGAGTTGCATTGGCCGGGAATCCGAACTGTGGCAAGACCACGATGTTCAACAACCTGACCGGAGCCAATCAGTATGTTGGTAACTGGCCGGGCGTAACGGTCGAGAAAAAAGAGGGGAAATGGAAGAAAGACAAAGAGGTGATCGTGACCGACCTTCCGGGAATCTATTCACTTTCGCCTTATACGCTGGAGGAAGTGGTCAGCCGTGATTACCTGCTGAAGGAGGATCCGGATGTGATCGTCAATCTGGTGGATGCGACGAACATCGAGCGAAATCTGTATTTGACGACACAGCTGATGGAGACCGGGATCCCGGTCGTCATCGCTTTGAACATGGCCGATCTGCTGGAAAAGCGGAACATCCGCATCGATACCGAACGGCTGTCGATGCTGCTGAACGCAAAGATCATCGAGACATCGGCCTTGAAAGGGGACGGCCTGGATGAACTGATGGAGGAAGCCGTCAAAGTTGCCGGACAGAAAGAGGCATCGCTGCCGCAGGAAATCTTCTCCACGGACATGGAGAAGGCGATCCATGCAGTGGAAGAGGTGCTGCCGTCTTCCATCGGTGAAGAGCGGAAACGTTGGTATGCCATCAAACAGCTGGAAAATGACAGCAAAGTGATGGAAAGTGTGTCGCTGTCCTCTCAGGGCCGGGAAGTTGTGAAAAAAGAACGTCAGGCGCTGGAAACGGCACTGGACAACGATATGGAGAGCATCGTCACCGATGAGCGTTATCAGTTCATTCAGAAGATCGTAAAGACTTCGGTAAAGAAAGCAAAGGGAGAGATGACGATCTCTGATAAGATCGACCGTATCGTCACCAACCGCATTCTAGGCATTCCGATCTTCATTGCCGTCATGTTTGTCGTGTACTATGTTTCGGTCACGACGATCGGTACGATCGTCACCGACTGGACCAATGATGAGTTCGTCGTCATGATCCAGGATGCGGTCGGTGGGTTCCTGACTTCCATCGGAACCGGAGATCTGGTACAGTCGCTGGTCGTTGATGGCATCATCGGCGGTGTTGGCGCAGTGCTTGGATTTGTTCCGCAGATGGCGATCCTGTTTCTGTTTCTGTCGATCCTGGAAGACTGCGGCTACATGGTCCGCATCGCCTTTGTCATGGACCGTGTGTTCCGTCATTTCGGTCTTTCCGGAAAGAGCTTCATTCCGCTGCTGATCTCTTCCGGCTGCGGCATTCCGGGCATCATGGCCTCCAGGACCATCGAGCAGGAAAATGACCGTCGGCTGACGATCATGACGGCAACCTTTGTGCCATGCGGAGCCAAGCTGCCGGTCATCGCGCTGATGGGCGGTGTCATGGCCAGCTATGTGACGACCGGCAATTATGAGGCTGGTGGCTGGATCGCCCCGCTCATGTATTTCATCGGCATCCTGGCCGTGCTCGTCTCAGCGATCATACTGAAAAAGACGAAGCCGTTTTCCGGGAAACCGGCACCGTTCGTCATGGAACTGCCGCAGTATCACATCCCGTCGGTGAAGACCGTGCTGATGCACGTATGGGAACGATTGAAAGGCTTTATCGTCAAAGCGGGAACGATCCTGTTCTTGGCGTGTGTCGTCATGTGGTTTCTGGCCGGATTTGGTTTTGTGGACGGAGCGTTTGGCATGGTGGAAGACAGCGGGGACAGCCTGCTGGCCATCATCGGCGGTGCGATCGCTCCGCTGTTCGCCCCGCTGGGCTTTGGGGAGTGGCAGCCGGTCGCGGCATCTCTCTCCGGTTTCACGGCAAAGGAAGCGATCGTTTCCACGATGGGCGTACTGGCCAATGTATCGGAAGAACTGGCAGAGGAAGCGGGGGTCGTCGCACCGGCGATCGCTGCGTGGTTCCCGACGTCCATCGCTGCGTTCTCCTTCCTGCTGTTCAATCTGCTGGATTCGCCTTGTCTGGCGGCGATCGCAACGATGGCACAGCAGATGCAGTCCCGCAAATGGTTCTGGTTTGCCATTTTGTTCCAGAATCTGTTCGCCTATGTCGTCTGCCTGATCGTCTACCAGATCGGTTCGCTGATGACCGGCGGTGCCTTCGGCATCTGGAGCGCCATCGCCATTGTGCTGCTGGCGGTGCTGCTGTTCCTGCTGTTTCGTCCGGATCCTTATAAGAACCAGAAGGTGTACGCACGCCGGGCGGTCCAGGAATAAAGAACGAAGCGTCGGGCGATGGTCGCCCGGCGCTGTCGGCTGAAAAGAAAGGAGCTGAGATCGATGACGGACATCATGATCGTATTGCTGGTGCTGAGTTATTGTGTTTTTATCATCGTGCATCGTCGGCGGGAAGCCCGGCTGGCGGCGCGCATGGGAGCGATCATGGGATGTGCCGGCTGTCGCTCCCGTTCCTGCGGCAGCTGTCATCCGGCTGCTCAAAAAAAGGCAATGCCAAAATAAGGGAAACGGGCAGGTGATGGTATGGGAGATTCCACGGGTTCCATGTTTTATTTCTTCGTATGGATCATCCTGCTCTATGTGGTCGGCATGGGGATCTATACGATCTTCACGCAGCTGAAAAAGCGCAGGAAACAGCGCCGGCTGCGGAAACAGGAAAAGAGGTGATCGATATGAATGCAGCGGATGTGATCGTGGGGCTGGTCGTCATCGTCCTGCTGGGAGCTGCTCTGCGCGGCGCATTGCGGCATTTCAAAGGCGAGAGTACCTGCTGCGGCGGTGGCGGAGACCGTGTGTCCCGGTCGAAGAAATCACTGGATGGTCCGGTGATCCGGACCGAGACGATCCGCATCGAAGGCATGCACTGTGCCAATTGTGCGCGCCGGGTGGAAGAAGCGCTAGAAGCGGTCGATGGTGTGGTGGCCGATGTCTCTTTCCGGGATGGAAAGGCACGGATCCGTTGTGACCGGGTAGTGGACGAGGAACGGCTTCGGCAGGCGGTCATGGATGCCGGGTATCGGGTGCGTTCGATCGAATCCGATCCGATCATGTGAAAAAGAGTCGGGAAACGGGCATCGCGTTTGTGCGGATGTGCAGACGTCGAGTGCGGTTTCGCCGGCTTTTTTTTGCTTTATGGCATCTGCACTCGCTTGTGAACGATGACGGGAGGGCGTATTCCGTCCGCGAGGAGGCAGAGTGATAACGAGGAGTTTACAGAGGATAACGAACACATACTTCTGATTCTTCGCATGAAAACTTACAATGAAGAAGAAGCAGGAGAGCGCCGCTGTTTCCAAGGCAACAGCGGCCGGTACGGACATCCAAGCGGCGGGCGCATCTCTGCGAAGAGGAAGAGGAGTGAAACAAATGGCAGAATGAACGAACAAGGTTGCGATCGTTATCGGCGGCAGTTCCGGTATCGGCCGCGCGATCAGCGAGCGCTTTGCGAAGGAGGGCGCTCGCGTCATCATCGTCGGAAGGAACGAGCAGGCGCTGCAGCAGAGTGCATCGGTCAGTGAACGGATCTGCTATGTGGTCGGGGATCTGACACAGGAGGAGACGATCCAGAAGATCTTTGCGCTCGTCGATGAGCAGATGCAGGGACAGTTGGACATCCTGGTCAACAATGCCGGCTGGTGTCCGGTACAGCCGATCACGGAGCTGACGATCGCGGATCATGACAGGGCCTTTTCACTGGATGTGCGCGCACTGGTGAACATGACGATCCATGCGCTGCCATATCTCATCAAAAGTAAAGGCAGCATCCTCAATCTGTCCAGTGTCGGAGCGACACATCGCGCGGCAAATCTGTCCATGTATGTCGGCGCCAAGGCAGCCGTGGAAAACTTTACGCGGGTATGGGCGATCGAACTGGCATCGAAAGGCGTACGTGTCAATGCGATCGCACCTGGTGCGATCCGCACGAATATCTGGAATGTGACCGATCTTTCTCCCGAAGCGGCAAAGAAGCATGAAGAAGGCATTGCGGAAGGGATTCCGTTCCAGCGCTTCGGCGATCCGGCAGAAGTAGCCAATGTCGCACTGTTTCTCACCAGTGCGCAGGCGAGCTATGTCAGCGGAGCAATCTACGCGGTCGACGGTGCCCAGGGCGCAGCCTGAGCCTGTCCATGCGAGCACCGTCTGAAGGAAACAAAGAGGAAAAGAAAAGTGCTGTGTCAGGACCTTGCGCCGATCAGATGGCGTTTTCAGGTCACGCAGCACTTTTTTCATGTCGTTGTCGGAAGAGCGGTCCCTGCATCTCAGCAGTCATCGCCATAGCGGATGCCGGCGCCTTTGCGCAGCTGCTCAAAGACTTCCATCACCTGGCAGGTCTCTGCCTGCAGCCGTTCGTATTCCGCAACGTCATCTTCCTGGATGATGCGGACAAAATCACGCACTTCTTCATACAGGGTCGCCTCATGCACCGGCAGGGAGAGGTCCTCGCTGGTCTTGTTGAGACGGTCGTGATAGGTGAACTGCGCACAGTTGCTTGGCTGCGAATGGACGCTGATGGCGCCTTTGGTCCCCTGGATCTGGGTGATGCACTCGCTGGTGCTGTCTTTTGCGCAGGAGAAGGAAGCGACGAAATCCGGATATTTCAGGATGCCGCTGCCGCTGGTATCGATGCCGTTTGGACCGAGGTTGGGCTCGTAGCGCCCCTCCAGTGGAAGACCGAAGAGCGCAACGATGAAATGCAGGCAGTAGATGCCGATGTCCGCGATTGCACCGCCGGAGAACGCCGGATTGAAGATGTTGGGTTCTTCGCCGTTGACATAGGCGTCATAACGGCTGGAATACTGTGAGAAGTTGGACTGTACGAGCTTGATGTCGCCCAGCTTTGGCAGCAGCTCGCGGATCTTGTTGAAGTTTGCGGTGTGCACGGTCTTGATCGCTTCAAAGAGAAAACGCTTCTTTTCCCGAGCCAGCGCAAACAGTTCCGCACACTGTGCTCTGTTGGATGTGAACGGCTTCTCACAGATGACATGCTTGCCCTTGTTCAGGATCTGTTTGGCATACACATAATGCAGGGCGTTGGGAGAGGCGATGTAGACGATATCGATGGAAGGCTCGCTGAGCATTTCGTCGAGATCGGTGTAGATGGCGGGAACGTGGAACTTATCTGCCAGTGGCTGGGCGTGTTCCCGCTTGCGGGTGTACATGGCGCAGCACTCGATTCCCTCGTTGGCCGCTACGGCACTTAAAAAGGCGTCGACGATGAAATTCGTCCCGATCGTTGCGATCTTTAACATGATGATCCCTCCTGTATATAGCGATCGATGCTTCTGTATTCAATATAGCACAGTTGCCGCGGTTGGAAAACTACATTTTATCCGCAGGAAAGTGGAAAAAACGAAACAGGTGCTTTCGCAAAACGATGTGCATTTTGCCGCAGGAACCACAGGAAGTGGTATAATAAAACAAAAGGGTGGTGCATATGAACAAAAACGTGATCATAACCATTTCGCGTCAGTATGGCAGCGGCGGCAAGCTCATCGGTGAACGGCTGGCGAGGTCGCTGGGCATTCCGTGTTACGACAAGGTGTTCCTGGAGGACATCGCAAAGAAGCTGGGGGTTTCCGGCGCCTTTTTCCGCGATGAGAACCGTGGTGAAAACGGTCTGTATGAGGTCGGCTCGCATTCTGTGCTCTCCGCGGTCACCTCGCTGACGGTCAACAACGAGGTGTATGAAAATGCCGCAGCGCTGATCCGGGAGATCGCCGCGAAAGAAAGCGCCGTCATCGTCGGGCGCTGCGGGGACTATGTGCTGCGGGATCATCCAAACGTGCTCTCGCTCTTCGTCTATGCAAAGAAGAGCGACCGGCTGCAGAGGGGCATCGAGATGTACCATCTGGATCCAAAGGATGCGGAAGAGACGCTGCTTCGCTATGACCGCAAGCGCGCCAACTTCTATGAGTTCTATACGGACCGCAAATGGGGTTCGGTCACCAACTATTCGATGATGATCAACACCAGCTGCATGGGGATCGACCAGTGTGTGCGCTACCTGCATGCGGTGGTCATGGAGATGCAGAAGGAGGCCGCAGCGGGATAACAAAATTTCACACGCTTTTATGACAACTTCCGCGACGGGCAATGATATAGTGGAACTGTCGAAAGGATGATGACTATGAAATCAAAATGGACCCTCAAGCATAATAAGGATCATTGTACGATCGTCAATGAGGGAGGGAAGAACATCGGTTATCAGCCCAATGCCGGCGTCCAGATCATGGAGATGGACGGTTTTGGCTTCAAGGATCTCAATGGCAGCGGACACCTGGATGCCTTTGAGGACTGGCGGCTGCCGATGAAACAGCGCATCGAAGACTTCTGCCGGCGCTTTGGCATTCGTCAGGCGCAGGGTGAACTGCTCTATCACAACGGACGTGCGGCACTGCCCAAAGAAGTGATGGAGGGACTGATGCAGAATTCCCTCGTGGAGAAGACGATCCAGGAAGAACCGGCGGCGGATCGGCCGTTTCTTTCCGAACACCGGCTGCTGGTGGCGCTGATGCTGATCCTGGATGAAGGCAATCACGACTATGTGATCCAGCTGATGATCGAAAGCGCCAAGGACGGTCTGCTCAACAGCGTGATCTACACGATCGCGAACACCTTCCTGCAGTTTAACCGGCGTGCTGCCGGGCAGGTCGTCTGAGAATGTCGGACGAAAACAGAAGAACCATCAGAAAATGACCCGTCACGGGTCATTTTTTGTGAGTGTGCCGGGCATGGCACGAATTCAGTCGGAGATAGACCGATCACAGGTAGTTACCGCCAAGTGTAGTGAACCACAAGTCGTTGACAGTGATGTCAGGGATGGAGGAAGTGGTGTAGCGATTCTTTCG
>DWYK01000096.1 GCA_019118705.1 Candidatus Merdibacter merdigallinarum | reverse complement strand
GCTGGAGAGAAATGAGATCTATCGGCAGATCTATGATTCTCAGAAGGAAGGAGTGGAACTGTAATGGCCAGATATGTTGGATATAAAAGACCGAAAAATACAAAAAAGACCCTTCTTCATCTGCTGAGGTATCTGGGCCTGCATAAATGGAGCTTTACCCTGGTAGCTCTGCTGGTGCTTATCAGCGCCGGAGCCAACATTATGGGAACCTACCTTTTAAAACCGGTGATCAACAGGTTTATCCTTCCCGGTGATCAGGAGGGGCTTCTTCTGGCTGTAGGGGGAATGGCTGTGATGTATATCTGCGGAGCCCTGGCTACCCTGGGCTATAACCAGCTGATGATCCGATCTGCCCAGAAGGTGGTAAAGGAGATACGGCGGGACCTTTTCGCCCATATCCAGAAGCTTCCTCTGAAATACTTTGACGCCCATACCCACGGAGAGCTGATGAGCCGTTTTACCAATGATGTGGATACAGTCCAGGAGGCTTTGAACAATAGCTTTGCCATGATCATACAGAGCTTTATGATGCTTTTCGGCACAGTGGTGATGATGATGGTCTTAAGTCTCAGACTCTCTCTGATCGTGGTGGTTTTTTTGCTGATCATGTTCGCCTTTATCAAATTTAACGGGAAAAGAAGCAAAAAATATTTCCAGCGGCAGCAGGAAGAATTGGGAAAGATCAATGGCTTTGTGGAAGAAATGACTGCCGGCCTGAAGGTGGAAAAAGTCTTTAATCATGAGAAGAAGGACTTTGAGACCTTCTGCCAGATGAACGAGGCACTTCGGCGGGAATCTACCAATGCTCTGACTTTTTCCGGAATGATGGTGCCTACCATTGTGAGCCTGTCTTATGTAAACTATGCGGTTTCCGCCTGTGTGGGAGGACTTTTTACACTGATGGGGATGCTGGATCTGGGAAGCCTGGCTTCTTACCTGGTTTATGTACGACAGAGCGCTATGCCCCTGAACCAGTTTACCCAGCAGGTGAACTTCCTTCTGGCGGCCCTTTCCGGGGCGGAAAGGATCTTTGAGATGATGGAGGAGGAACCGGAGCCGGACCAGGGACAGGTGACTCTGTGCAATGTACAGGAGCATCAGGGCGAACTGAAAGAGACAGAAGCATATACCGGAGAATTTGCCTGGAAGCTGCCGGGCTCCGGAAAGCTGATACCTTTAAAAGGAGATGTACGCTTTCAGGACGTGGTCTTCGGCTATGTGCCGGAGAAGAAAATCCTCAATGGGATCTCTCTCTATGCAAAACCGGGGCAGAAGATTGCTTTTGTGGGATCTACAGGAGCGGGAAAGACCACCATTATCAATCTGATTAATCGCTTTTATGAGATCCAGTCGGGAAAGATCACCTATGATGGCATTGATATCCGGGAAATTAAGAAGGAGGATCTCCGCCGTTCTCTGGCTATGGTCATTCAGGATACTCATCTGTTTACAGGGACCATTGCAGATAATATCCGGTACGGCAATCTGTGCGCCTCCATCGAGGAGGTGAAAGAGGCTGCCAGGATCGCCAACGCAGACTCCTTTATACGGAGACTGCCCCAGGGCTATGACACCATGCTTTACAGTGACGGAAGCAATCTTTCCCAGGGACAGCGGCAGCTTCTGGCTATAGCAAGAGCAGCGGTAGCAAAGCCTCCGGTACTGATCCTGGACGAGGCTACCAGTTCGGTGGATACCAGAACGGAACAGCTTATTGAAAAAGGAATGGATGCTATTATGGAGGGAAGGACGGTGTTTGTCATTGCTCACAGACTTTCCACAGTGCGCAATTCCAAGGCCATTATAGTGCTGGAAAAAGGGGAGATCATTGAGAGAGGAAGCCATGAGGAGCTGCTGGAGCAGAAGGGACGGTATTACCAGTTATATACCGGACAATTTGAATTGGAGTGAGTAAAATGGAAAAAAATAATATCAGAAAGATCCTCCACCGCCTGGATCTGGAACGGCGTCAGCTTATGCGGCCAAAATTCCTGGAGATGGGGCTTACTGTGGGAGAAGGGCAGCCCAGGATCCTGAACTGCCTTTTAGAGCAGGGAGAAATGAGCCAGAGAGAACTGGCAGACGCCTGTATGTTTGACGTGACCACCCTGTCCAGAACTCTGGATAAGATGGAAAGGGCAGGGCTGCTGACCCGGAGTGTGAATCCTGCCAGCAGAAGAGCACACCTGATCACGCTGACTCCGGCGGGAGAAGAGAAAGGGAAACAGGTACGGGAACAGTTTGCCTGGCTGGACCAGGTACTTTGGGAAGATATCGAAGAAAAAGAGATGGAGAATCTGTATCGGACCCTTGAGAAGATAGAGAAGAATCTGAAAAATGCAAACTAAAAGAAAGCTGCTGTAAAGCCTGAGATTTCTCTGTAAAAACAGGCTTTGCAGCAGCTTCATTGTTTCTTGACAAATAATACCTGCAAGGTTAAAATTATGAATAAAGTCGAAAAATATGCAAAAAAGATTCTTTATATGAATAAAGGTAGAAAAGATGAACGAGTACGAGGAGAAAAGGACTTCACAGACTGCTTATTCACAGAACAGAACATTTCAGAGCAGAGATCTATCCCATCAGCCTCAGGGCACTTACCGGGCAGAATACATTCCCCAAAACAGAACAGCTATAAATAGAGAAAATCGTACAGTATCCGGACCCAGATCCAGAGCAGCGGCAGAAGGCCGCCGTCGTCCAGACGGAACCGGAGCAGGCAATAGACCCCGGCGCCGGGTACAGACTGGGACGGCTGCAGCCCAGGGATCCCGCCGTCTGACAGAGACAGGAACAAGATCCGCCTCCCGCCGTCCCCCAGGGACTGGAAATGCCTCCGGCATTCAGGAGAGAAGAAGACGCTCTCAGTCTTCCTACAGAAGAGATGACAGAAGCCCTTCCTCAAAGACAGGGGCAAGATCCGGACGGAGACTGGAAGAATGGGAGATCCTGGAACAGGAGAACGAGAGAGAATACCAGGAATACCTGGAAAGAAAGAGAAGAAGGCAGGAAAGGCAGCGGCGGGAAGAGGAACAGCGGCGCCGCCGGAGAATGCTGGCTATCCGGGGAGGCGGGGCAGCTCTTATTGCTGTTGTGCTGATCTTTATAGTGTACCGCATATTTTTCTCAAATCCTGTACTGGGAACAGTTACAGTGGAGGCTGGTACGCAGGAATTCCAGACAGAAAGCTTCCTGAGGAAAGACGTAGATGCAGAGTTTGTTACGGATATG
>DWYK01000095.1 GCA_019118705.1 Candidatus Merdibacter merdigallinarum | reverse complement strand
ACTTTTCACTCATTGAAACCGAAGAAGGAAGCGAGAAATATGTTCTCTCTCCCGCATACGACCTTCTCCCTGTCAATGTTATTATGCCGGAAGACAAAGAGCAATTCGCACTTGCCATGAATGGGAAAAAGACACATATCCGCAGAAAGGATTTTCTTTTGTTTGCAGAGACATGCGGCATGACTCGAAGTTCTGCTGAAAAAATGATCGTAATGCTGGTGTCTAAAAAAGAGAAACTTCTTGCCATGTGCCAAAACTCTCTGCTGCCGGGGCAACTGAAAGAACGCCTTGCAAGCCTGATCGAAGAACGGGCACGTATCTTGGAAGGCTAAACTGCAATTTTGAAAATCACACATTCGTAAAATGAATCCTCCTTTGATACGATGACCGCATCAAAGGAGGATCTGCGTTAGGGAAAAAACAATATTTGAAGAAAGGTGCGGCACGTACACCATGCAGGGCGATCGTTGTCTGCCTGATCTTCTGGCCTTATCGCCCGAAGTAAAAACGTCCTGTCGGTATATGGGGACAGAGATATAAGCGATATTTACAATAACACCATGAAATTCTCTGCTACGACCTGCTCACTCTTCAATGTAGCGTTTGGGGATGATGGAGATCGGGGCGATGTCCGCGATGTCGTCACCATCTTCGTGCAGGGCGTAGCGTCCGTTTACTTCCAGTACGAGCGCATCATCCTGTTTCAGTTGATAGGGGATGTACACATCATCTGCGTATACGCTGTCCAGACACAGTTCGAGCTGTGCATCTTCTGCATACAGCGTGCGTCCTTCTTCCGGTGTGAAGATGATCCGCTGTTCATCCACCTCAGCGACACGTACAAAGAGCTTGGTATAACCTTCTCTTGCGGAAGGAATTTCGACATCCTGCTGCTTGCTGCTCTCCCAGTCGCTCTGTGTGAAGGAGATGGTCTGATACGGGTAACAGGCATCGCTGAGGATGTGACCGCTGCCACCGTTCTTTAAAGTGACCGTGATGCCGATATCACTGTCCTTGGTGGTCAGGATCCGGTTGGCCAGCGTGATGTTGGCGATGGCAAACAGGTCACCGCCCATCGAAAAAGTATGCTTGCTGAAGACATCGTTGGTTTCGATGAAGTCCGGATCCAGCGTGATCGTCACCTGGGCATAGTCGTCCGGGTATTCGACGGTAAAACCTTCCCCGCGCTCCTCAAGCGCTGCGATCGCTTCCAGTAATACCTGTTCGTTCTGTTCGATCAGCGCATCCCGCTGTGTATCGTTCGCCTGCAAGAACAGATGATCATCCGCAATGTATGCTTCGTCCCCATACGTTGCATCGATCTGCAGTTCTTTTTCTTCCTCCATGTAGGTAAAGACATCCTCATAGGCCGGCTGACCAAGAAACCATTCATAATAGCTCGCAAAGCGATATTCGCTCGTCTCCTGCTTCTGACAGCCGCCGGTGGTGAGCATCAGCGCGCAGCTGCAGGCAAGCAAACTCCATTTCTTTACATTCATTTTCCCATCCTCACTTTTGCCTCTATTATAACATGATTGCGCATTCGATGACATGCGTCAAAACGGCTGGGCACCTGTCTGTCGAGATGTGACCTTGCGGCATAGTATGGCAGGGAAGGAGATGAACCGTGTTTCAGGGAATCCTGCTTGTGATCGTGCTCAGCCTGGACAGCTTTCTGGCATCGCTGGCCTATGCGGCCCGACAGATCCATATCCCCTTGAAGAGTGCCATTGTCATCGCCGGCATTTCCGCCGGGTTTCTGGGGCTGTCCTTTTTGTTGTCGGCACAGCTGTCATCCATCCTCTCTCCCTGGATCGCTTCACTTTGCAGCGGCATCGTCTTTGCGTCTTTGAGCGTATACGCGTTGTTTCAAAGTGCGATCAAGCGGCTGCTGCGCAGAAAGAGCCGGGGAATTCGCCTGCGCTATGGCGGGATCCGGATCGTGCTGGATGTCTATCTCGATGAAGAGAAGGCCGATCAAGACCGGTCCAAGACACTGTCGGTGCGAGAGGCGCTGTATCTGGCGGTGGCCCTGTCATTTGATTCGCTGTTCAGCGGTCTGGCGCTGGGTCTGTTTTTGCCGCATCCGTTTTGGATCGTTGCGGTCGACTTTGGGATCGCCCTGCTTTCCATCGCTCTGCCGACCCTGTGTGCCCATCGGCTGTATCGGTTTGGTTCCCCGGATCTGGACTGGCTCAGCGCCATCTTGTTCGCCCTGCTCGCCATCCTGCGCTTCCTGTGAGGCGACGTGGGAATTCATGGGAAAAAAGGTTTATAAATAAAGGAAAAAGTGATATATTATGTGTGTTGTGAATAGGAGGAATTACAATGAGTAAAAGACCTGTCGTTTTAGTTGTCATGGATGGTGTCGGCATCCGTGAATCTGACTTCGGCAATGCCGTCAGCAACGCATACAAACCGACATTGGATGATCTTTGGAACAACTGCCCGCACACGGAGATCAAGGCGCACGGTGTCGCTGTTGGTTTACCGAGTGATGGAGATATGGGAAACAGCGAGGTCGGTCATAACGCACTGGGATGCGGACAGATCTACAGCCAGGGTGCCAAGCTGGTCAATGAGTCGATCGAAAGCGGCGACATCTTCGAGACCGATACGTGGAAGGCACTGGTCGACAAGTGCAAGGATCATGGAAAGATGCACTTCCTGGGCCTGCTGTCGGATGGCAATGTACATTCACACATCAACCATCTCAAGGCGCTGATGAAGCGTGCGAAGGCAGATGGTGTCAAGGAAGTTCGCCTGCATGCACTGCTGGACGGACGTGATGTACCGGAAACGAGCGCACTGATCTATGTCGAGGATATCGAAAATTACATGGCAGAACTGAACGATGACAGCTTCCATGCCTGCATCGCCAGCGGCGGCGGACGTATGAAGATCACGATGGACCGCTATGAGGCAAACTGGGCGATGGTAGAAGAAGGATGGCACACGCATGTGCTGGGCGAAGGCCGTTCGTTCGCATCTGCGAAGGAAGCGATCGAGACGTACCGTGCGGAAAGCGGTGTCGTCGATCAGGATCTGCCTGCCTTCGTCATTGTCAAGGATGGGAAGCCGGTCGGTACGATCGAGGATGGCGATTCGGTGATCCTGTTCAACTTCCGCGGTGACCGTGCACAGGAGATCTCACTGGCCTTTGATGGCGATGAGAGCTTTGACAAGTTCGACCGTGTACGTGTACCGGATGTGATGTATGCCGGTATGCTGCAGTATGATGCAGACCTCAACATTCCGCATCACTTCCTGAGCTATCCGCCGAAGATCAAGTACACGCTCTCTGAGCATCTGGTCAAGCATGGCATCCGTCAGTATGCGATCAGCGAGACACAGAAGTACGGACATGTCACTTATTTCTGGAATGGCAACCGTTCTGAGAAGTTTGATGAAAACCTGGAGACGTTTGAAGAAGTGAAGTCGGATGTCGTTCCGTTTGAACAGCGTCCGTGGATGAAGTCGGCTGAGATCACCGACAAGTTGATCGAAGCGATCAAGTCCGGTGAATATGACTTCCTGCGCACGAACTATCCAAACGGCGACATGGTCGGACATACCGGTAACTATGAGGCAACGATCATCGGTGTGGAATCTGTCGATCTGCAGCTGGCCCGCGTCAAAGAGGCGGTCGATGCCGTCAACGGTATCCTGATCGTAACGGCGGATCACGGAAATGCGGATGAGATGTACGAGAAGCCGAAAAAGGAAGGCGCTCCGATCAAGGCAAAGACGAGCCATACGCTCAACAAGGTGCCGTTCATCGTTTACGGCGCAGATGTCAAGATGAAGGAAGGCGACTTCGGTCTGTCCAATGTGGCAGCTGTCGTGACCGACCTGCTGGATCTGCCGGCCGATGAGCACTGGAACGAATCCATCATCGAAAAATAAAACAACAGCAGAAGGGAGAGCGAAAGCGCCCTTCTGTTTTTTTGCCCGCCAGCGATCTGCATGTCGTCCGTTCATGGAAAACGGCAAAGGGAGGAACACCCTGCAAAAAAAGAAAACGCTGTGGACCAACAAGGTCTCCCTTGCCGGATGTCCGGTAAAGAGGAGCCTGTCCGACGCCCACAGCGTTTTCATTTCATGATATCAGACTGCGATCGCTTCCCGTTTTTTCGTTAATGCCGGATGGGGAGCTATTTCAGCTTGTCAAACTTCTTTCGGCGTTCGGTCGACTGGATGAAGAGGCGCTTCATCTCATCGACGTCTTCCTTCGCAAGCGTGTCGCGGAAGTGCTCCAGCTCTTTTGCGAACGCGTCGATCTCGGAGAGCAGGATCTTCTTATTGAGCAAAAACAGCTCGCTCCACATCGTCTCATTGATCTTGGCGATGCGGGTGAGATCCCGGAAGGAATCACCGGTGTATTCCACCAGATGGGAATTGTCATGCGTGTTCATGAGCGATACCGCGATGACGTGTGTCAGCTGAGAGAGAAAACCGATCATCTCATCGTGTTCCTGCATGCTGAGGGTGGCGATGTGATGAAACTGCAGGATCTCCGCCAGCTGTCGGGAAGTCTCCACCGCTTCCTTCGTGTTCTTTTCGGTCGGTACGATGATGTAGTTTGCGTCATGGAACATTTCCGTGTTGGCATATTCGATGCCGCTGGTCTCCCGTCCGGCCATCGGATGAGCGGCGATGAACTCCACGTCATCGCGCAGGAAAGACTGCACCTTGTCCGCCACGTTGACCTTGACGCCGCTGACGTCCGTTAACAGGGTGCCGGGGCGAAACGCATTCTGATGTTCGTGGATCCAGTCGATCATGATATGCGGATACAGGGCAAAGACGACGATGTCCGCCTGATCGAGAAACTCCTCTGGATCCAGCGTTCCCGCGTCGATCATGTGATGAGCGAGTGCGTGATCGATCGTTTCCTGACGGCGGGCGACACCGAGCACCCGATAGCCGGCTTCTTTCAGTCCCATGGCATAACTGCCGCCCAGAAGGCCTAAGCCGACGATGACAAATGTCGTATCGTTACGGATCATAAGAGTTCCACCTTTCCTTGCAAGCGTCTTACGTCCTCAAAGAAGGACGGGTATGATTTGCGTATGGCCTGCGCATCTTCGATGCGGCAGACACTGTGATTGACCAGCGTCATGACGGTCATCGCCATCACGATGCGGTGGTCGTTGTGGCCCTGCAGCGTCTTTTCACAGGAATAGCCCGATGTATGACCATGGATCCAGACCTCTTCCTCAGTAGAGCGGATGTCGACATGGAACTTGCGCAGTTCTTCCTCCATGGCGGCGATCCGATCGCTCTCTTTGATGCGCAGACGTCCGGCGTTGCAGATGTGGGTCTCCCCTTCGGCCATCGCAGCCAGAACGAATACGATCGGTCCCAGGTCCGGACAGTTGTTGAGATCGATGGTACAGCCGTGCAGCGTTCCCTTCTGAATGCGGAAACCGTCACGGAGTGGCCGGCAGGTTGCGCCGAAGTCTTCCAGGATCGATAAGATCTGACGGTCGCCCTGCCGGCTGTCGGCAGAGATGCCCGTGATCGTCAGATCGCCCTGAATGGCGGCCAGGACCGCAAAGAAGGCCAGCTGTGAGAAGTCCCCTTCGATGCGTACATCGCAGGGACGATAGCGTTGCCCGCCTTTGATCCAGATCGTCATCTCATCGAGAAACTGTGCCCGGATCTGGAATTTTTCCAGCATTTCCAGCGTCAGATCGATGTAGGAACGCGATTCAAAGGGTGGCCGGATGCGAATGAGCGAATCCTGCGGCAGCAGCGGCAGCGCAAAGAGCAGCCCGGTGATGAACTGCGAAGAGATGTTGCCGTCGATCTCATACGTACCGGCGCGCAAGGTCCCTTCGATCTCGATGGCCTCCGCGGTATGTTCAAAGCGCAGGCCTTGTGCGTGAAAGATCGTTTCATAGACATCCTGCGGACGCTGTAACAGCCGACCTTTGCCTGTAAAGCGGACCGGTCTGCCGCAAAGGGAGAAGATCGGGATGAAAAAGCGCAGCGTGGAGCCGGATTCATTGCAGAAGATCTCCCGGACATCCGCTTTTCCAATATCGGAGATTCCCTGAACGACGACATGGTCATCGCCGGTGGTGATCTGTGCACCCAGCTGGCGCATACCATCGATCGTCGCCAGGATGTCCTCGCTGAAATCCACATTGGTGATGTGAGAAACACCGTCGGCGAAAGCAGCGGCGATGATGGCACGGTGTGCCATGCTCTTGCTGGGCGGTATGGTGACGCTGCCCGTACACCGAGATGGCGTGATCGTCGCAATCATTGACATTCCCCTTTCTTCATGCCCTGATAGGCCTGGTTCGTACAACAGAGATCGAGCAGCCCCAGCGCAGTGACGCTGTCGATGACGACCCTTGCCCGGTGCAGGATCGCCGGATCATGCCGTCCCTGGATCTGCAGCCGGACCGGTTCCTTTGTCTGATAGTCGACCGTATCCTGTTCCTTAAAGATGGAGGCGGTCGGCTTGATGACACACTGGAAGCGGATCGGCATTCCGTTGGAGATGCCGCCGTTGATACCGCCGTTGTGGTTGGTCACCGTTCGGATCTGTCCGTCCTGCACGCAGAAGGCATCGTTGACCTGAGAGCCGTAATAGGAGGCAAAGTCAAAGCCCAGTCCAAACTGTACTCCTTTGACGGCCGGTACGCTGAACAGCAGGTGGCTCAGTACGCTCTCGATGGAATCGAAGAACGGTTCGCCGATGCCGGCAGGAAGACCGACCACAGCGGTCTCGATGATGCCGCCGACACTGTCGCCGTCGTTTGCGGCCGCTTCCATCACCGCATGGATGCGGCCGGCGCTCTCCTCGTCGAGCACCGGGAAATCCAGGTCGTTGAGCCGAAGGATCTGTTCTTTCAACGTCGGCTCATCCGTGGCAAACGGATGATCGCTCTCGCTGTGACAGCGCAGGATGTGCGATCCGATGAAGACGCCGTTTTGTTCGAGCAGCTGCTGAGCGATGGCTCCGGCAGCGACGATCGGTGCCGTCAACCGTCCGCTGAAATGGCCGCCGCCGCGAAAATCCTGAAAGCCGTCGTATTTGGCAAAAGCGGTATAATCCGCATGCGAAGGCCGCAGACGATAGCGTGTCCGTTCATAGTCTTTGCTGCGGGTATTCGTATTTTCGATGAGGATGGTGAGCGGGGTGCCGGTGGTGTGCCCTTCAAACCATCCGCTGACGATGCGGATGGCATCCGGCTCATGGCGCTGTGTGGAGATGCGCCCTTTTGCCTGGCGCTGCGCCATACGCTTTTGCACGTGGTCCAGGTCCAGCGCCAGACCGGCCGCCAGTCCGTCGATCACCACGCCGATGGCTTCTCCGTGGCTTTCACCAAACAGCGTAACCTGTATGTTATTTCCAAAACTGTTTTTCATGTCGTCATCCTTTCAGCATTTCCTTGATTTCTTCATAGGAGATCGTTTCCAGCTCAGCCGTTCCCAGCGTCTTCACCTTTACGACGGTGATGCCGTCATGTCCGGCTTTTTTATCCGCCAGCAGCCGCTGGTAGACATCCTCTTTGTCATATGGGGCATCGATCGGCACGTTCAGCTGTTTCAATACGCGGATCGTCCGTTCGCGCAGCTCGTCATCTTCGATGAAATACAGCATGCCCATCGCCACACATTCGCCGTGCAGATACTCTTCCATGTGATAATATCCTTCGATCGCATGCCCGATCGTATGTCCGAAGTTGAGGATCTTGCGCAGACCGCTCTCCCGCTCGTCTTTCTCCACGACATCTTTCTTCATGCACAGGGAGCGGTAGATGATCTTTTCGAGGTCATCGTCGATGTTGCCGTTTTCAAACAGCGCAAACAGCTGTGGATCATAGATCAGTCCGGCCTTCAGCGCTTCGACCAGTCCGTTGACATAATGGCGGCGCGGCAGGGTGGAAAGCGTATCAAAGTCGATCAGGACCTTGATCGGCTGATAGAATGCACCGATGTTGTTTTTGATGCCGCCGGCGTTGATCGCCGTCTTTCCGCCGATGCTGGAGTCGATCTGCGCCAGGGTCGTTGTCGGAATGTTTACAAAATCGATCCCACGCATGTAACAGGCGGCCGCAAAACCGGCCAGATCACCGACGACACCACCGCCTAAAGCGATCACCAGATCGCTGCGCAGAAAGTGATGTTCCAGCATGCAGGAAAGAAGTTCTTCCCACACTGCAAAGCTCTTGGATTCCTCACCGGAAGGAACGATCTTGACGACACAGTGCGGACACTGTTCCTTTACGGCGTCGATCCACTGTACCGGCACCTTGCTGTCGCTGACGAGCAGCACGTTTCGGTTCAGATCGACCTCCTGTGCCAGCCGATGCAGCACACCGCGTTCCATCACGATGTCATAGCCGCGTTCCTTCAGATCTACATGTAACTTCATTGACAACTACCCCTTTCTGAAACAAAAGAGCATCAACTGGAAGTAGATGCTCTGTATTTCTCATCATAAAGCAAAAATGACCATTGGACAGATGGCTTCATGATGACT
>DWYK01000094.1 GCA_019118705.1 Candidatus Merdibacter merdigallinarum | reverse complement strand
CGTTGGTCACGTTGAACGTGAACTCGCCGTCGGTCATCGGGCGGTTGGTGAGCGTCTTGGTGGCCTTGATGCTCGTGGAGCCGTTGCCGCCCAGCTCGCCGGTAGCGGCGTAGCTGTTGGTGAAGGGCACCACGGCCAGGCCGTCCTCGGTGGCCGCGTCGTTGTCGTACACGTAGGTCTCGTTGTAGCCGGCGCCGTCGGTCACCGTGGTGGTCACCTTGATGCCGCCCTGACCGTCGTCGGCGGTGGTGATGGTCACCGTGTAGATGGTGTCATCGTAGTCGACGTTCGCATCGCTATCTGCGACCTCCTGCACCGTATAGGTATAGGTGTCGTCGGCGTCATCCTGCGTGAACTTGGCCTCGGTGGCCTCGTCGATCACCATGATTTCGGCGTGCGACGCGTTGTCGTCGCCGATGGTGGCACCTGCCTTCGTGGTGAAGGTCCCACCGGCCAGGTCGATGCCCAGCTTGTCGGCGGACGCCTGATCGGCCGGCTTCACCGTGAAGCTGAACTCACGCATGTCGGCGTTCTGGAAGGTCTTGGCGATCTCCAGGCCGCCCGCCGCGTTGTAATCCAACTCGCTGTGGTAGGCGTTGGTGAAGGTGTTGTTGGCGACCGTCACGCCGGTGGTGTAGCCACCGTTGTAGTTGTCCTTGACGGACACCGTGATGGTGGCCTCGTTCGTGGAGTAGTCGATGCCAGCGTTGCTGCCCGCGACCTCGGTCACCTTGTAGACGTACTCGCCCGGGGTGTCGTAGGAGATCTTCCCAAACGAGAAGGTCGCCTGGTCGTTGCCGTCCTTGTCCTTGCTGGTGGACTTGTCCACCTTCACCTCGGTCCGGGCCGGCATCGGCTGGTCGGCGAGCTCGATGCCTGCGGTGTTGGAGACGGCCTCGATCTTGAAGGTGAAGCTGTCGTCGTCCCATGCCTTGCCCGTGAGCACCTTGGTCAGCTGCGCATCGGCGGTGCCGGTGTCAACGTCCGTGGAGCCCGCATCGTAGGTATTGGTGAAGATGGCGCCGCCCTCGAACTTGCCGGTCTGCTCATTGTACGGAGCTTCACCACCCGTGGCCACGCGCACGACCTCGATGAAGGTGCCGGGATTCTGCTGATCCGCGGTCTGCTCGCTCGTCACCTTGGCGGTCACGTACTTGGTGGAGCCGTCATAGGTCACGCCGTTCTTGGTCCAGCCGGCGGCGGCTTTCTGCTCCTCCGTGGCATCACCGTAAGGTACACCCGGATAGGCGACATTCGTCGCATCGTCGGGGATGACCTCGGTGATCGCGTAGCGGTAGGTGTAGCCCACGTTGTCGCTGGTGAACGTCACGTTGTCGAAGATCACGTCGCCGCGGATGATGTTGCCCTTATCCTTCGCGGCGGCAGGCGCCTTATCGGCCACCTCGCCGTCCATGGACCAGTCGTCCGACTGGGCGTCGAAGTCGTCGTTGCTCATCCAACCGGCGAACGCCATGTGGAACGTGAACTCGTTGTCTTCCATGGCGGTGTCACGGCCGTTCAGCACCTTGGCGGCGTTGAACGAAACACCGACCTCGTTGGCCGAGTACTTGTTGGTGAACGTGATGCCCTGGTCGCCGGCGATGTCGGTCCACTCGCCGGAGCCCGCAGTCGGGCGGGACGAGAACTTGCTGCTCTCCACCACGAGGTTGCCGTTGCCGTCATCCTTGACCTCCACGGTCAGACGGTACTGCGTCTGGTCGTAGGTCACGCCCAGGATGCCCGAGCCGGGGTTCGAGGCGTTGGGATTGGTCTCGGCGATGAGGTAGCGGTACGTGCCGGGCTGCGTGAAGGTGAACACGTCGTCCGCGTCAGGCACCACGTCGCCGCCGGGGTAACGCTCGTCGGTGAAGGTGAACTGAGCGGAGTTGTCGGTCACCCACGAACCGTCGTTCGCCAGCGGTTCGATGGTGTCGGAGGTCTTGTCGGGCATGGTGGCCTCGACCACACCTTCAGCCATCTGGGTGCCGTCGGGGTTAGTGCCGCGACCGGCCGTCATCGTGAAGGTGAAGGTGTCGCCCTGCTCCCAGTTGCGACCATCGAGCACCTTGTTGCCCTGCAGCGCGAAGTACGCCGCACGGAACATGACGGGCTGCACGTTGTAGGTGTTGTTGAAGGTCAGCTCATCGCTGCCCTCGGCAACGGTCGCCGTCAACGTGCCGTCATGGTTGTCCACCACGTTGACCGTCACGGTCTTAACGGACGTGTCGTAGGTGATGCCGTCCTTGGTCGGGTTGTCGGCGTCCACGCCTTCGGGCAGCACCTCACTGACCAGGAACTTATAGGTTCCGGCCTTGGTGAACGTGATGTCGCCGAAGGATGCCTGGTAATCCTTGGTGCCATCCTTGATGGTGATGCCGCCAGCATTCTCGGGCAGTGTGATCCAACCGTTGTCCACCGCATCGGCCGTGGTCTGGTCGGTCGTATCGGCCGCCAGGGTGAAGCCGAAGCTGTCGTCCGGCGTCCACGGGTCGCCCAGGTTGCTGGTGTAGCTCTTGGTCACGGTCAGGTTGCCGTCCGCGTCACCGTCGAGCTTGCCGGAAGCGTTGTACACGTTGGTGAACGCGGCAGCGTTGTCCACCGCCTTGTCGGCTTTGGTGGTCGCGTCGGAGTTGTCATACACCACCGACTTGACCTCGAAGGAACCGTCGTAATCCTCGTCGGCGATGGTCACCGTGACGGTGACCGTGTGCTCGTCGTAGGTCACGCCACCGAGCTTGCCCTCGGTTTCCTTGACCGTGTACTTGTATTCGCCGGCAGCGTTGTAGGTGATGCCGCTGAACACCGCAGTCTTCAGATCGCTCGCGTTGGTAATGGTCACCGTGTCGCCGTCGCCCTCGGGCATGGGGGCACCGTCGACAGCTTCAAGCACGAACTCGAAGCTGTCACCCTCCAACCAGTCGCGGCCGGTCAGCGTCTTCTGGACGTTGATGCCGTTCTTGGCATCCGTGGTGATGGAGCCGGACTCATATTTGTTGGTGAAGGTCGGGTTGTTACCTTCGATGCCACCATCAGTCTTGATGTCGAGCTGGCCATCGAAACCGTCGTCGGTCACATGGACCGTGATGGTCTTGGCGTTGTCCTCGCCCGAGGCGTAGGTCCAGCCAGCCTTATCGGCCGTGGTGATCTCGGTCACGGTGAAGGTGTAGTCGCCTGCAGCCGTGAACGTGATGTCGCCGAAGCCGACGGTCTCGCTGTCCTGCTTGCCCTGCTGGGCATCCTCATCGAACAGCTCTGTGGTGGAAACCGGCATGCCGTCAGCTGGGAATTCGGTCAGGCTGTCGCCCGAGCCGATCTTCACATTGTCGATCTCACCGCTTGTGAGCTTCACGTTGAAGTCAAACTCGCTCAGCGCGGGCGCACCGGTGACCTTCTTGGTCAGCTGCAACGTCGTATCGCCCGTCACCGTGATGGGATCGGCCGCGTACTTGTTCACGAAGGTCGTAGACGCGTCGCCCTCACCGGCGGTTGCGGTGGCGTGCAGATTACCCTTGCCGTCGTCGGTCACCTTCACCGTAATGGTGCCCATGTGACGGTCGTAGGTCATGCCGTTGGTACCGTCCTTGGGCAGGTCGTCACTGTTGTGGCTGGTTTCGGTCACGTTGAAGGTGTAGGTGCCCGCCTGGGCGAAGGTGAACGTGCCATCGAAGGAGAAGTCAGCGGAATTGCGGTCCTTGCTCATGGTCGCTGTCGCGGCAGCAGTGTCAAACGCAACAGCCTCGCCGTCCTTGGGCTGGAAGGTCACGGCATCCCAGCTACCGCCTTCGGCGATAGCACCCTTCGTGAGCGTGAAGCCGAAGGTCTCGCCCTCGATGCCGTTGCGGCCCTCGATGGTCTTGGTGCCCGTGAAGTCGGTCGAGCCGTCCAGCGTCCAGCTGTCCGCCGTGTACTTATTGATAAACTCAGCCGCCTGAGCGCCGTTTTCGTAAGTCACTACGGCGTCGAGCTGTCCGTCGAAGTCATCGTCGGTCACGGTGACGGTCACGATGGCCTCGTGCTCGTCGTAGGTCCAACCGGCGCGTTCCTCGGCGGTGCCGTCGTTGAACTTAGCCGCACCGACCTCGGTGATCTTGAACTGATACTTGCCCGTAGCGTTGAACTTGATGCCGCCGAACGTAGCCGTCTTGCTGTCGCCAGCGCTGAAGTCATCCGTAATGGAGGTCAGTGCGTCGAAGTTCTCGTCGACGGCCTCGACGTTCTTCCACTTCGGGTCTTCAACGTCAACCGGCTCGATCTTGAACTGGAAGTCAGCCGTAGAATCGGCACCCGTCACGGTCTTCTGAACCGTGATCTGCTCCTGCGCGCCATCGCCGCCCACGACAACGGAGTCAGCCTTGTAAGAGTTGGTGATCTCAACCGGGCTGCCCGTCACGCGGTCGATGTAGAGGTTGCCGTCGTACTGGCCATCCTCGTTGCGGTCGGTCACGTACACGGTCACGGTGTGCGCGTCGGTAGCGCCATCGCAGTCAGCATCGTCAAACGTCCAGCCGGCATCCTTGGTGGGTTGATTCTCCTGCACCGTGAAGGTGTAGGTGCCCGGTTCGGTGAACGTCAGCTCGCCGAACGTCTTGGTCTGGGACTCGCCGGCCTTGATGGTGCCCTCTGTTGTCACCGTAAGCTGGTGACTATCGTTCAAACCACCGATGTTGCTGATATGACCGTCATCGGTTTCCTGCGCCGTCAGCGTGAAGGTGTAGTCCGTCGCGGAGTTCGCGCCGGTCACGTGCTTGGTCACCTGGATCTGGTGCGAGGCGTCCTCGCCCACGGTGGCGGGCGTCGGGTTGTAGTCGTTCACGAACCCGAAGGTCGGAGCGGCGTAGTCCTGAACGTCGGAGTTGGCGTGGTTAACCACGACCTCGCTCGCCTCGGTGCCGTCCGAAGCCTTGATCTTGGTCACGGTGGTCACGGTGTGCATGGTGCCGTTGCCGTTGTCCACCACCTCGATGTCCACGCGGTACCGGCTCTGGTCGTAGGCGACGTTCACCAGCTTGTCCCCGTCAGCGGGAACGGCCTCGGATACGAGGTAGCTGAACGTCTTGCCCGCGTCGTCCTGGTCGAAGCTCACGCTCTGGAGCTTGGCCATGGTGGCGGTGCCGTTCTCGGCCGCCGCGGTGTTCTGGAAGCTCTTGTCGGCGTCCGCCAGCTTGGCGTTCGCCTCGTCAGCCTTCACCGTGTCAGAGTCGGCGCCGGCGATCGTGAAGCTGAACTCGTTGTTGGCCATCGGGCGGTCGAGCATCTGCTTCGTCACGTTGATGCCGCCCTCGCCCTCGGCGCCGTAGTTCATGGACGCCTCGTAGGTGTTGGCGAACAGCGCCTTGTCCGTAGTGTCGGCATGCTTGTCGTTCTGGTAGGTCACCTCGGCCTTGAGGGTGCCGTCATGGTTGTCGGAAACCTTGACCATCACCATGGCGATGTTGGTGTCGTAGGTCATGCCGGAACCGTCTGCGGTCTCGGTGCCCTGCTCGTTAGCGACCTCGTTCACGGTGAACATGTAGGTGCCCACCTGGGAGAACGTCAGGTTGCTGAACTTGAAGTCGGCAGAACCGTTCTGCATGTC
>DWYK01000093.1 GCA_019118705.1 Candidatus Merdibacter merdigallinarum | reverse complement strand
TATTGAATATCGACGAGTACCGTTTGGTAACGGTAAGCGTACCGATTAAAACTGATGGGTCATACGATCGCCCGGAAATCATTAATAAACTTGCGGACGGAATGGACGAGATTATCGACAACAACGAATATGACTGGGGTGAACAGACAAAGCAATCCATTGACCTGTGGGAATCCATGTTTGGACAGACTGAACGCCACTCATGGTAGAAACATGGTGATCGGTATTCAGTGTTTGGTTCACCGTTCGTGCATCAACGGCGGATAGATCAGATTTTGAACATGCCGGTCGGGGCATTTTCTGCGTTTAGACAGACTTTGCAACCAATTGGCGACTTTGCCCGATACACTTTACTAATGTGATGGGTTCAGGTTTTATCGATAACAGGACCGCGTTGGTCAAGGATGATCTGGTACGGACGATACGGGAGGGCGATCGGATTTCCGTCGCATCGTCTTTGTTTTCGATGTATGCGTATCGCGAGCTTCGGGAGCAGTTGGAGAGTGTTGGCGGGTTCCGGTTCATTTTCACGTCGAAGTCGTTCGTCAGAGAGAAGACGCCGAAGGAGCAGCGCGAGTTCTATATTCCCCGCCTTCAGCGCGAGCAGGGTTTGTACGGGACCGAATTGGAGATCAGGCTGCGCAACGAACTGACACAGAAGGCCATCGCGGTGGAGTGCGCTGAATGGATCCGACGTAAGCAGGCCCGGTTCATGTCGTTCCAGAACGACAACGGCCTCTCCCCGTTCCTTGGCGTGCAAGACGCGGACGGGACGACCGCGTACATGCCGTTCCAGGAGTTCTCCACGACGCAGCTGGGCGTCAGCCATCGCGCCTGCTCGTATCCGGGGGTGGCCAAGATGGATGCCGTGCAGGCCCAGGGCTTCATCGACCAGTTCGATCAGGCGTGGAACAGTGGACAGTTGCAGGATGTGACCCAGACGGTGCTTGACAACATCGAGCAGATGTATCGGGAGAATCCGCCCGAATTGGTGTATTACATGGCCTTGTATCGGATCTTCAGCGAGTTCCTCGAAGACATCGACGAGGACGTGCTGCCCAAGGAGGGCACCGGCTACCGCGAGAGCGCGATCTGGAACAAGCTGTACGACTTCCAGAAGGACGCCGCGCTGGCGATCATCAACAAGCTGGAGACGTTCAACGGGTGCATCCTGGCGGATTCGGTTGGTTTGGGCAAAACGTTCACCGCGTTGGCGGTGATCAAGTATTTCGAGGCGCGCAACCGCAACGTGCTGGTGCTGTGTCCGAAGAAGCTCAAGGACAATTGGATGACGTTCCGCTCCAATGTGGTCAACAACCCGCTGCGCGACGACCGTCTACGCTACGACGTGCTGTTCCACACGGACTTGAGCCGCGTGAGAGGCCCGTCGAATATGGGAATCGACATCGGTCGCATCGACTGGGGTAACTACGACCTGGTGGTGATCGACGAGTCCCACAACTTCCGCAACGGCAACGATTCAGCCGCCAAGGCAGACGATAAGGAGAACCGCTACCAGAAGCTTTTGGAGAAGGTCATCCGCAGGGGCGTGAAGACGAAGGTGCTGATGCTGTCCGCGACCCCGGTGAACAACCGGTTCCGCGACCTGCAGAACCAGCTCGCATTGGCCTACGAGGGCAACGACGACGATTGGACGAAAAAACTCGGACTTACGACGGACATCGATACCGTATTCCGCAACGCGCAGAAAGCGTACGGCGCGTGGACGAAACTCGCCCCGGAGGAGCGCACCACCAAGAATCTGATGGACCGTTTGGACTTCGATTTCTTCAAGGTTCTCGACCAGGTGACCGTGGCACGCAGCCGCAAGCACATCAAACGCTATTACGACATGAACGCGATCGGCAACTTCCCCGAACGTCTGAAACCGCAGACAATCCGACCGAAGCTGTCCACCCAGCCGGATTCCGTGACCTACGACCGGATCTATGACGAGCTGGAGAAGCTCAAGCTTGCCCTGTACGTGCCATCCGAGTTCCTCCATGAAAGTGCTAGGGCCAAGTATTTCGACAAGGACGAGATCGAGGGGTTGACCACGAGCGGGCGCGAGGCCGGTGTACGCAAGCTCATGGCCACCAACCTCCTAAAACGTTTCGAGAGCAGCGTGCACTCCTTCCGGGTCACGCTGGAGCGTGTCTACGGGTACATGGACAACACAGTGAAGGTCATCGACAAGTACGAGCAATACCGGAACGAGCACAGGAGTCTCGGCATGTTCGACCGGATCGACGCGGACAAGTTCGACGAGGGGTTCGACCTCGACCGGGATGACGCGGAGGAGATCGAGTTCACCACCCAGGGCAAGACCCAGTTTGCCCTCTCGGACATGGACTGGAAGAGTTGGCGCTCCTATATCCAGGCCGACATGCGGGTCATCCGCGAGCTCCTCGCCATGATTCGGGACATCGACCCCGAGCATGACGCCAAGCTGCAACGCCTGTACCGAACCATCAGGGACAAGCAGGAGCATCCGATTAATGAGGGCAACCGGAAGATCCTCGTATTCACCGCGTTCGCCGATACCGCCGACTACCTGTACGAACACGTCAGCGAATACGCCAAGACCCTCGGTCTTGAGACGGCGGAGGTGACCGGTTCGAGGCCCGGCCGGTGCACGGTCAGGAAGGTCGGCGGCGACATGGGCGACATCCTCGCCTGTTTCAGCCCTGAGTCCAAGGAACGCAACGTCACCGACCCGAGGTTGAAGGATTGCGACATCGACATCCTGATCGCCACGGACTGCATCAGCGAGGGGCAGAACCTGCAGGACTGCGACATGATGGTCAACTACGACATCCACTGGAATCCCGTGCGCATCGTGCAGCGCTTCGGCCGCGTGGACCGCATCGGCTCCACGAACCAGCGCATCCAACTGGTCAACTACTGGCCCGACATGGACCTCGACAAGTATCTGCGCCTTAAGGACCGTGTGGAGGCGCGCATGCGGCTGACGGTCATGACCTCCACGGGCGACGACGACTACATCAACGAGAACGAGCACGGTGACCTCGCCTACCGCGAGAAACAGCTCCGGCAGATGCAGAACGAGATACCCGACCTGGAGGGCGTGGAGGGCGGCATCAGCATCACCGACCTCGGCCTCAACGAGTTCCGTATGGACCTGGTCGAATACCACAAAGCCAATCCCGACATCGAGCATGTGCCCACCGGCATCAACGCGATCGTGCGGGGAGCGGACCCCGGCATCCTGTTCGTGTTGCGCAACGTGAACGACGCCGTCAACATCGGCGGCCGCAACCAGATCCACCCCTACTACCTCGTGTACGTGAGGGACGACGGCGAGATCCTCCACGGGCACTTGGAGCCCAAGGCTTGCCTCGACCTGATGCGCTCTCTGTGCAAGGGCAAGGACGAATACGATCCGAAGCTGTGCGCCGCGTACAACAAAGCCACGCGCAACGGGAAGGACATGAGTCACGCCTCCAAGCTGTTGGAGGCCGCCGTGGGCGGCATCATCCGACAGGACGAGCAGTCGGCGGTGGACAGCCTGTTCGGCGACGGGCTGAGCACCTTCCTCGACCCCGGCGTGCAGGGCCTGGACGACTTCGAGCTCGTCTGCTTCCTCGTGATCCAAGGCAAGGAGGCGTGAAAATACATGCCCGCAATCCTCACCGCCGGCGTGCTTGGTCTTCCCAGCGTCACCGCCGTGCCCGCCAGCAAAGGCCGTTTGCCCAAGGAGGCGTTCTACCAAGGGCTTGAAATCACCGCAGGGCTGAAGCGCCAGTTCGTCGACGACATCGAATCGCTGACCATGCTCGCCGTGATCCGTTCCAAGGAGACCGGCATCCCGGAAGGCCGGCATGTACGCGAGATCAGCGTGATCGAGGTGAAACTCAAAGGCGAGCGGCTGCCCTCCGCGGTGCTGGAGCGGTTCTCCCGCTTCCGCGACGATATGACCCATCACGCCGTCAAAGTGCTGTACGTCATCCCCGACGGAACCGGCTACAAGACAGCGGTGTTCCGCAACGCGAACGTCAACGCGGGAATCCACGAGGGACGCCTGTACGTGAGCGACCCTCGCTCCCTGGACGGTTCCGGTATCCGGCTCGTCGGGTCAAATCTGGAACAGGTCTGGGACTCCCTGTGTTCGCAGACCGTGTTGAATGACGAAACTTGCGGGAATGTCGACCAACGAATCGCCGTCAGGGAGAGGATAATGAGACTCAGCGCCGAACAGCAACGCCTGGAAACGGCCCACGCCAAAGCCAGGCAGATCAGCAGACGCAACGAACTGTGGAACCAGCTGCGGGAAGTTACCGAAGAGCTCCACCGACTGCAAGGAGAACAGCAATGAGCGACATCCAACACATCGAAAGCCACACGCCCGACCTCACCGAGGAGAACGTGGACAAGCTCGCCGCCCTGTTCCCCGACGTGCTCACCGAAATCACCGATCCGCAGACCGGCGAAACCAAGCGCGCCATCGACTTCGACGCGCTACGCGACAAGCTCGGCGACGTGGCCGAAAGCACACGCGAACGTTACCAGTTCACCTGGCCCGGCAAACGAGCCGCCAAAGCTGAAGCCCGCAAACCGATCAGCAAAACACTACGCCCGGTCAAGGAACGCAGCAAGGATTGGGACACCACCCAGAACATCTACATCGAAGGCGACAACCTCGACGCGCTGAAGATCCTGCGCGAAACCTACGCCGGCAAGATCAAGCTCATCTACATCGACCCGCCCTACAACACCGGCCACGACTTCATCTACAAAGACAACTACGGCAAAACCGTAGCAGCAGACAAGGCCGAAAACGGCGACTGGGATGATGAAGGCGGCCAGCTCGTCGCCAACCCCGAAAGCAACGGACGCTTCCACTCCGACTGGTGCTCGATGATCTACCCACGACTGTTGCTCGCAAGAGATTTGCTTACATCGGATGGCATTATTTTAATCAGTATCAATGATTGCGAACAGGAAA
>DWYK01000092.1 GCA_019118705.1 Candidatus Merdibacter merdigallinarum | reverse complement strand
AATCGCCGTCCAATTACCCAGTAAAAGCAAGCTATTCCTGCAAGGCAAACAGTCATTATTATGGATCCTATACTTCATCCAAAATCACATTGAATTTCTAATGTACAGACCGATGGTCATTCCCGATTCTGTCCGGTCGTTGTGAATGAGCCGTGAAAGAATACTTCGCTGATCTTGGCGGATCTGGAAGAAGTGACAGGGAAACGGGCAGAAAATAATAAAACCGTATGTTTCAGACAGCCGATACGAGCCAAAACAGAAGATTGGATATGCTCGAAAGGTCGGAAGGCCTGAAACGGTACAAGGATGGACAACAAGGAGGGGAATGTGTGAAAAAGAAAGGGCTGTTGTGCGCAGCGTTGTTGCTGACGGGCTGTTTCGGTGGAATGGAAACGATCACTCGGCAGGATGTTCAGGAAGGAGCGACACAGCAGGAATGGGCTGCGGTCGAAGAGGTGCAGGATACGAAGATGGTCGTCAATGATCTGTCCGGCTCCATTGAAAGCTGGAACCGGATCATAGATGAACAGGGAGAGGGAATCGTCGATCTGTATCTTCCTGTCGGGCAGGAAGATCAGCTGGAAACAAGGGTTGCTTATGAGATCCATTCATCCGATGGTGCGGCGAGCATCGATGGGGTGTTTCTGGTCAGCGTGGATGAGCAGATCGTTCCATCCAGCATCAAGGGAGGAACCAAACAGCAGGTGCATTTTGTAAAGGTCCCGCTCCAGGAGGCAGTCGTGGACGTACAGGTGGATCTTTCTGAGATCGATCTGTCCTATAATCATGGCATCACGTTCCACTTTCTCTACCGAGATGAGAACGGGTGCAGTGATCTGAGCGTGAGCAAGTTTATCGGAGATGAGGAAAACCGCTCTTATATGGAATACTTTGAAACACTGGCATACCCGGGGACGGTCAGTGATGATGATATGCAGGAAGCGATCGATCTCTACCAAAGCAATGATACATCGTTCATGCTGTCCAATGTATGGAATTATCTTTATACGCCGATCTTTAACCGAGGGGGCGGTCTGTTCATGGCGGATGCCGATGTTTCGCTGCTTCAGCAGGCGGATGCCGAAGGTGTTGACCTTTCTGCTGAGGATGCTGCGCCGTTTACAGAGTTATCCGGAACGAGCGGCAGTGTGCGGACACTGGAACTTCGGTACAAAGAATTCTTTGAAGAAGGGCGTACGGGTGCATTTTTGATCTGGTGTGATGGCGAATGGGCGACGTTTGACGGCAGTCCTGCGTTGCTGTATCGCCTGGATGAGGAAAGTGCCGTCCATGCTTTCCCACAGCTGACGCTTCCGCAGGAACCGGGAACCTATGATCTGCTCTTGATCAACCTGGCATTGAATGATCCGCAGGGTTACGCGCAGAACTATGTGTCCTGTTACAGCGTCAACGTGGTTCAGCCATAGAAAAGGGGGCAATGAATATGAAGAAACGATGGAAGCGAGTGCTTCTTTCCCTTTTGCCGCTGCTGTTGGTCTTCGCTGCGCTGTGCTGGTGTTTTGGACTGTTTTCTGTGCCGTCACGGGAACTGCCGGACAGCGTCAGTCCGTTTTTGCAGCTGGAAACCGAAGAGGAGCAGATCCCGTTGTGCATGACGCAGTTTTCTCTGAGCAGAGAGGAAGGGCTGGATCCGATCCGGCAGCAGATGTCCGACACGCTGGCAAATGCGGATGATCCGGATTCTCCGCTGTATCGTCTGGCGGCGTCACCTGGTGCATCCATTCGCCTGTATTCTTCCTCGGATGCGGAAGATCCTTATCAGCTGTCGCTGCAGACACAGCAGGGCCAGCTGCCGCTGAATGAAGAAGGGGTGGCGACCCTGCCAGACGAGGAAGGAACCTATCATCTCACCTGTCAGAAAAATTACAGTGATGCCGTTTTGGTCGATTTTACGATCGAGGTGGTCGTCAGTGAAGATGAAGTGACGCGAGATCGGATCAATGTGGACCGATACATCGAAGAGATCCGTGAGATCGATCCCTACAACATGGCGAATGCGGAAGGGTATCAGATCAATCGGGCGCTGATCCGCCAAAAGGAATCCATCATCATGGGGATGGGAGAAAGCGGCCTGAATGCCTGTGTCAGCCTGCTGAGCGACGGTCAGACGCCATTGTTGTCCGATTATGTGCTATGCCGCTGGATCGCAGAGCTGAGCGGGATCGGAGAAGATTTGGACAGCTGGGCGACACCGGATGATTATCGAGAGCGTTATCTGCAGGAAGTGATCGACTCCTATGAAATCGATATGGCTGCTGTACAGTGATCTGCGAGCATTCTTTCATACGAGGAAACGCGTGTTTCTGATGATTGAGGGAGTGCTGACGCTGACGATCTTTTCGGCGCTGCTGCTGTTGCGGATGGGATGGGTATCATATCAGGATCAATACCTGCTCTCACAGGAGCTTTATGACCATAATACGATCTACTGGGGAGAAGATGTATCGATCAGCGAAAAAGAGCAGATCATCGATGAGCTGCTTGCGCTGCCGTCCATGCCGGCACTGACAGAGGTGAGCAGCGATACACAGGCGTACTGGGCAGATGACCGGCTGCAACAGCGATGGCAGCAGCTGGGAAATCCGCCTGTATCGGAAACGGAACAGCCATATGTGATCCTCAATGAAGCGGAAGCGAGGCAGCGGCAGTTGCAGGTAGGCGATCGGCTGAAACGAGGAGACAGGGACATTCTGGTTTATGGCGTCTGGGAATTTGAAAGTGCATCTCCTCTTTCGCAGCTGGAACAGACAGAGCTGGCAGAAGGAAGGATGTTCTCGTTTTCCTATGAAGAAGACCTGAGCTCCTCACAACATGCAAGGATCGAAAACGTCCTCGCATCCCACACGGACGCACTGGCAGAGCCGGCAGATCTGCTGTACGACCGTCAGCAGGTCATGTACCGTGATTTTTTGAAGACCATCGGCAGCTGTCTGGGGGTCCTGCTTCTGGGGATGATCAACGCATTGCTGCTGATCTGGTTTTGGAACCATCAGAAACGAGAGGATCGACGGATCCTGTATTTATGCGGTTGTCGTCCTTCACAGGTGGGCGGATATATGCTGGGTGAAATCGTGCTGTTGTCCATGCTCGCATGGGGCCTGGCATGTCTGCTGTTTCTTCTGAGCACACCTTTACAGAATGCACTTTTCTGGCAATATACTTATCCGGTTCCGCTGCCATTCGCATGTTTGTGCGGGATCGGTGCGGTTGCCTGCCTGCTGCAGCTGTTATTGTTTCTGCCGGTCTATGTCTGGCAGGAGGAGCGGATATGAAACTGTTATGGACGGCACTGCGCGAACTTCGCAAGGATGCGGGGTTTGTGCTGCTGCTGATATTGGAACTGAGCGTCGGCATCTGCTTTCTCGCATCATCCGGCGCATTGCTGCATCGACTGGGGCAGCAGCTGACACTGACCGGAACGCTGCATTTGCAGGAGGCCTGGTGGTCAGATACAGCGATCGAATCGAGCGATCTGCCGTTCTATGAAATGCCGCAGACGATGGATGTGGCCCTGAACCTGGATGAGAAAGAACAGGAAGCCGTTTTGTCCGCGTTGCCGGCAGGAATGGAACACAGACTGTGCTTTGATTTGCTGATGGAAGGAAGTACAGATGAACTTCCGGTCGTTCTTCGAGATACGCTCGCAGAGAAGGATACGGTCGGCAGGCGCTATGAAATTCTGTTGGCAACAGGGGAAGAACCGTTGCGCATACGGGTCGTTGGAACCTATGCGGGCGGGATCGATGACTTTCAGGGCGATTCATTCAGTGCAGATGTGATTTCCGGCATCTATGGTGATATGATCGCATCACAGGCACACCCATACTGGGAAGCACATCCACAGCAGGCGGCCTGCCTGCAGACAAGACAAAGCGGTGTGCTCTATTTTACGGACGATCCCAAACAGCTTTCTCACGATGGTGTCCTGTCACTGTCGGAGAACTGGACAACGAGTTTCTGGTCGCAGGAAAGCAATTTGTTTTCCATGGTTGCCGCTGTGGTGTTTGCGTTATTGTCACTGTCCGGTGTATGTGCCAGCAAGATGCTTCGCATGTGCATCCGGCAAAGACAGGAGGGCATCTATAGGATCTGCGGAGCTGCGCCCCGGCAGCGCCTCTGCCTGTCGCTTCTGGAAGACACGCTCATGTTCATTCCGGTATCTGCAGCAGGTCTGCTGTTGCTTCGCATCTGTGAACAGATCGCAAAGTATGCGGATCGCTTCAGCAGCGGATATATCAGTGAACATCCGCAATGGGAGTTTCTCTCTCAATTCTGCAATTCGCTGAATCTGGAAAGCATTTGTCTGAGCATACTGATCTATTATCTGATCTATGTCCTGCTGTCCGTCGGGATCCATCGTCTCATGGCCAGGCAAAGCATCCTGCAGCTTTATAAGGAATAGGAGGATCCGACATGATTCGGGTAACGCACATCGATAAGTACTACAACCGTGGAAAAGGAAGTGAAGTGCATGCATTGCGAGATGTAAACCTGACGATACAGCAGGGAGAACGCATCGGCATCATCGGAACCAGCGGCAGCGGGAAATCAACGCTCTTAAAGGTGCTGGGATTGCTGGAGGTGCCGGACAATGGCGATTACTGGCTGAATGATGAAAACGTTGTCCGCTCGAAGGAAAAGGAAAAGGCAAACCTGCGCAGCCGGCAGATCGGCTTTGTCATGCAGGATTTTGCATTGATGGAAGATCGCAGCGTATTGGAAAATGTGATGACGCCGCTTTTGTTCGATCGGCGATATACATGGCGAAAGGCAAAAGAAAAAGCGTATGAGACGCTGCATCGGCTGTCATTAGAAGATCTTGCCAAAAGAAAGGTATCACAGTTATCCGGGGGCCAGAAGCAACGAATCGCCATCTGCCGGGCAATCGTCAACGATCCGCTGCTTTTGCTGGCGGATGAGCCGACCGGTGCCCTGGACAGCCGAACGGCTGCAGAGGTCCTGCATGTGCTGCTGGAACTGAATCAGCAGGGACAAACATTGCTGATCGTCACACATGATCCGCAAGTGGCCGCTTCTTGCAGGACGATCTATCGGATGGAGGACGGACATTTACAGAAGGAGAGCTGAATCGAAAAAAGCAGTTCATCGCATCCCGCAAAGGGAAAGGTGAACTGCTTGTTGTCATTATCGGCGTATAGTCGGGACAGCCGATCAGGATAGTGCTCCGCTTGGACTGCAGGAGAGCGTGATCGATTGAGTTACGCTGTCGATGACACTGTTTTGATAGTATTGCTTCATCACGACCTTACCGGTAGCCTTGTTACCCGTCTTGCCGGCACTTTTGCTGGAAAGCTTCCAAGAAGTAGCACGAATATTGACGGTTATGCTGCTCGATGTACAGGTGGCTTTTTTTCCGTCGTAGGTGAACGTTCCTTTCAAAGATGCAGACCAGACGACCTGTCCGGAAGCATTCTTTTTGGAAACGGTCTTTGTTCCGCTCTTCGTTTGTGCGGCTCGCGTGGAGACCGGGTCCTGTGTCAGGGTGATTTCGAGCACCCCGCCATCCGCCTGAGGGATGATTTCGGTAGAAATGATTTCCGGCTGTTGAGCGTACACCGGCAGCGGAACCGCAAGGATCAGAAAACAGGCGGTAAATAAGGCAAACAGCTTTTCATTCAGTGATGACCTCCTCTGTGATCGTGACTTCTGTGTCAGTTATTCTTTCGCTTTTTACAACATCAAGCGCTTCCCGTAATGAAATGCAGTAGCAGATGGCACAGACGATGACCGCTGCAGCGACGATGCCTAAAAAAAGCTGCAGCAGACGCTTGCGTTTCAGCGAACGGATGAGCTGCTGTGTGTCGATGTTCTCATAGTAGGCACTGACAGCTGATGTCGGTTCTCCAAATTCTTCGATGATGTCGGAATAGGAGCGGCTCTCTTCGATGTTGGTCAGCAACGAACAGATGTATTGCTTTTCTTTTTTTGTATGGATCGGAAACAGAGCCTTCAGTTCCGATGCATACCGTTGTTTCCCGGATTTCAAATGTACTATCCCCTTTCGATCAGTTTTTGAATGGCGCTGCTCCAACTGAGGTATTTTGTCAGCAGTTGCTGCAGGTATTCTTCTCCTTTTGGCTCCATATGGTAATAGACCCGAACCCTGCGGTTCTCTACTACATCGCTGGAAGAAATGCACTGATCATCGATCAGCCGGTAAAGAACCGGATAGAGCGTTCCCAGCTTTAAGTCAATCACACCGTCTGTCTGCTCTTTGATGATATGAACAAGTTCATAACCATAACAGTCCTGTTTT
>DWYK01000091.1 GCA_019118705.1 Candidatus Merdibacter merdigallinarum | reverse complement strand
ATAGAGGTAAAACAGATCATGGATGCCTTCCGCAGGAGCGGTAAAAGTATGCAGGAGCTTCTGACGTTTCTCGATGTGTGAGGAGCGTCAGAAGACCTTTAGTGTAACTTTTTTGCAAAGTTAGCATTTACCTTTTTCAGCCCGTAATGCTCCTCGTCCAGCACCGCCTGAGCCTTGTCCAGATCGATCTTCGGCATTCTCGGCGTCTTCCAGGAAAGGCTGGTGACAAAGTCCAGATAATCGTACAGCATCCCATACTCATGGCTTTCCTTGCCCTCCTGGCGCATCCGGTTTAAAACCTTCTCCGCCTCCTGCTTCGCCTCCTTATTCATGCCGGAGGACGCGATTTTCTTCTCAAATTTCCGCACATCCGAGACATTTTCCGGATGCATGTCATCCAGCTCCTTCTGGAGATAATCAATCTGCTTTTTCAGAGCCGCCTCCCGGTAAAGCTGTTCCTGGTTGTCCTTCTGGGCTGTCTTTGCCTCCTCGGCCACCTTGGAGAGCTCCATAAACTCATTGACCGCCCTGGTAATCAGCTCGTACCGCTCCCGCCTGGAATCCGCCGCCAGAATGGCGTACTTATCATCCGGCGACAGGTTCAGATAGTCCGAGAGCGCGCAGACCAGATCGTTCATATTCTTCCGCTGAAGGATAAAGCTTCTGGCCCACAGCCCCCACTGATAGCCCTGGACGAACTTCAGAAGCGCGGTCCGCAGCTTGCCGAACTCCTCCTTTTCTTCCTCTTCGGACATATCCTGTATCTCCGGCCGGATCGCCGCCGCGGCGTTGATCTGGCCGTTTTCGATTTCCACCATAGAGAAATCCATACGGTCCAGGGTACGGATATGCACCGTATCGCCCTCGCTGTCTCCCTCAATCCTGGCGGAAATACCGATGGGATAGAAATCCTCGGGAGTGTAATTTCCGTCCTCTTTCTCATTCTTCAAAAGCATAAACAAGATATCCGCTCCGGTGTGTACCGGTTCCTGGTTCGGGAAAAAATCCTTTTTGAAATAATAGGAAACGTCCGGAAGCAGCAGTGTATTATAAATCGCCCGTATTGTCATCATTCAAATACCTTCTTTCGTTGTTAGCAATCTCCCTAGGTGAGTGCTAATATTTTTCTGAAAAGAAAGCGAATAAAATTCCGCATTTTATTCGCTTTACCCGTTCATGGGGGGATGGTGACACAGTTTTCTGACACTTTGTCATCGTAATTGAGAGCATCACACTTTTTACTTTCTGTCAATAGCCTTATTCATAATCTGCTTTCACAATAGAATCAGAAGTCTTCTCTGATTCGGTTAAATTGTAAAGCTTTCATTCAGCAGCAGTGATGAAGGGCAGGTATAATGAAGCGGTCCCGATAAGCTGCCCTCCGCAAGCTGCAGGGCAATGGAAAAGCATTCCATGGCAATCTCTTCTGTAGGTACTGCAATCAATGACAGAGACGGAATATAATTGGCGACATGCAGAGTGTCCTCCACTCCGCCAAAACTCAGAAGTTCCGCGTCCCGCGTGAAAATGAAACGGTTTCGGGCCAGTAAAGGGATAGCGCCAAAAGCAAGCGTGGTGTTCAGCGTGATCACCAGCTCGGGCTTTTCCCGCATATTCAGAATATGCCTTGCCGCAATAGCCCCGCCCTGCAGCGTATTTTCCGTAAAGAAATAATTTTTATCGGTTAAATCAAATCCAAAGCTGCCAAAGGACTGAAACAGCTGCTTAAGAGTACTGTCTTTTTGCTTTTTTCCATCTGTCCCCGCTATAACCAAAATTCGCCGATAGCCCTTGGCAGATACGATTCGAACCGCTTTTTCCATTGATGGAAGCAGCTCACAGGAAACACTGCAGAAACGCGCGCTGGCGCCATTAAACAGCACCAGCGGCAGATTTGACGGAAGCTGTTCGAACTCTTCCAGGTCTGTATCTGCCTCCGCCATTATAACGGCGGCATGATATTCTGACGGAGAAAGCTGCCGTATTCTGCCGGACAGATTTCCCCTTTCATATAAGCAAAGAAGCACATTATACTGCCTGCCGTATTTTTTCATATGCGCGTTAATACCCGATGTAATAATTCCCATATCCACCATAACGGAATCCGCAGGAAAAAACAGCGCAATACTGAGCTGCCTCTGCCGCTGAACATTTGGAAGATTAACCTGATATCCCAAATCCCTTGCCGCGCGCATAACCCGTTTCGCGGTTTCCGGAGCCACCTTCCGTTCCTCCGCCATTCCGTTAAGCACAAAGCTTACCGTCGAAATCGACACTCCGGCCAGCTTCGCAACATCCTTCATAACTGCCATGCTTCACCCCTGTCCGTTTCCAAAATTCTGCGCCCATTATCCCATACTCCATTCTCTATGTCAATCGGTTTATTAAAACATTTAAAATATTTTTAATTAAAATTAATTTTTTAATTGACAGTCCGGAGGCAGTAATTTATAATGTCACTGTAGTTAGTTATAACTAATCAACTTGTATACTAGGAGGACTATTTATGTCAAACCGCTTTGCAAAATTTCTCAGTGTATCTGCAAGCATGGCTCTGGCCGCCGCAGTATTCGCATTCCCTGCAGCTGCCGCTGAAACAAAGACTGGAGCTGAAACAGAAACGCAGTCTCAGGAGACCCAATATCCCATCGAAATTGAACATGCATTTGGTACAACCGTCATCGAAAGTAAACCGGAGCGCGTAGTTACGGTGGCCTTTGGAAACCAGGACGTAGCTCTTGCCCTGGGCGTAGTGCCTGTAGGATTTTCAGCCGCAAACTACGGCGTACAGGATGACAGCGGCATGCTCCCATGGACCCAGGAAAAGCTTGAGGAACTGGGATGCGAAGAACCGAATGTATTTCAGGATACAGACGGTCTGGACTACGAAGCCATATCCGACTGTGATCCGGATGTGATTTTGGCGGTATACTCAGGCCTGACGGAAGAAGAATACAGCATGCTCAGCGAAATTGCCCCGACGGTAGCCTATCCGGAATCCGCTTGGACGGTAAGCTGGCGCGACTGGATTCGTTATACCGCGCTGGGGCTTGGCATGGAAGCTGAGGGCGAGCAGTTAATTGCCGACCTGGAAAATATGCTTGCGGAGAAAACAGCAGCCTATCCGGATTTTGAGGGCAAGTCCTTTGTATGGATTACCTTCAGCGAGGAAGATCTCTCCAACCTGCACGCGTATGCGCCCATTGATCCCAGATGCGCTTTCCTGATTGAAGATCTGGGTTTTACCTATCCGGACAGCGTCAGCGAGCTCATTGAGGATGGAAGCTATTCTCTGAGCCTCAGTGCGGAAAACGCGGATCTTCTTTACGATGCGGATTTCCTCATCGGCTACAGCAGCGACGCGGCTTATGAGGCAGCTAAAGAGGATACTGTCCTGGGAAGTATCCCAGCGCTCCAGAACGACGCGGTTGTCAGCATCGAAAGCGGCACGCCTCTGTCTGCGGCCATGACAATCACGCCCCTGTCTATGGAATATACCATTGACGAATATCTGGAAAAAATTAATGAAGCCGTAGAGGAAGTAAATGAATAAGCGCCGCATCGTTATTCTTGTTTTTCTGATACTGCTGGTGATTACCATAGCCGCTTCCATTACCCTTGGTTCGCGCCGCATATCACTGGAAGAGCTGACAGACGGTCTGCTTCATCCGTCTGTCAGCAGCTATGGCGTAAACGTTGTGCGAAAAAGAGTGATCCGAACGGTATTTTCTCTGCTCTGCGGAGCGGCATTGGGCGTATCCGGAGCGCTGATGCAGGCAGTGACCCGCAATCCCATTGCCGATCCGTCGATTCTTGGCGTAAATACCGGCGCGGCCTTTTTTGTCGTATGCGGTATCGCCTTTTTTCATATCTCCACAGCCGGACAGTACATAGTATTTGCGCTGGCTGGCGCTATGCTGGCCGCCATTGCGGTATACTCCATTGGCTCCATGGGAAGAGGCGGCGCTACGCCCATTAAGCTGGTTCTATCCGGAACCGCCGTCAGCGCGGCGCTCTCGTCTCTGATCAGCGCTATTTTACTGCCGCGGTCCTACGTGCTGGATCAATACCGTTTCTGGCAAGTTGGGAGTGTGGGAAGCGGAACCATACATGGAATTCTGACGTTTTCGCCTCTCCTTGCTGCCGGCTTTGTGATTGCCCTGCTCTGCGCGCCAGCCCTGAATGCCCTTGCTTTAGGTGACGAGGCGGCCACTGGACTTGGCGTTCACACCAAAACACTTCGTCTGACCGCGGCGGCAGGCGGAGTGCTGCTGTGCGGCTCAACCACAGCTCTGGCCGGTCCCATAGGCTTTATCGGGCTGCTGGCCCCGCATATAATGCGGCTGCTTTTAGGTTCGAACCTCCGGCTTACGATTCCGCTGTCCGCCCTGGCCGGCGCAGTGATCCTTACCATTGCAGACGTAATCGGACGTCTGCTTTTATATCCCGGAGAGTTGGAGGTAGGAATCGTCACCGCATTTGTAGGCGCCCCTGTATTAATCGCCATTGCTATTCGATCGAAAGCGTGAATCTAATGAAAAAAGAAACCATTACTTTACTAATAAACGGAAAAAAGCAGCGTGCCCGGCGATTCTGGCTGGTTACCCTGTTTCTGGGAATCGGTGCCCTTTTCCTGTGCTGTGCAATGCTCATGATGGGGAACACGATCTATCCGCCGGAAATTATCCTTCGGGCGCTTCTGGGCGAAGAGATTCAAGGAGCTTCCTATGCGGTTAATACCATCCGATTTCCCAGAATGCTGTCCGGTCTCTTCGCAGGATTTGCATTCGGGCTGGCCGGAAGCGTTTTCCAGACCATGTTGCGCAATCCGCTGGCGAATCCGAACATCATTGGCATCACTTCCGGTTCAAGCGCAGGTGCCGTGGCCTGTATTGTACTGCTCCATACCAGTTCCACTACCGTTTATCTGGTAAGTATCGCAGCCGGTCTCGGAACCACCCTGGTTATGTTTGCTCTGGCAAAAGGCCGGAGGTTTTCAACCTCAAAACTGATTTTAATCGGTATCGGTGTACAAGCTATGCTCAATGCCGTTGTATCCTACATCCTTGAAGCCGGAGCAGAACAGGACATTGCCACAGCTATGCGCTGGCTCAGCGGCAGCTTAAACGGTGTCCGTCTGTCCGAGCTCTATCTTCTGCTGGCAGCCGTATTGATCACAACTCCTGTAATCCTGGTCTTCTCCAGACAGCTTGCCATGCTGGAGCTTGGAGAAGAATGGGCTGCGGGATTAGGCGTAAGCCCTGACCGCGTACGCTTTATTCTCATGACCGGATCTGTGCTGCTCATTGCCACTGCCACCGCAGCCACGGGCCCCATCGCCTTTGTCTCCTTTTTGGCGGGTCCTATCGCCAAACGCCTTACCGGACACGGGATCGCAAGTCCTCTGGCTTCCGGACTTTTCGGAGCCGTATTAGTCCTGCTCTCCGATTTGGTGGGACAGTTTGCCTTTGAACTTCGCTTCCCGGTCGGTGTAATCACCGGTATTCTCGGCGCGCCCTACCTGCTGTTTTTACTTGTTAGAATGAATAAATCGGGGGAATTATGAAAAGAGATACACATATGTTCCGCGGCGAACAGCTTGTCTCCGGATATGAGGATCGAATGGTGGTTCAGGACGTAACCATCAGCATCCCTCCGCGCAAAATAAGCGTCATTATCGGAGCCAACGCCTGCGGGAAATCCACACTCCTGAAAACCATTTCCAGGCTAATACGTCCCAGCTCCGGAAAAATCATGCTGGACGGCCAGGAAATCGGCACCCTTCCTTCAAAAAAGCTGGCACAAATACTGGGGCTGCTTCCCCAGTCTCCCATCGTACCTGAAGGAATCGCTGTTGCTGACTTGGTAGGCAGAGGCAGATTTCCTCATCAGCGGCTTTTTTCCGGATGGACAAAAGCAGATTACGCAGCGGTGGCGGAAGCCATGGAAATCATGAATATCACCAGTCTGGCCAATCACAGCATAAATGAACTATCCGGCGGCCAGCGCCAAAGAGTTTGGATCGCCATGGCCCTGGCCCAGCAGACAGATATTCTTCTGCTGGACGAGCCCACAACATTTCTGGATATTTCTTATCAGGTGGAAATTCTGGACCTCCTGAAGGATTTGAACGAGAAACACGGCACAACCATCGTTATGGTTCTTCACGATATTAATCTGTCCGCCCGTTACGCCGACTTCATTTTCGCTATGAAAGCCGGACGTCTGGCAGCTCAGGGAAAGCCGGAAAATGTCATAACCAAGGAAAACATCCGGGAAATTTTTGACATGGAAAGCGTTATTATTCAGGATCCTGTGGCCGGTTCTCCCATGATGATTCCCATCGGAAGACATGTTTAAAGCCGTGCCCGAGGGCGTAAAATTTTCTGTGTCTATGGGGAAAAATCTTCTTTGATAAGAACCAGATATGTATAATTGTATTGTCCGAATTTCTGGTTTTCTGCTGTCGAATTA
>DWYK01000090.1 GCA_019118705.1 Candidatus Merdibacter merdigallinarum | reverse complement strand
TCCAAGGTTCCTTTCTGCCCGGACTGCATGGGATCGCAGTAGAACACCCTCGTCCTCAGGGAACGATCTGCTCCATGTTCCATGGCATCGGCCAAAGAAAACTCCGGGCCCCTGTCGGTAAGCAGGACGTGGACATATTTGCGAAACAGTGACGGTCCCAGGATGGAGTCCAGCAGGTCCACACCATCTTTCATGGCGGAAGCGGTCTTTTCTTCATGATAGAGGGCAAAGAGAAGGCCGGCCTGGACGAATTTAAAGGTCTGAAGGAAAGGGCCGTTCGATCCATCGTTATAGACCGTATCCATCTGAACGACGAAGACATCCGGGTATTGTGAGAGATAGGCCAGATAGTCCTTATAGGTCCTGCCTCGCAGATAGCTCCTGTCCGCTCTTTTCTTATAGACCTGGGCCTTCTTTTTGGGGAGCTTCCGGCTGACCTGACGGCGCAGGTCGAGGGAGGTGATCCCGGCAATTTCGCGGAAGACACCGGACTCGATATAATTGTAGAGGGTCTTCTCAGAAATGTTGAGTTCCGGATGGATGGCAAGGATCTGGTAAGGGGAGAGGCCCTGTCTGAGAAGGGGAGCGATGAGCGAGGCCATGGAGATGGCTTCCTGAACGGTGAGGTTCACGCCTCGGCGGGCGTCCACCAAAGTCGAACGGTAATCCAGGTGCGCATCTTCCGGGGAGGAGCGGAACTTGTTGAAGCGGCAGCGAGACCAGCTGGAACAGCCGTTGCAGGCACCGGGAGAGCGGTCACGTCTGGAGCAGCGGAAAGGAGAGTATTCGGGGCAGTCAGGAGTGCACTGGCGGCCATGAACACATTTGCGATAATGGTTGCATTCGAGAGGCATCTTACACTTATGGGAAAGGGTGCGATGGAGGCGGATCTCTTTGGCGACGGTCGATCGATCTTTACCGATGGTCTTGGCGATGGCAGACTTGGTAGAGCCATTGGAGATACCGGTAAGGATGATCCGGCGTTCTTCCAGGGTCAGGTGTGAAAAAGCATTTGAGTGATTCATAGGGCACCAGCCTTTCATACTGGTAACTGTCCGCAAGGAATAGTGTAAGACTAAATGCCACATGATGGGAAGTGGAAATATGTGAAAGACTAAGTTCTACTTTGTCCCCTTCAAAGTGGAAATAAACTTTTCACTTCAGTTGATGAAAAAAGCGCGCACAACTGCGAAATCCTGGTGAAAAACCGCAGGAAATGCGGTATAATGTTTATCATGTCGACAGCGAAAAGGAAAGGGGATATTCATGGGATCAAACCATATGGAAGAAAACGAACAGGCTGTGCTGTTTCAGAAAGAGGGGAAAGGCAAGGTCTATGTCAGCGGCCGCAGCGGCAGCGGAAAGACGACGCTGCTGCTGAAGCGCCTGCATTTTTTGAAGGAGGAGGGGATCTCCTTTCAGCACGTGCTGAATCTGGCTGCATATAAAGAAGACACCAGACATCTGGAACATCTGTGGACCGCTTCCTATGATCCGCTGGAGGAGGAAAAGGGGCCGACCTTTAAAACGATCTATCAGTTCTGTTATCAGGTGCTCCATCGCTATCATCAGCTGCATGGCACGACGCTGCCGCAGGTGTCCAGAGATTTCCGCCTGCAAGTCTCCAAGATGATACAGGAGTTTTTTAATGTGCGTCTGAACCACTATGAGCTGGATGAGGTCTACCGAAAGCTGTGTGAATGCAAGGGGTCGTTGATGGTCAACAGTGAGATCGCCAAGATCTCCTATCCGGGAATCGATTTTCTCTATCTTTATCAACAGCTGGAAGCGTATAAACAACAGCGTTCGCTGATGAGCTATGAGGATCTGATGGCACAGGCCTATCAGTGTCTGCTGAAGGAGCCGGCCCTGTGTGAACAGCTGCGCTCCCATTATCGCTACATCCACGTGGATGATGCACAGAATCTCTCATTTGCGGCGTATATGCTGCTGCGACTCATCACGGATGACGATACTTCGATCGTACTCTTCATCGACAATGATCAGTATGCCGGCGCACATGCGCCCTACCAGATGAGCTATGAGGATTTTCAGGCTGCTTATCCGCAGGTGCGCAAGGTCGTGCTGTCACAGAATTATCGCTGTGACGCCAACATCGATGAAATGATCCAGAAATTCATGCACAGTGATCATGATTTTCAGCTGAAGGATGATTCGGTCGTCCGTTTCATCACGGCGAAGGATCTGGATGCATCTTACCGCAATGCGCTGGTGCTCGCTAAAAACAACCCGGGAATGACCTTTCTGAGCCGGGAACATTTTACGCTGCTGCCGCTGGCGGATCTGCTGGATCAGGAGGGGATCCCGTTTACCGTCTCGGACTTCCACAGCTTTTTCCGTGATGATACCATCCATGATCTGATTGCGCTCTTTCATCTGATGATCGATCCGAAGGATCTTCGCTCGTTTGTCGCCGTGCAGAAAAAGATCGGATTTGCGCTGAGCGAACGCGCGCTGGGCGAGATCGAACGGCTGTTGCAGAGGGATGATACGCTGGACATTTACAGTGCGATCGTCAATAGTTCGATCCGTTCCTCCGCGAAGAGCCGGGTGATCGAACACATCGAGCAGATCCGCATCGCACAGCGTCTGGATTCGATCAAACTGCTGCTCTATGTGCTGACCAAGCTGCATTACGAAGACTATATCAAGGCGAAGGGCGTGACCATGCGCAATCCCAACATCCTCGTCTTTGCGACCATGGCGCAGCGTTATCCGGATCCAAAGGAGCTGTTACGCCGGCTGGGAGAACTGGCGGAGATCAAAGATGACCAGCGCCATGCGATCACCCTGTATGATTTTTCACAGGTCAAAGGTAAGGTGTTTGAGGAAGCGTGCTTCCTGGACTGTCTGGATGCCTTCTATCAGATCTTTCCGGATCAGGAACAGGAGCGCAGGCTGTTATACAGCGTGCTGTCCAAAGTGTCCAAGCGCATGGTATTCTTGGTGGCGAAGAGCGCATTCATGCAGCGGATGTTGCCGCATGCCTTTATCAGCGACCTGTATCATCTGATGAAGACAAACGATGAAACGCCAAAACACAACGAGAAGAAAGAAAAACAGCCGACCCGATCGAATCTGCGTCCCGGCAAGCGCATCGTTCATAAGACGCTGGGCGTCGGACGGGTCCGCCGCGTCTTTCTGGACGATGACGAGATCGAGATCGTCTTTGCGGACGGCATCGCAAAACGTCTGAAGCTCTCTGCGTGTCTGGAGGCATCGATGCTGGCCTTCCGCTGACGCATAGCGGTAGGGACCATATAAAAAAGTGCAGAATGAGGATCTGCACTTTTTTCATGATCGGAAGCCTGCAGGAACGCCTATGCGTCTGCGAGCAGGTAGGCCAGAATGAGGGAAACGGTATTGTTTAACGCCTGGATGTGCGTGCGTTCCATACCATGGGAGGCGTGGACACCCGGTCCGATCAATGCGCCTTTGATGTCATTGCCGCCCTTCAGTGCGGCAGAGACATCGCTTCCATACATTGGGTAGATATCGACGGCAAACGAGAGACCTTCTTGTTTTGCCAGCTGGATCAGCTGTGTGGTCATCGCATAGTCATAGGGTCCGCTGCTGTCCTTGGCGCAGATGCTGACATCGTACTCCGTACAGGCGAGATCCAAACCGATACAGCCCATGTCGACGGCGAGCATCGCATCGACGTCTGCTGGCATGCTGCTGGCGCCATGACCGACTTCTTCGTAGGTGCTGAACACGAACAGCAGGTCATTTTTCAGGGTGATGGCGTGCTCTTTGAGCGTATGCAGCACGGCAAACAGACAGGCGCAGCTGATCTTGTCATCCAGAAAGCGGGATTTGATGAAACCGCTGTCGGTGACGGTCGTCTTTGGGTCGATGGCGATGTAGTCGCCGTTGCGGATGCCAAGCGCCTCCACATCTTTTTTGTCGTGCACGATCTCATCGATCCGCACTTCCAGGCTGTCCGCATCCCGGGTGAGCGTAGCGGCATCCGGGTGTACATGCTTGCTGGCGGCGGTGCACAGGATCGTGCCGGTGTACACATCGCCATCCCGAGTGAGGATGCGGCAGTATTCCGAGTCCAGGGTCGGCAAGGTCGGGGAACCGATCGCCGTCACGGCCAGGGTACCATTTTCCTTGATGGAACGCACCATGAGCCCCAGGGTATCACAGTGTGCGCTCAGGGCCGTCGTATGTGTGGATGCAGTGCCGGGCACGCGGATGAGCAGATTGCCTTTCCGGTTTCTCGTGCAGGTATAGCCCAGTGCCTGCGCTTCTTCTTCCATAAAGCGGATCGCATGGGCACAATAGCCGCTGGGCGAATCGATCGCCAGCAGCTTCTTTGCAAAATCCAATAAATAGGTTTCATCTGTCTTCAACATGTAGCTACCTCCGATTCACACATAAGTATAGAGATTCTTTTTTCAAATTGCAATACGAAAAGAAGGAGACCAGGGGATTTTCAAGCACCCGTCCTTGTGGTATCCTTATGTTGTTCAAACATTTGGAAAGAGGGAATACAGATGATTTCGTTTGTCAACGATTACAGTGAAGGCGCATGTGAGGAGATCCTGGAGCGTCTGGCTGCGACCAATCATGAGCAGAGCACCGGCTATGGGCTGGATCCGTATTGTGAGCGGGCGGCAGAAAAGATCCGCCAGGCGATCGAATGTGACGATTGTGATGTGCATTTTCTGGTTGGTGGAACACAGTGCAATAAGACGGTGATCGCTGCCGCGCTGCGGCCGCATGAAGCAGTGATCTGCGCAGAGAGCGGACACATCAATGTACATGAGAGCGGTGCGATCGAAAACAGCGGGCACAAGGTGCTGTATGCGCCAAGTGCGGATGGCCGGCTGCAGTGTGCGGACGTGGAAGCGATCCTTGCGAAACACACAGATGAACATATGGTGAAACCGGCGATGGTCTATGTGTCAGATGCGACGGAGATCGGTACCTTTTATACGTATGCACAGCTGAAAGCGCTCAGCGAATGCTGTCACGCCCATGGACTTTATCTGTTTCTGGACGGAGCGCGCCTGGGCAATGCGCTGTGTGCGGAAGGCAATGATCTGACCCTGCCGCAGCTGGCGCAGCTGTGTGATGTCTTTTACATCGGCGGTACGAAGAACGGCGCACTGTTTGGGGAGGCGCTGGTCATCGTCAATGATGCGCTCAAGCCGGATTTCCGTTACCACATCAAGCAAAACGGTGCCATGCTGGCAAAGGGACGCCTGCTGGGCATACAGTTTGATGTGCTGATGGAAGGGGATCGCTATCTGCGCCTGGCAGCGCATGCCAACGCGATGGCACAGAAGATTGCAAAGGTGCTGAAGGAATGTGAGATTCCATTTCTGATCGAGTCAAAGACCAATCAGATCTTCCCGATCCTTCCCGATGTGCTGCTCGCTCGGCTGCGGGAACGTTTTGTGATCGCAGATTGGGAACGGGTGGATGCGATGCATACGGCCGTGCGCATCGTCACATCGTGGGATACGCAGGAAGCAGCGGCAGAGGAACTGTGCAGAGCGCTGCGCGCATTTACGCAATAAATAAAAAGAGGGATCACAGGCACAGGTGCGCACGATGCGCCCAGCCCAGGATCCCCGCTTTTTTTATGAGGGCAAAACGGTCATAACAGGAGACCAGCGAGACCAGTTCTCCGCGTTGCAGCGGCATCTGATAGGTCGTGAAATCATCGGCCTGCCAGTGTCCGTCACGCTCATGCAGGAACGCATGATCGATCCACATCCGCTTTCCGCTGGAAAGATGCAGACATTCATCCCGCTGTGTGCCTCTGGTCAGGATGCGTACCTCACTTTCCCTCCAGGTGATGAATAGCGGATCCTGATTGCGTGGAGCCACGTCGCAGCGCACGCGCACCAGCGGCAGATCATCGACGCTTTCGTAGGAAAAGCGATCGTCTTCGATGAGCAGTGCGTTGAGTTGTCCGGCTTTTTTGATCATGTTTGCGCCGTCGATGGAGATGATGTGCTTTCGTTCATCGATGATCGGATGAAAGCAGGCGATAGCATGGCAGTATTCGCTGACCGGCATGTGGCCGACGATCACATAACGCGTGAAGGCAGGCGCATGCAATAAAAAATGCGGATAGGTGAGCACTTCGCGAAAATCATCGCCGAAGTGCTCTTCCTCTTTGATGCCGGCATGGGCAAAGATGTAGCGGTCGGTATGGATGATCTGCGGGAGCGCATCCACCCAGCGGAGCTCATCGGAAAAGCTGGCCATGAGCGCATCGCAGAGCTGTTCCATATCCGTATCGGCATCGATCGTCTGATGGATCCTTGCGGCCATCTCATGCAGCAGGCTGGCCTTACGCGTACAGAGGACCTTTTTCAAAAAGTCAAGATTGTAGCGGTGAACGATGTTTTTGCATACGAAATCACAGTTTCCCATGAGCGCATGGGCATTTCCCTGGGCACACAGCTGACGGATGGTCTGCAGGGTCTGCAGGTTGTGCGGGCCTTTCTCGATGAGATCGCCCAGCAGCAGGAGCACATCGTTTTGCGGTTGGTAGTCCACTTTCTGCAGCAGTCGTTTCAGCAGGGCGTCATTTCCGTGGATATCAGAGATGGCGATGATGCGTCTGGATGCATCCAGGCGGAGCTTTCGTGCGTGAACGCTTCGATCCATGAAATAATCCCTCCTCAGGCTGTGTCTGCAGCGCTTTCCAGTACAGTATAGTGGATATCGTCCGTATTGTCCATTCGTTTTCCGATGCACGATGAAAAAAGGGCGCATCCTGTTTCGACGCGCCTGGCGGATCACATGGCTGTCGTTTCTTTGAAGAAACGAAGGAAAACGGGAATCTCTTTTTCCCAGCAGGCTTCGTTATGCTGCCCGCCGACGACGAGGTTGAGATGCAGCCGGATGTTTTGCTTCTGCAACTGGTTGGCGATCTCCAGATTGACTTTTGAGATCTCGGCAAAGCTGCGTTTGGAGCGCGTTTCGCTGCTTCCCCAGGAAAGATAGATAGAAGTGTCTGGCTGCAGCGGGCGCTGACATTCTGCTGTCAGCTCTCGATACACCGGTGCGATGAACGGAGAGAGACAGGCTGCCTTGGAGAAGACGGCATTGTGGTGCGTGATGGAGTAGAGCGCCATGAGACCTCCCATCGAACTGCCGCCGATCCAGGTGTGTGCCCGGTCGCTTCGCGTCGGCAGCTCGCGGTCGATCAGCGGTTTGAGCTCATCGACGACCCACTGCATCATCTGTTGGCCGCTCCCCTCGATCGTGCCAAATGTATCATCCTGAAATGTGTAGGGGCAGTATTCGACCAGTCGGCTGTTTCCTTCGTGGTTGCATTCGATGCCGACGACGATGAGCGGGACCTCGTGAGCATCCAGATAGTCTTTGAATCCCCAGGATTTGCCATAGGTCGCGGTTTCATCCTCAAACAGATTGTGTCCGTCGTACATATAGAGGACCGGATAGCGTTCATCGCTGTAGCGGATGCTCTGGGGAACATAGATATGCAGCGTGCGCATCATCGCATAGGGGGTGAGCCACACCTCCTTTTTAAACAGCATGGTCGGTTTCCTCACTTTCCAGCAAAGGGATCATCTGGTCCAGCCGTTCCAGGATCCAGCGCGCCTTCCGGCGGGTCGCATCATCGACCGGTGCGGTATCCGGAATCAGCAGCGGCATGGCATTGGCTGCGGCTGCCGCGCGGATCCCGCTGGGGGAATCCTCCACGACGATGCATCTGGTGATATCGGCCTGCAGACGGCGGGCAGCGCACAGATAGATGTCCGGTGCCGGCTTGCCGGCTTTCACGTCCGGGTCATAGCCGGTGATGATGCTTTGAAAGTAGTGTTCCGCATGTGCGTGGCGCAGATTGGCCTTCACACACTGCGGAAAGGAGGAGGTGGCGATCGCCATCGGGATCTGCCGCTCTTTCAGATGGTCGAGGATCGCATAGAAGCCCGGTTTGACCTCTGCGCCGCTCGTCGCATAAAACTGCGCAAACAGCTCACGCTGTCGTTCCTTCACGGCGGAAAGCGGCCATCCCGCAGGGAAGTAATGGTCGAATACTTCTTTGGCGCTGTTCCAGTCCCGGCCGGAGAGATCGCGCAGAAACGCGTCGCTGACCGGCAGCTGGAATTCAACTCCCAGCTGTCGCCAGATCTGATGTCCCAGCCGTTCGCTGTCAAACAGCGTACCGTCCATATCAAAGATCACTGCCTGTGGTTTCATGTTTTTTCTCCAGGGTGTAGGAAAAGAACTCCTGCACTTCTTCCATCGTATCAAAGACGGCGACGCTGACCGTGTTGCCCATCGCGGAAGCGAGCGCCTTCGGCAGACGCTGCATCATCTTGAGGTGTCGGCCATAGCGGTTCGAGATCTCAAATTCCGTGTGTGCGTAAGCGACGTTGTCCCGCCGGCCGCTGAATGCACAGCTGCGCCGCTCATGCGGCGGGATCAGCACATGGTCTTCGATCATGACCTGTGCCCAGATATCATAGATGTCAAACTGATTGGCATAGTTGATCATATCCGGCAAAAAGCCGCCCGGAGGACGCATGTTGACCTCCAGTCCGAGGATGTCGCCCCGTTTGCCCAGTCCGTCCCGGTCTTCCTGCAGGCGGAAAAACTCAAAGTGGAAGAAGCGGCTGCGGGTAGGAAATGCCCGTACACAGCGGGTGCCGATCTCCAGGATGTCGGCAGGAATGTCGATCAGGGAGTAACAGCCGATGCTGTCCTGACTGTTGACCGAATCCATGATGGAGCCGACATAGTGATGACTGGTCGCAAACTGGATCTCTTTCTTGCTGTTGGTGATGCCGTCAAAGGTGAAACAGGTGCCCGGTATGTATTCTTCGATCAGCATCGGCTGTGAGAAGCCGTTGGCGAAGCAGTCGCGGATTTCCTGTTCGCTGTTCAGCTTGTAGGTGCTGGAGGCGCCGACACCGACATCCGGCTTGCAGATGATCGGATAGCCGTAGGTTTGGGCAAAGCGGATCGCGTTCTCCGCAGTATCTGCCATCTGCCAGCGGGCAGTGGGAATGGACGCCTCTGCATAAAACTGTTTCATCCTCGATTTGGACTGATAGTCCGCGATGTGATCGATCGTGATGCCGGTGGTGATGTGAAAGTCCCGGCGCAGCCGGGCATCCTGTGCCAGCCAGTATTCATTGTTGGACTCCACCCAGTCGATCTTTCCATAGCGATAGGTGAAATAGCCCATGGCCCGTACGAGCGCATCATAATCTTCCAGGGAAGGAACGACGTAGCACTCGTCGATGTGTTCCTTCAGCTGTTTGCTCAGCGAATCATAAGGGCAGTCGACGATGGCCAGCACCGTCGCACCGTGTTTTTTCAGGCCCCGGCAGAACATCCAGTAGTTTTCCGGGAAGTTAGGGGAGATGAAGACAAAATTCATAAGCAGACCGCCTTTCTATGATCGGTTGTTCCTGTGTTCATTATAGTACAAAATGCGACAAACGAGAATGAGAAAATCAGCACTGCGCTTCATTGAGCATGGCGTACTGCAGGGCGATGATCGTCTTTGCGTCTGTGATCGAACCATCGCGGATCATCGCACAGGCCTCCTGCAACGGGATCCATTGGAGCTCGATGCATTCATCATCGTCCATCGGCCGGCGCTGCAAAGGACGGCAGAGGTCCAGCGCTTCGAAGATGTGGATCTGTTCATCGCAGAAGCCGGGAGTTGAGCACATGGTCAAGATGGGCTTCAGCTGCCGGCAGGACCAGCCGGTCTCTTCCTCGAGCTCGCGCAGGGCGGTCGCTGATGGATCTTCTCCGTTTTCGATCTTTCCGGCAGGGATCTCCAGCAGGTACTGTCGGAGCGCATAGCGGTATTGCCGGACGAGCAGGACACGGCCTTCCTTCCGTACGAGGATGGCGCTGCCGCCGTTGTGATGGACGATCGATCGGGTGACGACACTGCCGTTTTCGATCTGTACATGGTCCTCGCTCAGTGTGAAGATGCTGGAACGGTAGCGGATGACAGAGTACAGTTGTTTTTGCATAAGATGAAAGCTCCTCTCTTTTTTTCATCAGTGTAACATGCAGGAGACGATGGGACAAGCGCAGATGATGGGATGAACGGGCGAACCGGGGACATACTAAGGGCAAGGAGGGATCGTATGAATGAAAAACAGCTGAAAGAGCGCGCCCGGCGTCATCATCCGAAGGTGCCGTATCTGCGGCATGCCCTGACCGCATTTGTCAGCGGGGGACTGGTCGGTGTCCTCGGTCAGGGACTGCTGGTGATGTATCAGAGCGTGTTTCGCATGCAGGAGAGCGATGCGCTGACGATGATGTCGGTCAGCGTCATGGGCGTTGCGGCTTTGGCGACGGCGTTTGGATGGTACGATAAACTGGCACAGAAATGCGGAGCGGGCCTGTTCGTGCCGATCTGCGGATTTGCCAATTCGCTCACCGCCAGCGCACTGGAGGGGAAGAGCGAAGGACTGATCCATGGCATCGGCAGCGGCATGTTCAAACTGGCCGGCACGGTCATCACGTATGGTGTCGTGGCAGCGGTCATCTTCGGATCGCTGCGCTATCTGTTGTTTGAAGGTGGGATCGTATGAGATCCATGCGGTTTGAACGGGTGTTCGTGCGTGCATCCGCGGCCTGTGTTGGTCCTATGGAGGGAGCGGGCCCGTTGGGAAAGCACTTTGACCATGTGAGCGCGGATCTCTATGACGGAGAGGACAGCTTTGAAAAAGCGGAGATCGCCTGGGTGAAACGGGCGTGTGATCGAACGCTGCGCAAAGCGGGAATGGTTCCTTCTCAGCTGGAAGGGGCCATCGGCGGCGATCTGATGAATCAGCTGCTGGCAACGCATTATTTTGCCCGCAGCCTTTCCGCGCCCTTTATCGGCGTCTATGCGGCGTGTGCGACGTCATCGCTTGCGATGGGGATGGCGGCACTGTGCATCGAGCAGCAGCAGACACGAAACATGCTGGTCGTCACATCCAGCCATAATGCGACGGCGGAACGACAGTATCGCTTTCCCAATGAATACGGCGTACAGAAGAAAGAGACGACCACGACGACGGTCAGCGCCGGAACCGGGGTCCTTCTGAGCGATGCGCGCACACAGATACAGGTGAGCGGCTGCACGCTGGGACGGATCATCGACTGGCATTTCAGCGATGCATCCGATATGGGGACGGCGATGGCTCCGGCGGCATTCGATACGCTGATGCGGCATCTGTCGCTGACCAAGACGTCGCTGAGCGATTATGACCAGATACTGACCGGAGATCTGTCCGCCGCCGGTTTTGCGCTGTTCAAAGATCTGCTGAAACAGCAGGGATACGCGTCCCTGGAAATGTTGGATGACTGCGGATTGCTCATCTATGACCGATCGCGCCAGCCGGTATTCTGCGGCGGCAGCGGGAGTGCCTGTGCCATGTGCGTGACCATTGCGCATGTGTTTGAACAGATGCGCACCGGCCAGCTGGATCGGGTGCTGGTGATCGCTACCGGGGCGCTGCTGTCGCCGGTGGCGACCTTTCAGAAACAGAGCATTCCTTGTATCGCTCATGCGATCGAATATCGAAGGAGGGAAGCATGATGGCATTTGTCGCTGCATTTGTCTGCTGTGGCAGCATCTGTCTGATCGCACAGCTGATCTATGACCGGACCCGGCTGACCGCAGGGCACATCACGTCCATCTTTGTCGTTGCCGGCGCCGCACTGGATACCTTTGGGTTCTATGACTGGCTCTTGGCCAACTTTCATGCCGGTGCGGCGCTGCCGATCACCAGTTTTGGTCATTCGCTCATCCACGGCGCCCTGGAGGCAGCGAAGACAAAAGGGCTGCTTGGCATCCTGCTGGGGACCTTCGATCTGACGGCGGGCGGGATCACCGCCGGCATCCTCTTTGCGTTTCTGGCCGCCGTCTTTTTCCGTCCGAAGTCATGAATACGCTGATCCAACGCAGAGAAGCGCTGCGCCGGCGCTGTGCGGGAAGCTTTGATATCGTCTTTCGCGACATTACCGTCGATGCGCTGCAGGGAACCATGGTGTTCCTTTCGTCACTGACCGATGCCCGCCTGCTCTCCGCCATCAGCGAGAGCTTTGTCATATCGGCGGCCAACACGCTGCAGCTGACCCTGTATCCGGCTGCCGTCGAGGCCATCTACGAGGAGGAGACGGCGATGGTCAGCCTGCTCAGCGGGCAGTGTCTGGTGCTGCTGGAGGGGCATGCGCCGTATTACTGTGTGGAAGTGCGCAGTTATCCATCCCGTCCCAACAGCGAGCCCAATGTGGAGCGCAGCGTGCGGGGCGCACATGACGGCTTCGTGGAGAACATCATCTTCAACGTCGGTCTCATCCGCCGCCGCATCCGCGATCCGCGTCTGCAGATGAAGATCGTCCGCAAGGGAGAGCTGACCAAGTGCGACATCGTCTATTGTTACCTCGACCACATCGTCGATCCGGATGTGCTTGCGGATCTGCAGCGGCGGCTGGATCACATTCAGACAGGGGAGGTCCTCTCGGAGCGAAACCTCTGCGAACTGCTGTATGGGAAGACATGGAACCCTTATCCACATGTGCGTTACAGCGAACGTCCCGATATCTGCGCGATCCATCTGCTGCGGGGCTATATCTGCATCCTGGTGGACAACAGCCCCAGCGCGATGATCCTGCCGACGACCTTCTTTGAACAGACCAAACAGATCGAAGAATACACACAGACGACGATGGTCGCACTGTTGACCCGCATCGTGCGCATGCTGGGCATGCTCGTCTCCCTCTATCTGCTGCCGGTGTGGATCGTGCTGTCGATGAACTACAACCGCACGTTTCTGCAGATCCCGCTGATCGATCACCTGGATCCGATCTCGTTCGGGGTGCAGATCCTCATCGTCGATCTGGTCGTGGAATGGATCCGTCAGTCGCTGATCCACACACCGACGATCCTCTCGAGCATCATGAGCTTCATCGCCGTATTCGCTCTGGGGGACATGGCCATCAGCATCGGCGCTTACAGCAAGGAGATCTTGATCATGGTGGCCATCTCCAACATCGGGACCCTGCTCACGCCGGGCTATGAGCTTTCCCTGGCCAACAAATGGATGCGGGTGATGATCTCGCTGCTGGCGCTGTTTGGCGGGGTCGGCGGTCTGAGCATCGGGATCCTGCTGCATCTTGTCCTGCTGCTGTCCACTCATACGATCAAGTTTCCATACCTCTATCCGCTGATCCCTTTTTCAGCCAGGGAGTGGAAGCGCCTGCTGCTGGGCGGACCGATCCGGATGAAGGGCAGTGCAAAAAAGCGCGCCAAAACGCATCATCGTTAGAACAGCTTCCCGCTTCGGCAGGGAAGTTTTTTTGGTGCGTGTACGAAATCTGTGGTCGGAGCAGGAAAGATTTGTTATAATATTACGAGTGCGAAGGGGGCGTCTCATGGAATTTACGGTATTGATCGATCAGTTTGAAGGTCCGCTGGATCTGATGCTGCATCTGATCCGTGAAAATAAGCTGGATCTCTTTGATCTGGATATGAATGTGCTTACCGAGCAGTATCTGGCCTATCTGGAGACGATGGAGTCCATGCATCTGGAGATCGCTTCGGAATATCTCGGTGAACTGGCCGCGCTGCTGGAGTACAAGAGCAAGAAGCTGCTTCCGCGCGAAAAAGTGGAGATCACAGAGGAATATGAGGAAGACCACCGGGATCGGCTGGTCAGCCGTCTGCTGGAATATCAGCGCTTCAAAGAGATCAGTGAAACGCTGAAGGGCGCTTATGAACATCGGCAGATGCAGATGGAAAAGCCACTCAGCGAAGAGACGGCCCGCTGGATGAAGGAACAGTGTGAGGAACAGATCGAGGGAAATCCCTATGAGCTGATCAAGGCGATGCGCCGCGTCCTGCACCGTCTGGCGCTCACGCATCCGTATGAGACGAAGATGAAGGTCAATGAGATGTCGGTCGATGAGCGGGTCGCTCAGATCGAGGAACGACTGCGCGGATGGAGCGGGAAGATGAGCTTTGAACAGCTGTGTGCAGACTGTACGGATGTGCGCATGGTGATCGTTACATTTTTATCGCTGCTGGATCTGATCAAGCAGCGCATCGTCCATTTTCATATCGATGAAGAAGAGATGATCTGGATCATCAAAGGAGAGGATAGCTATGAAGCAGTGGCAGTCAGTGATTGAAGGTTTGCTGTTTTTGAGCGGCGATGAGGGCATTACGCTCGCACAGCTGAGCCAGTGTCTGGAAGGGGTGCTGCCCGATGAGCTGCAGGAAGCGCTGCAGGCGCTTGCAGAGCGTTATGCTCAGGAGGACCACGGCATCGAACTGGTGCATTTTGGCGGTCACTACAAGTTTGTAAGCAAGGAGAGCGTCTATCCATATGCGCAGCGTCTGTTTGCCAGCGTCAAGCCGGTCTCGCTGTCCAATGCGGCGATGGAGACCCTGGCCATCATCGCCTACAAGCAGCCGATCACCCGTACGGAGATCGAGGAGATCCGCGGCGTCGGCTGCGATCTCATGCTGAAGAAGCTGATCGCCCGCGGACTTGTCGCAGAGGCGGGACGCATGGACATACCGGGACGGCCGATCCTCTATCAGGTGACGGATACGTTCATGGATTCGTTTCAGCTGGAAAGCCTGGAAGAACTGCCGCAGCTGCCGAAGGTGCAGATGAATCTGGACGAGGATCTGTTTGTGGAGGAACGGGAACAGCCGGCGGATGAAATGGCAGAAAATGAAGGAATGTGAAGCAGAACGGGATAAATCATCCCGTTTTTTTCATATAGTGGAATGGTGATCGTATGCGAAGATGTCGTGTGTTCCTGTTTTGTTTTCTGCTGTTGTTCTCGACGCTGCCGCTGCGTGCATCATCGATAGGTGCGTACTGTGTGATGGCTCAGGACGGACGGATCCTGTATGCGCGCTCGCTGCATGAGGTGCAGAGCGTTGCCAGCATCTCCAAGGTCATGACGGCAGTCGTGGCGCTCGAACACGGAGAGCTGGATCAGCGCATCGTCATCGGGGAGGAGATCCGGCAGGTCGATGGAAGCAGCATCTATCTCAGAGAAGGGGAAGAATATGTCCTGGAGGATCTGCTGTACGGACTGCTGCTGCGCAGCGGCAATGATGCAGCCGTCAGCATCGCCAAAGGCGTAGCGGGCGATCCACAGCGCTTCGTGGCGTGGATGAATGAAAAGGCGCAGGAACTGGGCATGCAGGATACGCTGTTTCGCAATCCCAGCGGCCTGGATGAGACGGACGGCGGCAATCTCTCCAGCGTATACGACATGGCACTGCTCATGAACTATGCCATGCAGAACGAAACGTTCGCAAAGATCAGCGCCACCCGCCAGTATGAAAATGAAAAGGGGACACTGTGGACCAATAAGAACCGGCTGCTCACGCAGTATGGCTATGCGACCGGCGGCAAGACCGGTTATACCAGAGAAGCGGGCCGCACGCTGGTGAGCAGTGCACGCAAGGAGCAGCTGTTCGTGGTGATCGTCACCTTTGGGATGAGCGATGATTTTGATTTTCATGAAACGTATTATGAGAAGGCCTTCAGCGAATACGAGGGGATCCCTCTGATCGAGCCGGGGACGTATCAGCTGATGGAACAGACCTTCGTCGTCGCTTCACCGCCGATTTTGACCGTGCGCCGGCAGGCGGACCATCAGGTGAAGGAGACCTGCAGCGAACAGGGCTATCGGATCGAAGCGAGCAGTGAGGGGCATACGATGGCATACACATATCCGTGGAGGTGAAACATGAATCGAATCTGGCTATTCTGCATCAGCGCCGGCATCCTGTATGCCATGGCGACCCAAAACCTGGATGCGATGAACGAGGTGATCCATCAGGTGGGAAAGGATACCTTTGACTTTGTCGTTCCCATGCTGTGTGTGACCTGCTTTTGGAACGGGATCCTCAATGTCGCCAAGGATGCCGGCATCCTGAAAGGGGTGGAACGTCTGTTTTCTGGCGTGTTGCACCGTCTGCTGCCGGATGTGAAGAACAAACAGGCACTTGGTTACATCGCAACCAATGTCGTCGTGAACATGTTCGGGCTGGGCTCTGCCGCGACGCCGGCCGGTCTGCAGGCAATGAAACTTTTGCAACAGGAAAACCCGGATCCCAAACGCGCTTCCCGTCCGATGGTCACCTTTCTGGTGCTCAATACGGCCGGTGTGACGCTGTTTTCCACCTCGATCATCGCCATTCGTGCGGCATTCCGCTCACAAGATGTCCTCTCCTTCCTGCCGTTTGCCATTCTCGCCACCGTCTTTGCCTCGCTCATCGGGCTGGCGGTCGACCGATGGTGGAACTACCGTGGGTGACTGGATCCTCCCCGTTCTCATCGCCGCTCTCTTCATCTGGGCGCTGATCCGCGGCGTCAATGCCTACCAGAGCTTCGTGAACGGGGTAAAAGAGGGGCTGGAACTGTTCGTGAGCATCTATCCGGCCATGCTGGCGATGCTGTTCATGGTGGCCGTTCTCGATCAGAGCGGACTGATGCTGCGCATCAGCACCTTCTTTCAGCAGCTGTTTCCGCAGATCCCTGCTTCGCTTTGGCCGATGGCGATCTTTCGCCCAATCTCCGGCAATGCCTCTCTGGCCATCCTGCATTCGATCTTTGCGAACGAAGGGGTCGATTCGCTTGCCGGCTTCGTCGGCAGCATCCTGCAGGGAGCGACGGATACGACCTTTTATGTCATCGCTCTGTATTTCGGAAGCGTCGGCATCCGCAAGATCGGCAATTCACTGCTCATCGGGATCATCGCAGATATCGCCGGCATTACGGCTGCATTTTTGCTGGGCCTGCATTTCTTTGCGCCTGTGTGAGATCTGTCTGACAAAATCCGCCATTCTTTTGAAAACTTCTTTTCAAATGAAGTGCTTTTGTGTAAAATACAAAAGAAAAGCAGAAATGGCAGGAGGCATACGAGGATGGAACGATTGCAGAAAGTAATTGCCGCCAGCGGGATCACTTCCCGGCGCAAGGCGGAACAGTATATCACACAGGGACGTGTGCGCGTCAACGGCGAGGTCGTCACCCAGCTGGGAACACAGGTGAAGAAGGGAGATGTCATCGAGGTAGACGGTGAGGTCATCGCCCGGGAGAACAAGGTGTATTATCTGATGAACAAGCCCAAGAAGACGCTGTGTGCATCCAGCGATGACCGAGGCCGTCAGACGGTGATCGACCTGATGGAGTGCGAGGAGCGGGTATTTACGGTCGGACGGCTGGATTATGACACCAGCGGTGCGCTGCTCATCACCAACGACGGTGAGTTTGCCAATCAGATCATTCATCCTCGCTACCATCTTCCGAAAACATACAATCTGACGATCAACGGGATCCTGACCGGAAGCGACATGAAGGCGCTGAAGGAAGGGATCGTGCTGGATGATGGCTATCGTACGCAGCCCAGCCGTTTCAAGATCACGGAAAAGGATCCGGAGAAAAACCAGTGCAGCTTTGATCTGACGATCTATGAAGGGAAGAACCGGCAGATCAAGCGCATGATGGAGGCGCTGGGCTATGAGGTGCGCCGCCTGCACCGCAAGCAGATCGCCTTTCTGGGCTGCAGCGATCTCAGTCAGGGGGAATACCGCATCCTCAAGCCACATGAGGTGAAGATGCTGCGGGCCCTGGCGCTGAAAGGCCGCATCACGAACATGAGGTAGCACATGCAGCAGTATTTTGTGGAACAGCCGCTCGTTTTGCAAAAGGAGCAGCAACTGACAAACGATCAGTGTCATCACATCCTGCATGTCATGCGGATGCGCTCGGGAGACGTCGTTCGTCTGGCGGATGACAGCGGGGCCGTGATGCTCGCTGAGCTGCTGGTGCAGGAAGGCCGGGTGTGGGCCCTGCCGACATCGATCGTGCCCGCTGCACAGGAAGGTGCGCCGATCACGCTGATCATGGGCCTGATCAAAGGTGAACGCTGGGAATGGGCGATCCAGAAGGCGGCGGAACTGGGGGCCGCCCGGATCGTACCGCTGCAGAGCCGCTATTGTGTGGTCCGGCTGGCCGAGGAAAAACTGGAGAAGAAGCTGGCTCGCTGGCAGACGATCGCCAGAGAAGCGAGCGAGCAATGCAAGCGCAGCACGATCATGAAGGTGGAACGGCCGATCACCATGCGCGAACTGGCTGATGTGCGCAGCGAACAGAACCTGATCGCGTATGAGCGCTGTGATGCGACTTCCCGATCGCTGGCAGGGGCACTGCGTGGCCATTCGCCGGCATCGATCAGCGTGATGATCGGCTGTGAGGGCGGTTTCAGCGAAGAAGAGGCCATGCAGGCAAAAGAACTGGGGTTTGCCTGGGTATCGCTGGGGCCGCGCATCCTGCGGGCGGAGACGGCAGCGATGGCCGTGCTGGCGAACATCAGCTATGAATGGGAATCGAGGGATATCAGATGAGAGATGTTTTTTCACTGCTCTTACATATGAACGGGAAGCATCTGGGGAAGCTTTCCGAGGTAAAGAAGGAGATCTCGGCGATCGAGCGGTTTTTTGATGAACGTTCGATCGACTGTCGGATCCGCAGCGATGAGGACCTGCTCAGGATGAGCGCACAGCGAGATGCGATCGTGCAGAAGGAACAGCTGGACGATCAGCTGTACCGCTCTCTTGACAGCATGCAGGATTACATACAGACGCTGCAGTATGAGGAGATCAACCGCCTGCTGCAGGTGGATCTGAAGGAAACGATCCAGAGCCTGAAGCAGTTTGTCTATCATGGACAGACGATCCTTCTTCCGTGTTTTTCGATGGAGATCAATGAACGTTATCTGCGCTCACCGGCATTGTTCATCTATCCGGGCTATCAGCACCAGCTGCGCCATTATCGCTCCTATCTCCAGTGGGGAACTTATGGAACGCTTCCCTACGAAAACGGATTTGGCCTGTTTACGCCGGTGGTCAGAGAAAACGGGAAAGAGCGGATCGTGCTCCATCTGTCGCAGGCAAACCGTTTCTATCTGCTGGAAAGCGGCACCATCATCGAGAACCTGGCGCTGCCGGGCGATCTTTCCATGGATGAACGGCAGCGAAAGGAACTGGCAGAGGCCTTCCTGCGGCTGGATGAAGCGGCGATCATCCGCTGTCTGCTTGGCTGTGAGGGGCTGAAGAAGCGTCTGGGCAAGAAGCTGAACGCACTCGCCGATGCAGCATGATCGAGAAGAAGGCAGATCGCTGTCTTCTTTTTTTATCGTCGTGACCGGTTTCAGATGAGCGCTCTGGTGATCAGGGAAAAGTGAAAAGAAGAGCGGAAACGGTTGAAAACAGCAGTTCTTTGCGGTACATTATTCAGTATACGGCCGGTTTGCCAAGCGTGGAAAACAGGTCTTAAATTTACATGGGAAAAGGTGTATACTATTGTTTGTTAAGGAGTGGTGAAATGACGACGTTTGCAATTGCTACGTTGGGATGCAAGGTGAATACGTATGAGTCGCAGCATTATCTGGAATCGATGAAGGAGTCCGGTTATACAGAGGTCAGCTTTCGGGAAGCGGCCGATGTGTACATCATCAACACCTGCTGCGTGACCAATACGGCAGCGGCCAAGAGCCGCCAGAAGATCCATCAGGCGCGTAAGCAGAATCCGCAGGCGATCATCGCGCTGATCGGCTGTTATGCGCAGACGGCCTCTGCCGATGCGCTGGCCGCACTGCAGGCGGATGTCATCATCGGTGCGGGGGAGAAAGGCACGCTGGCCCAGCGGATCACACAGGCGCTGCAGCAGCGTCCGATCCAGGCGGAGGCTCCGGGCGATGCCCGTGCGCTTCGTGTGTTCGAACCGCTGAACATTCATTCGTTCTCTCATCAGTCACGTGCCTTCTTAAAGGTGCAGGACGGCTGCAATCAGTTTTGCAGCTACTGCATCATCCCATATGCCCGGGGAAGCGAGCGCTCGATCGATCCAACAGAAGCTGTTGCCATCGCTTCGCAGATGGCGGCACATGGTCATCAGGAGATCGTTCTCAGCGGGATCCATACCGGGCGTTATGGTCGGGAACGGGGAACCTCACTGCTGGAGCTGCTCAAAGAGCTGACGGCACATACGCCGGCGCATGTACGCTATCGCATCTCCAGCATCGAGATGAATGAGATCGACGATGCGCTGATCGCATTCATGCAGGAAGAGGAGCGGATCGCACGTCATCTGCACATACCGATCCAGGCGGCAGACGATGATGTGCTGAAGGCGATGAACCGTCCTTATGACACGGCCTGGTTCATGAAGCGGATGAACGAGATCCGTAAGGCCCTGCCCGCTGTGAGCATTTCCACTGATATGATCGTCGGTTTTCCAGGTGAGAGCGAGGAACAGTTTTCCATGGCGCTGCAGCGGGTGGAGAACGATCTGCGGTTTTCCTTCATCCACTGCTTTCCTTATTCCAAACGGGCGGGAACCGTGGCGGCGACGATGCCGATGCAGATCGAAAACAGCGTAAAAAAAGAGCGGGTGAAGGCCCTGTCGGCGCTCTCGCAAAAGCTGTATCACAGCTATATGGAAACATTTATCCACCGTACGGTCGATGTCGTCGTCGAAACGAAAAAGGAAGGTCTGCTGTTTGGACACAGCAGCGAATATCTGCCGGTCTATATCCGTTGTGATGCGGCCCGCGCGCCGAAGCGGGTGTCGGCACGCGTGAGCGGTTTCCACAGAGACGGACTGCTGGCGGAGGAAATGGAGGAATCTTCATGAAGCTGAATGAACTGTTTAACAATGTACCTGCGATCGAAATCAGCGGTCTGGCGATCGATTCGCGCAAGGTACAGAAGGGCGATATGTATTTCTGTCTGGAAGGTCTGGTGAATGATGGTCATTCGTTCGTGGCCCAGGCGGTGTCCAACGGTGCGCTGTGCATCATCCACTCCAAAGAACTTGCCGATATGCCACAGGGTGCGGTCTATATCCGGGTACAGGATGTCAACGCGGTGCTCAACGAAGTGGCCTCTCGTTTTTACGGTCATCCCAGCCGTCATCTGCGGATGTATGGCGTGACCGGGACCAACGGCAAGAGCACGGTGACCAATATCATCCGGGATCTGTATTCGCATCATGCGCCATGTGGCTACATCGGTACGATCGCGATCACCTATGGAGATGTCAAGAAGGCGCCGGATCTGACAACGCCGGATCCGATCATCATCCATTCGACGCTGGCTGCCATGGTCAGCGACGGAATGAAGGCCTGTGCGCTGGAGGTCAGCTCTCATGGTCTGGAGCTGGGCAGAGTGGAATCCGTCGATTTTGATGTGGCGATCTTTACGAACCTGACGCACGATCACCTGGACTTCCATGGGACGCTGGAACGTTATTTTGCGGCAAAGCTGAAGCTGTTTACCCAACTGAAGCCGGAGGGGATCGCAGTGATCAATGCAGATGATCCATATGGACAGAAGATCATCGATCAATGCCGTTCCCGTGTCGTCACTTATGGGATCGAGCAGGATGCAGACTATCGGGCCGATAACATCCACATCGATGTCGACGGATCCCGTTTCACGCTGATCCATGAGGGAAAAGAATATGCGGTCTCTACGAATCTGGCGGCTCTGTATAACATTTACAATCTGCTGGCGGCAATCGCAGCGCTGGCAGAAACGGATATGGCATTGGAGGACATCCTGCCATGGGTCAGCAGCATCCAGCAGATCGAGGGACGCATGGAGCGCATCCAGGAGGGGCAGCCGTTCAATGTCATCGTCGACTTTGCGCATACCCCGGATGGAATGGAAAAGATCATGCAGTATGGCCGCATGATCACCAAAGAAGGGCATAAGATCACCGCCGTCTTCGGATCAGCCGGTAAACGAGACACCAAAAAGCGCCCGATCTTCGGTGAGTTGGCGGACCGTTACTGTGACCGCATCATCCTTACCGAGGATGATCCCCGAGATGAGGATCCGCACGTGATCGCAGATGAGATCCGCACCGGTATTCGACATACGAAATCGATCTTCATCGCCAATCGTTACGATGCCATACGGCAGGCGATCGAATCCGCTGATGAGGGTGATACGGTGCTCATCCTGGGAAAAGGCGATGAGGTCTTCATGTATCGAGAGAACGGAAGAGCGCCATGGAAAGGCGATCATCTGGTCGCCAGGGAGTGCATTCGACGCTATTATTTCCAGGAGAATGCCGATGAGGCGTGAAAATGCTTGAAATTGTTGCCAAAATATTGAAAAAATGTTGCATTTTTATCCGGATTTATATATAATGTGGATGTTTGCTAGTGAAGGGAGGGTGAATCATGCCAAAAGTAGTTTTGAAGGAAAATGAAGTTCTTGATGATGCTTTAAAAAGATTCAAACGTCAGGTATCTCGAAACGGAACCCTTGCTGAAGCTCGCAAAAGAGAATTTTATGTAAAGCCGGGCGTTCGCCGCAAGCTGAAGTCGGAAGCTGCACGTAAAGCACGCCGCGGTAAATAAGCATCGGGCAGAAATCTGCAGAAATGCAGATTTTTTTTATGTCGTTCGTCCACTCATAAGCAAGATCGGGCGCTCATATACTTTGCTGAGGTGTTGTGTGATGATAACGATGAAGCGCGATCAGCTCATGATCGAACAATACCGCCGCATCCGCCGGGCACAGAGCGATCAGGTGGAGGTGGAGATGGAAGGCTATGTCCTGATCATCGAAGGAAGCGATCTGGTCATGCAGGCGATGACGAAGGACGAGATCCTGCTGCAGGGCAGCCTGCGTTGTGTGCGGGTAGCGGCTGATGCACAGTAGTATCGGTGTGGATCACTGGCGTGTTCCCTGCACGCTGCAAGCTCTTCTTCTGACGGCGCAGAGCAGGGGACTGCAGCTGTATTCGGTGAAGGAGGAGGCGGGTGTCATCCGCGTGTGTGTTCCGCTACATCAGCGAAACACATTTCGTCAGTGCTTTTCGCAGGCGACGCTCGTACACACCAGCGGCGTGGCCGGTTTCGTCCTTCGCAACCTGCGCCTGCCTTCCCGGATCCTGTCCCTCCTGGTCTTTGTTTCGATCTGGCTGCTGCTGTCACAGTTTGTCTTTACAGTGGAGATCGTCGGTGATTCCACTGTCAATAAGGAAACGATCGACGATCTCATCGAACAGCATTATGGGGAAGGTCCGTTCTTTGCGCTGCAGGAGGAAACGGTGGAGGCCATGCTGGAGGAGGAACTCGCTTCTTCTCTGGCCTGGACAGAGGCCGATCGTGTGGGCAGCCATCTCACGATCCGTTTTACCAGCCGCCGTTCTCAAGAAACGGAAACGATCGGAGATGCGGACCTGATCGCACAGCGTGACGGTGTCATTGCCGGATTTGACCTCTCTTATGGGAATAAGTGTGTAAACATCAACGATGTGGTGAAAAAAGGGGATGTGCTCGTCTCTTCTTCGATGCCGGATTCACTGAACCGCGAAAAACACCTGCTGGTCAAGGGCAGGGTATTTGCTTATACATGGGAGACGGTCGAAGTTTCCTGCAAGAGTGACGGACTTCCACAGCCCTTTCAGTTTTTTCGTCTGCTGCTGGCTGCCCGTGCGCAGGTAAGCGAGGATTTTCTGAAGGATGACCGCATCGAAAGGGAAAACATTTTGCAATTTGAGGAGAATGCGGGTACAATAAGGATGAAAATTCACTACACAGTGTACCGGGACATCTCCAGTCCCGTCTAGGAGGATATGGATGCAGGATTATTTCAGTATATCGTTGGAAGATTACACCGTGGAAGAGATCAGTGCTTTCTGCGGACCGAAAGATGTCTATCTGGATCTGCTGTGCGACAGTCTGAACGCTGCTTTTGTCATACGGGAAAATGAACTGCGTGTCCACACGTCCGCTTCCTGTGACGAAGCGCTCGTCACGCTGGTCGTACGCAAGCTTTTTGCGCTGATCGAGGCGCAGAAGGAGATTACCGAACGTGATGTGATCTATCTGTGCAAACTGGCACAGATCGGCCGGCTGCAGGATCTTGATGTGACCCGCACCCATGCGATCGGACGAACCTTTCAGGGGAAAAGCGTCTATCCAAAGACGCTGGGACAGCGCTATCTGTGCCAGTGCATGGAAAACAATGACATCGTATTCGCGACTGGTGTTGCCGGTACCGGAAAAACGTATCTGGCGGTCGTTTACGCGGTCTCACTTTTGAAGCGCGGCGAGGTCAAAAAGATCATCCTGACCCGGCCGGCCGTCGAAGCCGGGGAGAGCCTGGGCTTTCTGCCGGGCGATCTCAAGGAAAAGGTCGACCCGTATCTGCGCCCGCTCTACGATGCCCTTTATGATACGCTGGGGCAGGAGAGCGTAGAAAAGCTGCTGGAAAAAGAAGTGATCGAAATTGCACCGCTGGCCTATATGCGCGGACGGACGCTGAATGAAGCGTTCATCATCCTGGATGAGGCGCAGAACACGACCGGTTCACAGATGAAGATGTTTCTGACCCGGATGGGCTTTCACTCCAAGATCGTCATTACCGGAGATGTGACGCAGATCGATCTGATCCGCAAACGCGACAGCGGGCTGCTGAGCGCACAGAAACTGCTGGAGGGGATCGAAGGCATCGGATTTGCGCAGCTGACTGCGCTGGATGTCGTACGTCATCCGCTCGTTCAGAAGATCATCGAGCGCTATGAAGCAGCCGAACATGCGCCCAGAGATGAAAAAAACACAGAAATATAAAAAAATGGTGAAGTGAAAAAGTAAATGCAACTCTAAGAAGGCAAAAAAAGATTGTTGCATTTACTCATGCAGAATCTATGATTTTGCGATCGATCAGGCATATTTTTAGCTGTAAGATCACTTTTCACTTGTAGAATTTTCTTTTTCTGCTACAATTCTTGGTGTAGACATCTCCTTTTTGCCCATGACGAAAAGAAGTGAAATTGAATGAAAATTTTTTCAGTAAGACTAAATTCCACTTCGGTTTTGGATCATGCCCAGAAAAGGATGCCTCGATCAACATGGTATTATTTTTTTAAAAGATAAGGTTTGAGCACGACCTTATCTTTTTCAATTTCAACAATACCATAGTGAATCAATCTTTCTGCCATTTCCGGATTCAGGAACTTTAACATCTCAAATGGTGTCTTGCCATTCAGCCTTTCCTTCGGAAATGAGTTGATGTGTGATGTGATCAGGTTCGCATCATCCTGTCCGTTCAGGCCAAGCTTGTGCAGATCGGTCCCCTTCGGACAGATATAACGGATCTCTTCGTGGTTGTTTTCCAGCGATCCTTTCTGTGTGCTCTGCATCGGATCGCAATAGAATATCCTGGTCCTCATGGTTCCGTCGTTCCTGTGTTCGATCGCATCGGCCAGGGTGAACTCTGTTCCGCGATCGGTCAATAAGACCTCAACTTCCGTGTCGAACATTTCAGCCCCAAGGATCGTTTCCAGAAGGAGGATGCCATCTACCATGTCCTTGGCGGTCTTGGTGTCGTGATAGATGATGAGCGTGAAGGAATAACGCAAGAACTTGAAGGTCTGCATGAATGGGCCTTGAGAGATGCCGTTATAGACGGTATCCATCTGAACGACCCTGGCACTCGGATGTTCGTTGATGTAGTTCAGAAAATCCTTATATGAACGACCGATGAGATATTTGTTATCCTTTCGCTGTTTATAGTGATTCTTGTCCTTCTTTTTGATCTTTCTGGAGACCTGTCTTCTGAGATCCAACGGTCCGAGATCCACGCCTGCGCGTTTGAAGGTGCCATCTTCGATATAGGTGTAGATGGTCTTTTCAGAGATGTCGATCTCAGGATGAGACTGAAGGATGGCGTAAGGAGAAAGGCCCTGCCTGATCAGCGGACCAAGGAGAGAACCGATCTCGATGAGATGGGATTCAGAGATGTTGATGCCTTCACGGGCAGCAGAAAGGGTCTTCCTGTATTGGGCATCGGCAATGGAAGGGTCATAGCGGAAATGATCGAAGCGGCAGGAATTGGCCTTGGAGCAGCCATTACAGGCACCAGGGGATCGATCCCTCCTGTAACAGGAGAAGGGAACGAAACCAGGGCAGGAAGGGCGGCAATGGCGGCCAATCCCGCAGTGCTTGTAATTGTTGCATTCCAGAGGGAGGGAACACTTATGTGAGCGGTAGCGATGGAGACGGATCTCCCTGGCGATGGTCGATTTGTCCTTACCGAGCGTTCGGGCAATAGCGGTCTTGGTAGAATTGTTGCGAATACCGATCTCGATGATCCTTCGTTCATCGAGGGTGATGTGAAGATGCTTATTAGAAGAAGCCATAAAAGATACCTCCGATCAAAGCGAGGCATCCAGATCTGGACAAAGATAATGATACACGCAGGAAGAGTAAATGCAACTTGCAGTTCGTGGAGACTAAATGCAACTTTGTCCCCTTTAGAGTTGCATTTACTTTTTCATTTCACA
>DWYK01000089.1 GCA_019118705.1 Candidatus Merdibacter merdigallinarum | reverse complement strand
TACGGCGTGAACTCCCCTTTCTCTCCCATGTACCGCCCCTTCCTTCTTGCCGTCGATGCGTATATACCCATCTACTCATGTGCGCATACGCGTAACTGTGCTGTTTTTCACGTACGCGTGTGCAAACATGCGTACCTATTTCGGCACGCAAAGCCGCAGATGCGCATATGCGCATTTGGGCTTAAGTGAATAGACGTCTCAACGCACATGTGCATAAGAGCCTGAGTGCATGTGCGCAGAAAGCCATATGCTCATACGCGATATTGGCGTGCGTGTTTTCCAAGCGAGGTTCCATCCGCCTTTGAAACGGCGTCTCTGGAGATGCTCGCAATTGATCGAGGAATCATGAAGTTAGGGAACTACCGGGTGGTCTTCGCTGCGGCTTCAAGCAGGACAGCGATCTTATCTGCGTGCTCGCAGCCTGTACAGCACGGTAGAAGAACCTTCACGACCTCTGCCGCAGCGTGCGAATCGCGTTTGTCGCACTCTTCGAAACTCGGCCTCGAAACGGACGCCTTCGGCTCGGGCAAGCCCACGGAAGAAGCATATCCATCAGGCAAGCTTGTGATTCTCGACACGACGGACACCGAGCGTTTCATCGCATCTTGGTCGAGATCGACGTAGACGCGGAGCGTGAAGCCGGGGTCGGCGTGCCCGAGCCATCCGGCGACCGTCCTGACATCGACACCGGATGACAGCAGCGAGGTTGCGAAGGTATGGCGTAACCAGTGAAGCGTGCATTTGCCATCCGCGATGTTCGCAGCGCGGACGATGTCGACGAATCGCCTCCCAAGGACGGACGGCTTCATGAACGACCCGTCTACGTCCCCTATCACGTACAGCGCGCCGTCGAAAGACACGCCTGCAGCCGCGCAGCGGCGCCTCATCTCCTCACGGCGTCGAAGAAGGACCTCGGCGAGACCGGGTTCGAGCGGTAGCGTCCTCTCCCCGGCCGAGCTTTTAGGAAGCTTTACGTACCATGAATCGCCAAGACCCGACGCTATCGCCGATCCGATGTACAGGGTCTCGTTCTCGAAGTCAATATCATTCCAGGTTAGCGCGCATACCTCGCCGCGACGGGCCCCCGTCGAAAGAAGAATCCTAATCGCAACGGCAACCGGTCCATCGAGCGCCGATGTAACCGCCAAGAGCCGAAGCCGCTCGCGCTCGTTGAGACAACGCGGCCTCGTCTTCCCGGCTGGCGGAGCCTTCACGTCCTCCGCGACGTTTCGAGAGCACCAGCCCTCCTTAACCGCGAACCGCAGGGTCCGCTTCACGATTTTCAACTGCATTGAAATGGTCTTCGGCATATAGCCGTCGTGGACGAGATCGGCAACGTACGAGACGACATCGCGTTCAAGAATCTCGTCGACTTTCATTTCGCCAAGCAAGGAAAGTCTTCCTGATGCGTTGATGGCGTCTTTGTAGCTCGACTCCTCGATTGACCGCGTTTTCCACAGGCGAGACATCAATTCAAGATACAGGTCGCGCAAAGAAGGGCATTGCGAGCGAGCGGTCGACATCTCAGACGCGGTCTTCGCGGCCAGAAGGCGTTTTGCAGCCAATTCTGCTTCGTGCTTGGTCTTGCATCCCTTGATGGTCTCGTAGAGCCTATCGCCGCGACCCATCTCATCGACGCAGTGATACGATAGACGCCAGCTCTCCTTTCCCCGCTGCGCGAGCGAGTCCTGGACATATACAGTGGCGCTCATAGCCCATCACCAAGCTCATTTGAGCGTCTGAGCTCACCTAACGTCCCTTCAAACCCAAGCGACTCCAGAAGCCACCTGGCTCTCCTGCCGATGCAGTCGACGTTGCCCGGCTGATCCGTTTTAGAAAAAAGGTATTTTCGTCCGCAATCAAGCGAGAGAAGCTTCTCGCAAACCCAACGGGGAGTAGATACGACCCGCGGGGTTTCGTAGACGACGATTTCCGCGGCACCTTCAATGTACCTTTGGGCACGGCCGCGAACGGTTACGGACGTTGATGCCACATCCGATGGAGACAGCGCGCAAACCTCTCCAAGCATGAGACCGGATTGCCATATCAAGGCTATTACGCAAGGAATCTCACCCGACATGAACCGCAGCAGAGGCTCGATGTCGCACCGCCTGCCATTTCGAGGGCGCCTGGACGCCGATCGAGGCACCTTTACACCGTCAACGGGGTTGCGCGCCGCCGCGCCGCACTCGCATGCAAGACGACAAGAAGACCATAGCAGGTCGCGTGCCTTCTTGACCATGCTAGGCCCATATTTTGACGATAGATCGCGGAGAAACGCGAAAACTTCAGCTTCGGGCAGGTCGTCAACGTATCGCTCAGACAGAGGCTCCAGGAGACGCGCCACGTTGCGATAGCCCTTCAATGTGTAAGAGCTCACGTGATCGGAAGCTTCGTCGATTCGGCCTCTTATCGCCTCCGCGACCGTCCATGAATCCATGACGTTTCGCAGGATGGCTTTTGCACGCCTCCGGGCTTCGGTCTCGTCGCAAGCCGGTATATGGCGCCTCAGCGGAGGGTTTGAACCTGCGTGATCGGCGATGTAAACCCTCCATCCGCCGTCTCCACACGGACGGACGGAAACCACCTCATATGTCACCGTCTCACCTCCATTTTTGGCAGGTCATCGAAATTGGCACAAGAATTGGCACACCTACCCATAAACTTCGTCTGTTCGCATGCTAGGCCGCAATAGGCGGCATGCAGAGCAAAAACGGCGATTTACATGCGTAAACGTCGTTTTACTTTCGAGATTGGCGATATGTTGGTAGAATTA
>DWYK01000088.1 GCA_019118705.1 Candidatus Merdibacter merdigallinarum | reverse complement strand
GCTCCAGTTTCATGCAATGAAGATATGCATTGATTGCCGAAAGCTTTCCGTTGACCGTCTGCGGGAGATACTGCTCCATCAAAAACGATCGATAATCCAAAAGCAGTTTTTTATTTAGCCTTCTCCCTTTGGCAAATCGGGAAAGAAAACAAAGCTCCTGCACATATTTATGTATCGTCGCTTTGCTTTTCTCCTCTTGCAACAAATGCTGTCGAAACCTCTCGATAGAGGTTTCAGTCACTCTGTGCGTCATGTTCATCCTCCATTTCTCCGTTGATATCCGCAAAATGATATCTTACAGATTCATTATGAACGAAAGGACGTCTTTCTACTCCATGCAAATAAAAAAACTCTCGATCCTGAGAGTCTTAGTCATTGCAATGATGTTCCACATCAAACCACTGTCTGATGAAACGACGGATATGTTCCACATTGGAATAGTGAACATCGATGCTATATGCATAGCATTCCTGTGTATAACGCAACAGCAGCCAGCAACGCAAATGATCCCTGCCTGAGTGAAAGGTTGCCTGTACCTGGATCGGGCGTGGGCGCTCGCGCAGCGAGCGAACGGAAGAAAGCTGTACCTGCTGAGCAAATGTAATCAGTTCCGCATGAAAGCTGTCCCACTGTTTCAAAGCGCGAATTGCCAGCCAGCGTTTCTGATCAAGAAGATCCTCCATCTGCACTCGCAAGCGCTCCAGCTGATGCCGACGTCGCTTTTTCATCCCTTCGACCTGCTTCTGCCGCATTGTTCGATACAGATGTCCGATCGCTTCCTCATCCAATGCACGTTCCATTCGGTAAGCTTCGTGGATGCGATAAAGATCGATGGCATCGCTCAACGCGTTGTGATTGACTTCTCCCCTGATGCGATAGATCTGTTTTAATGACTCCAGTGAATGCGTTTTATGAAATACTTCCCCGCGCCAGCGGACGCGGGAGGACAAGAGCGTCTGCAGATCGACGATGCCGGCAAAGAGCTGTTCGCTCCCATGATGATAAAATGCCGCATTGGCACACAACGTGCGCGCATCGTCCGGACCAAAGCTGTACAGACAGATCGCTTCCTCTCCGGCATAGTGCTGAAGCCAGGCGATGAACCGATCGGCGACCTGCGGAAACTTGGAAGCCTTCTGAATCTCTGTATCTTTCAAATGAGTCATCCGACGCACATGAGGAGAAAGCCGACGAAATCCTGCCGGGCACACAAGAGAGTAAAAGGAATCGATATGCACGAAGGCATCGTCACACAAACAGGCACCGATCGCAATTACCTGCTGCAGATAACGGCCCTGCATGCGTACCGCGTCGAATTCGTTGTCAATATACACATGAATCATGGTCCTCACTCCCAAACGCCTTTATGATAGCAGAAAACAACGACAATGCCCAGCCCCTCCCGTCGAATTCATCATCGGTCGATCATGCTTTTCCGTTGCTTTCTCCCTCACAGTTCAAAAAACGCTCACAACGGCCAAATCGCATATCATCCCAGCCTGCGGCCGGTCTTTGTCCTGTTCAGCCGTTTTTTGCCTAGTCAAATCGCTGTCGATACGTACAGCGCTGACACAACGGAGAGCGCAGCAGTCCCTGTTGCATCCCCTGGCGCAACAAGAGAGTATACGGCTTTTCCAGGATATCCGCAAAACGTTCCTCAAACACATTGCCCAGCACTTCCTGTCCATGCGCATCCAGACAGCAGGGAACGACTTCGCCATTGCTACGGATGGCCAGCATGTCCACCAGGCCACGGCAGCGGCCGCGCTGCGCACGAACGGGCCGTTGCAGAGAAGGCCATTCAAAGGCCCGCTCGAAGCTGAGGAAACGTCTGTCTGCCAGACGCAGCGATCCTTGCAGACGCTCAGGGAGCGGCATTTCATAATGTGCGCAGATCGCCCGCAGCAGCGTCTGTGTCTTTGGATCTTCCCCTTCTTCCACCTGCCACAGACGATATGAGATGTAGCTGTGTGCACTGAGCGCATCCCCGCACGTGAGCACCTGCTCCAGATAGTTCGCACAGAGGTCTCTGGGCTGTTCCCAGAAGGAGTGCACCGAGATGTTGATCTGTCTGGGCGGATATGCCTCCAGCAGTTCGCGCCGACTGGCCAGCAGCGTGCCGTTGGTCGTCAGCTGCACATGCAGCGAAGCGCGCTGACAGATCTGCAGGATCGCTTCAAGCTGTGGATGCATGAGCGGCTCACCCAGCAGATGCAGGTACAGATGATCCGTATATGGACGCACCTGTTCCACGATGTCCGCAAACTGTTTCACGCTCATCTGACGCGGATGTGCCGGACGCGAAGCGCAAAAGGAACAAGACAGGTTGCAGGTATTGCAGATCTCCACATAGATACGTTTGAATTTCATTCCATCACCAACGTTATCTTACCACATTCCCCTCATCAGCGAAACAGTCTGGCAAACTCATTGATCACGATGACGCTGGCGGAGAGCCCCACAACGACCAGCCAGCTGATGAGATCGAGCGAAACCGTATGCAGCAGCTGCTGGGCCAGCGGGAGCGTACAGACGAGGATCTGCAGGGCGATTCCGAACACAAACGTCAGCAGCAACCAGCGATTCGCCATCAGATGACTGTGGAAGAGCGAACGGCTCAGCGAATGCAGGTTGAGCGAATGAAACAGCTGGGTCATCGAGAGGACCATGAACGCCATCGTCTGCGCATGCGCAATGTCCTGCTGCAGTCCAAAGCGAAAGGCCACCAGCGTCACCGTACCGATATACATGCCATTGAGAACGGTAAACAGCCCCATTCCATGTGCGAACAGTCCTTCTTTTTTCGGTCGCGGCTTTTTGGACATGACATCCTGTTCCTTGGGGTCGACACCCAGCGCCAATGCCGGAAAGGCATCCGTCACCAGATTGACCCACAGGATCTGCACCGCTGCCAGCGGTGCCGGCATCGACGGCAGCAGGGCAATGGCCAGAAACAGTGCCATGATCTCTCCCAGGTTGCAGCTGAGCAGATAGAGCACTGCCTTCTGGATGTTCATATACAGATGACGTCCTTCGCTGACCGCATCGACGATCGTCTCAAAGCGGTCATCGGTCAGGATGATATCCGAGGCCTGGCGGCAGACGTCGCTTCCGTTCTTGCCCATGGCGATCCCGATGTCCGCCCGCTTCAGGCTGGGCGCATCGTTGACGCCGTCTCCGCTCATCGCCACGATCGCACCGCTTTGTTTGAAGGCATCCACGATCCGCACCTTATGCGAAGGCGTCACTCTGGCAAAGACCCGCACCTTGCGGATCTGCCGGCGCAGCGATGTTTCATCGAGCGCATCCAGCTGTGCCCCGCTGAGCACCTCATCCTCTCCCTGTGCGATCTGCAGCTCCCTGGCGATCGCCAGAGCGGTCATCGGATGATCACCGGTGATCATCACCACATCGATGCCGGCCCGGCGCGCCGTCTCCACGCTTTCCGCCACGCCCTCTCGAAGCGGATCGATAAAAGCGATGAACCCGAGAAACACCAGCTGTTCTTCCGCGAAAGATCCATCCTCCCGGCGATCGGCGAATGCCAGGATCCGTTTGGCCGCTCTGGCCAGCTGTGCACACGCCTGCTGGATCCGCTGACGGTCTTCACCGCGCAGACGCAGCGTTCGTCCCTCCACCAGCAGACGGTCGCAGCGCGGCAGCACCTGTTCCAGTGCCCCCTTGACCATCATACGGGTCCCCTGCGGCATCTGATGCACGCTGCTCATGCGTTTGCGCACCGAATCAAACGGAATTTCATGCAGCTGCGGACACTGCCGGCGCAGCGCTTCCACATCGATACCGGCCTCTTTCGCATGCTGCAAGAGCGCCAGTTCCATCGGCTCCCCCATCGGATCGCTGCCCAGATGGGCGTGGTTGCACAGGACCGCCGCCTCCAGCAGACGCCGGTTTGCCCGTCCATAGGCATTGTCACAGTACACATCGGACACACACATGCGATTCTGGGTGAGTGTTCCGGTCTTATCGCTGCAGATGACATTGACCGACCCCAGCGTCTCTACCGCATGCAGATGCCGTACGATCGCATTTTTTCTGCTCATCGCCGTCACGCCGAAGGCGAGCACGATCGTGACGACCGCCGGCAATCCTTCCGGGATCGCCGCCACCGCCAGCGAGATGGATACCAGCAGCATATCCAGCAGATCGCGGCCCTGGGCCAGCGCGATCAGAAACAGAAGCAGGCAGATGATCACCGATCCGATGCCAAGCAACCGGCTCAGCGAAGCCAGTCGCTGCTGCAAGGGGGTCTTTTCCTCACTTTCCTCTTTCAGCAGCGCAGCGATCTTGCCGACCTCGCTGTCTTTGGCACAGCGCACGACGATCCCATGCCCGTGGCCGGCCGCCACCACCGTCGACATAAACGCCATGTTGTGCTGATCGGCGATCGGCTGTTCTTGCGGATACAGCAGCGTCGCATCTTTTTCCACCAGGTCGCTCTCCCCCGTCAGCATGCTCTCCTCACAGCGCATCGACACGGTTTCCAGCAGACGCAGATCGGCCGGTACGATGTTGCCCGCCTGTAAGAAGACCAGATCGCCGACGACAAGCTCCCTGGCATCGATGCTCTGATACTCCCCATCTCGTAAGACCATCGCTTTGGGAGAAGACATGTCCTTGAGCGCCTGCAGCGCCTGTTCGCTGCGGTATTGCTGCAACACGCCGATGAGCGCATTGAGCACGATCACCAGCAGGATGATCCCCGCATCGACCACTTCCTGCAAAAACAACGAGATCAGCACCGCCGCACACAGGATGAGGATCATCGGATCCTTCACCTGTTCTAAAAACAGCCGGGCGATCGACGCTCGTCGGACCTCCTCGAACACATTTGCGCCAAAGCGCTGACGGCGCTGTTCCACTTCCCGGGCATGCACGCCGACATTCTCATTTACGCTCAGCTCCTTCAGCAGCTGATATGTAGGTGTCTGATATGGCATATCCACCATCCTTTCAACAAAACCCTATGCGTCAGAAAGCCGGATATGCCACTGCTGCCAAAAGCAGACAAAAAAAGTGCCTGTGTTTCCACAGACACGTTGATTTACAGCACTTCTTTGATCTTGTCCGCAATCGCCTGCGCATCGACCTCGTATTTGCGCAGCAGTTCCCGCGGCTTGCCGCTTTCCCCATATGTATCCTTGACACCGATCTTGTACACACGGCATCCCAGGCCCTGTTCGGCCACCACATCACAGACCGCACTGCCCAGTCCGCCGATGATCGTGTGCTCTTCCGCCGTGATGATGACATCATGCGTCTTTGCCGTCTCGATGATCAGTTCTTCATCGATCGGCTTGATCGTATGGATATTGATCACCGTCGGATCCGCATCCACCAGATCACAGGCCGCCAGCGCTTCCTGCACCATCAGTCCGGTAGCGATGATGGCAACCTTGCTGCCCTTGCGCAGCGTTACGCCCTTGCCCAGCTCAAAATGATAGTTCTCATCGTAGACATCTTCCACGTCAAAGCGTCCCAGACGTACATAGCAGGGACCATCCACCTCTGCGATGGCCGCAATGGCCTGCATCGTCTCTGCCGCATCACAAGGCTGTACGATCGTCATGCCCGGAATCGTACGCATCAATGCGATATCCTCATTGCACTGATGGCTCGCTCCGTCCTCTCCGACGCTCAGGCCGGCATGCGTCGCACAGATCTTGACATTGAGATGCGGATATCCGATCGTGTTGCGGATCTGCTCATACGCTCTGCCGCTGGCGAACATCGCAAAGCTGGAAGCGAATGCGATCTTTCCGCTGGCCGCAAAGCCGGCCGCCACATCCATCATGTTGCCTTCCGCGATGCCCATGTCAAAATGACGCTGCGGGCACACCTTCTTCGCTTCCGCCGTCTTTGTGCTTCCCGCCAGGTCGGCATCAAATACGACGACGCGCTCATTTTCCTGTACCAGTTTTGCCAATGCTTTTCCATAGGCAATTCGCGTTGCACACTTACTCACCGTCAGCACCTCCCAGCTCTTTCATCGCCTGCTCATACTGTTCGTCATTTGGCGCAATGCCATGCCATCCGGCCTGGTTCTCCATGAAGGACACGCCCTTTCCTTTCGTCGTGATGGCGATGATCGCCGTCGGCATTCCCTTGGTTTCGCGCGCTTCTTTGAACGCCGCCTTGATCTCATCAAAATCATTTCCGTTGATCTTGATGACATGGAAATTGAATGCCTTGAATTTATCTTCCAGCGGGTCGACATTCATGACCTTAGCGACCTCACCGTCGATCTGCAGACCATTGTGATCGACGATCAGACACAGATTATCAAGCTTGTAATGACCGGCAGCCATGCTGGCCTCCCAGACCTGTCCCTCCTGGCACTCACCGTCTCCTAACAGCGTATAGACACGATACGGCTTTCCATCCAACTGATTGGCCATCGCCATACCGACCGCTGTGGAAACGCCCTGTCCCAGAGATCCGGTCGACATATCCACGCCCGGCAGATAGTTCATGTTCGGATGGCCCTGCAGACGGGAATTGAGGTGACGGAAGGTCAACAGTTCTTCCTCTGGAAAAAATCCCTTTTCACACAATACGCCGTACAGCAGCGGAGACGCATGTCCCTTGCTCAGCACGAAGCGATCGCGATCGATGGAATTCACATTTCCCTCATGGATATCCATTTCATCAAAGTACAAGGTCGTCACGATGTCAGCGGAACCCAAACTGCCGCCGGGATGTCCGCTCTGTGCAGCGTGAACTTCCGTCAGAATATGTCTTCTGACGTTTGTCGCATGTTGTTTCAGTTTTTCGTTTTCCATATACTCTCTCCTTTATCTACTATAATAGTAAAAATTACAGGGATTTGCAAACGTGTTTCATGGAATTCCGGTATTTTGATGATATACTTCTTACCTGATAAAAACGGCAAAAAGGGAGTTGCGCTCCCTTTAATGGAATATGTGCTTTTTTTCAGAAAGTGCTTCGTTGAGAAACTCCTCGATCTGCCGGGTCAGCCGGGCAAGGGCATCGCTCCTCTTATCGATGAAGAGATCCAGATAGATGCGCCAGGCTTCCCGTTTTTCGCTGTCATAGCAGAACAGGCTCCCGCTGTAACAGCGATGCATCCCTTCTCCATCGATCACGACGGCATCCCTGCGCAGCACGCCGCTGACATCCCCGCTGTGGAACCGGCAGGGCGTGGCGATCACCTCGCAGGTCGCCTGCGCCTGCGCACAGAAGGCTTCCAGCGCTTCGCTCTTCCCGGATGTGGAGATCAGGATGAGCAACGGCCGCAGCTGTTGCAGCTGCAGCTTCAGTCGCGCAAGCATCGCCTGTGCAAACGGCGTGGATCGAAAAAAGGAATCATCGATGTAAACGACACGCATGCTAACGGTTGAAGAAGAAGCTCGGGATGCTCTTGTCGAGATCATCATCGTCGCTTTCTTCATTGCGGACGCTGGCCGCCGGCTTCACCGTGGATGCCGTCGTGCGCGGTGCGCTCTTGGCGATCGGCTCCTGCGGTTCGCTCTCCTGTTCAAAGCCGGTCGCGATGACCGTGACGATGATGGAATCACCCAGCTGCTCGTTGATGGCGATACCGAAGATCGTATCGATCTCTCCGCCGGCCGCATCCTGAATGACCGCAACGGCGCTCTGTGCATCGTACAGCGATACCTTGTCGCCGCCGGTAATATTGATGATCGCACTCTTGGCACCGGTGATCTGCGCCTCCAGCAACGGTGACTGGATCGCCTTTTCCGCCGCGTTGATCGCCTTGTCTTCACCGTCTGCCATACCGATACCGATCAGGGCTGCACCCTGATTCTGCATGACGCTGCGCACATCGGCAAAGTCCAGGTTGACGAGCGCCGGCACGGCGATCAGATCCGAAATGGTCTGCACGCCCTGACGCAGCACGTTATCTGCCGCCTGGAACGCCTCTTCGATCGGCTTGCGGCCGATGACCTCCAGCAGGTTGTTGTTGGAGACGATGATCAGCGAATCCGTGTACTTCTGCAGCTCCGAAAGTCCCTGCATGGCATTGCGCTCACGCTTCTTGCCTTCAAACATGAACGGCTTGGTCACGATACCGATGGTCAGTGCGCCTTCCTCCTTGGCGATCTTCGCAAAGAGCGGTGCCGCACCGGTACCGGTTCCTCCGCCCAGGCCGGCCGTCAAAAACACCATGTCACTGCCTTTGATCGCCTCTCGGATCTCATTTTCCGTCTCTTCCGCCGCCTTGCGTCCGATTTCCGGATTGCCACCGGCACCCAGCCCCTTGGTCGTCTCCCGACCCAGGATGATCTTGTTTTCACAATCGGAACTGCGCATCACCTGCACATCCGTATTGGCGATGTAGAAGGTCACGCCCTTCACGCCGTCTGCCACCATGCGATTGACAGCGTTGCTGCCGCCGCCGCCGATACCGAATACCTTGATATTTGCTACCTGGTTGAATTCATTCATCTCTGTGTCCCTCTTTCCTATTTGTCACTCAGCAACATATTCTTCAGCTTTCTCGTAAAGCCGCCCTCTCCCTCGCGGGCGATCTTGCGGATCGCTTCCACGCTTTCTTCCATCTCATTGCGGTTTACGCTGATCCGTTCATCCTTGCGGATCTCCAGGATCTCCTTCCAGTTGTAGATCATGCCGATGGCCGTCGTATATGCCCCATCTCGGGCACCGATGGTCTGCGGCACATAGCCGGCTGCCGGGGCGCTGAACAGATCCATCAGCTGTTCCAGCACCTGTATGTTCATTCCTTCGCCGCTGATCACATAGCGGGTGTTTCCGCCCTGTGTAATCGGGCGGCAGGTCTCATTGATCGATGTGATCCAGTCCTGTATGTGATCAAAGCACTGCACATAGACCTCCTGTGCGCTGAGCTGTATCTGCTGATCGTCCACGCTGTCGAGGAAGATGATGCGCGCATCGTTCTCCTGCGGGTCCTTGCTGAAGATGTTCTGCAACAGGCGATAACAGACGCCATCGCTCAGTCCATAGCGCTTCTTGAGCTCTGCATACCAGGCGCTGTATCCATCCTTCAGCAAGATGCACTTCATCAGCTTGCCATGGGCGAACAGCGACAGGCATGTATTGTAACGGCAGAGGTCCACCTGTACGACATAGCGGTCGATCGCCTGTTCAAACACGGCAGCCTCCTGCGCCATCGCATAGGCGTCCAGGCAGATGTCCAGGATCTCCAGGTTTGCCTGCTCGACACAGCGGGCATAGGCATATACGGCCTTCTTCTGGGCAAACAGCAGATCCATGTCCATCACGAAACTGTCGCAGGTCTCTCCCAGTGGCAGCTTGCGGGACGTGATCCCGTTTACCTTATATTTGATACACCCCACGTTTACCAGCTCCAGATGACTGCCGGCGCGATAACTGATCGCTTTGTTGAAGCCGCTTTGTATGTGAAACAGCCGGATGGTACGAGTGCCGTCTTCGATCGATACGTTGATCTTCTGATTGCAGCGCGTCACCTCCAGAGAAGGGATGGCGAGCAGCACCCGTTCGATGCGGTAGCCCAAGGCGATCGTCGCGTTTGCCACCGCTTTGCGGATTGCAGAGACCACTGCTTTTTCGTCCGTGATCTCCTTATTTGTTACACCGCTCATCGCTACCCGTTCCACACGAAGGATGTTCAGTCTCGCTTCGAACAGCTCACCGATGACGAGACGAACCTCATGGTCGGCAATTTCCAGAGCCGCGTAGATTTCCTTTCTGCCCATAGACGTTCCTCACTTCTTCATAATACCTTTATAATCATATCATAATTCACAGCGTTCCTGCATAGGAATTTCTGGCATTTCACCGTCTTTTTCGCCGTTTTCCATCATTTCCGGCACGATGTGCCGCCTATTCCAGCTGTACGCTGATCTCACTTTCCGCGCTGATCGCCGTTCCCTTCTTCACGCTCTGGCTTTTCACCTTGCCGTTCCCCTCGATCGTGATGTCGATCCCGGAGAGCGTGCAGAAGGCGTTAACGTCCTTTCGTGTCCATCCGATCATGTTCGGCATCGACAAAGAGGAGCCATCCGTCAGAAGCAGCAGACGGTCATTGGAGGTGATCGTCTCCCCGGCGGAAGGATACTGCGCCACCACGCTGCTGCCGTCACCGATGATCACCGTTTCCACATCGAGCGCTTCCAGCTTGCCGTTCGCATAATCGAGCGAATGGTTGACCAGGGATGGCGTTTCATAGCTCGTCCATGTATCACTGTTGTCATTCCCCGATGCGCTCTCTCCGTCACCGGTCACTCCGGCTGCGACGAGCGCTTCCTTGAAGACATTTTTGATCGGTTCGTCGTCGAAGTTGATGATGTCGTCCGAAACAAACACATAGTAGACCATGACCTTTGGATCATCGGCCGGTGCGGCCATCATGACGCTGGAGGTGTAATGGGAATCCGTATAGCCGTTTTCTCCCGCGATCTGTCCGGTTCCGGTCTTGGCGATCACATCGATGTCATCCAGCTGATAGCGATGTCCCGTACCATAATCCTCCGATACGACGCGGGCCATCAGATCCCGCATATATTCGCTGGTCTCTGCGCTGATCGGCTGACCGACCTCTTCCGTCGTCCATGATTCGATCGTCTCGTTGCTGTAGCTGTCCACGATGCGCTCCACCACATACGGGCGCACCATGACGCCGTCATTGAAGATGGCGGTATACGCCTGCACCATCTGCAGGGCGGTCACCGAAGTAGACTGACCAAAGCCGGTAGACAGGATGTCGCTTGGATGTGAAAAGTTCTTCACTCCGGTAGCGTTGGACACAAACGGGATGTCGACGCTCTGGAGGAAACCAAAGCGCTCCAGATATTCCTCGAAGGTCGCCGCCGGCAGATAGTCCGCCAGCAGGCAGCAGATGCCAACGTTGGAGGAGCGGATGAAGCCCTCATCGTAGGTCAGGGTCCCGAAGTCACGCCCCAGCGCATCACTGATGCTGGGATAGACGGTCTTTTCCGACGAACGGCTGATCTTGCCGGTGCTCTCATCATACGTATAGTTAAAGGTCTTTGCTCGGAAGCTCTGATTGTACGGATAATTGCCGGAGTCCAGTGCGGCCGCATAGGTGATTCCTTTCATGACCGAACCCGGCTCATAGGCGTTGTCGCTGGCCATGTTCAGATACTGGGTGATGTCGTGTTCGTTCATGTCGAAGCTCGGATAGCTTCCCCATCCCAGGACCTTTCCGGTCTCCACTTCGACAACGAGCGCCCAGGCACTTTCACACTTGCTGTCTTTCATCGTCGTCTGCAGGCTCGTTTCCAGCACGGACTGCACGTTGGCATCCAGCGTCAGGTACACATCGTTGCCGTTCACCGCCTGTGCGCCGACATAGCGCGTGCCCGGCAGCTCGGTACCATCCGCGGCGCGCTGATACTGCATCCATCCGTCTTCGCCGCTCAGATCATCTTCCAGCGCATATTCCAGTCCCATCTTTCCGATGATGCGTTGTTCATCCTCATCATAGCTCGCAAAACCGATCAGATGGGATGCGAACGTACTGGTCGGATAATTGCGGTCGCTGGTCTCGATGAAGTCGATGCCCGGCAGTTCCAGATTCCGGATCGCCTCCATCGTTTCCTTGCTGATGCGCTTGGTCCCTGCTCCCAGTTCGGTCTGTGTCGAACCGTTCGCCTTTGCCGTTTCCATCGTAGAAGCCAGGGTATCCGCATCAACGCTCTCTCCGAGCACCTCGGCCAGCTGTCGGGCCGTCTCATCGATGTCAACGACATAAGCCGCCTCTCCATTGAGCTCTCTGCTTTCATCCAGATAGGCGATGATCGTATAGGCGATCTGATCCTGTGCGATCACCGTGCCGTTGCGGTCGTAGATCGTTCCGCGCTGTGCCGTCGTCGTCGTCTTGTAGATGTCGGTTCCATCCAGGGCGGCCAGCACATCCTGCTGGCTCCACAGATGCTTATGCGTAAACATCGTAAAAAGGACATTCATCACTACCAATGCCCCTGCTACTACTATTATGCACATCAGATTCAGCAGTCTCTTATTCGTCCGTTTCAGCCGCATATGACGATCTCCTACTGCTCATCACCGTCTCCGACGACGTAGATGTTTTCCTGATTGGTGTTGATGCCATCCTCCTCGACCATGGCGAGCACACGACTGCGATCCTGCAGTTCATTGACATCTGCCTTCAGCACATTGACGCTGTTTTGCACTTCACTGAGCCGCGCAGCGGTCTGCTGCTGCTCATTGGACAATACGATGTTATAGGAATTCAGACAGATCTTGGACAGCGCATACAGCCCTGCCGAAACGATCAGCATCAAAACCAGCACGCCTTCCATGCGCAGCCTTCTTTTCCGTTTGATCAGTCTTGCTTTTGCCACAGCGGTTCCCTCACTTTCTCAATGATGCGCAGCTTGGCGGAATGGGAGCGGTTGTTGCTTTCCAGCTCTTCCGCGTTCGCCGTGATCGGTTTTCTCGTTATCAGCCGATAATTCAGCTGTTCTTCTTCCAATACCGGCAGGCGCTTATCGACCTTTCGCGGTTTTCCCGCCCGGGCGAATGCCTCCTTTACGATGCGGTCTTCCAGAGAATGGAAGCTGATGACACACAGCCGTCCGCTGACCGCCAGCAGTTCCAGTGCCTGCGCCAGCGCTTCCTGCAGTTCCTGCAGCTCGCTGTTGACCTCGATGCGGATCGCCTGAAAGCTCTTTTTTGCCGGATGGCCTTTCTTGTTCAGCACCCGGGCAGGCAGTGCTTCGCGAATGACATCGACCAGTTCAAAGGTCGTATCGATCGAATGCTGCTGCCGGCGCCGCTCGATCCCTCTGGCGATCGCCTTGGCAAACGATTCTTCCCCGTATGCGAACAGCACCCGGCACAGTTCTTCATAAGGATATGTATTGACGACCGTCCACGCATCCAGCGGCTGGCTCTGATCCATCCGCATATCGAGCGGGGCATCAAAACGATAGGAGAACCCGCGGGATGCCTCATCAAACTGCGGACTGGAAACGCCCAGATCCATCAGGATGCCATCCACGCGCGTCACGCCCCGTTGTGCCAGTTCTTCCTTCATCAGCGAGAAACGGGAATGGATGCAGGTGAAGTTGCTGCCGATGGCCGCCAGACGCTCGCGGCTCTGGAGGATCGCCTCCTGATCGCGGTCAAAGGCATACAGATGGCCATTCGGACACCGCTTCAGGATCTCGCTGCTGTGCCCGCCTCTTCCCAGGGTTGCGTCCACATAGCTGCCATCCGCTCTCACCTGGAGTCCTTCCAGGCATTCCTGCAGCAGGACGCTGACATGGGCGCTCATAGCTCAAACTCCGTCAGGCTTTCGGCCACGTCCTCAAAGCAGTCATTCTGCTCCTCCTCCAGGGCCAGCCATGTATCCTTGTCCCAGATTTCCACGTGGGTGCCCACACCGATGATCTTGCACTCCTTCTGCAGATGTGCCAGCTTCACCAGTCCCGCCGGGATCAGGATGCGACCCTGCGCATCAAACTCACACTCCGCTGCCTTGCTCAGCATCATGCGGGCGTACATGCGGGCATCCTTGCGGGTGCTCGGAAGGGTGGACAGGCGCTGATAGACCTTTTCCCACTGTTCCTTGGTGTAAACGTAAAGACATCCGTCCAGACCGCGATTGACGATCACGCTGTCGCCCAGCTCCTCGCGAAGCTTTGCCGGCAGGATCATTCGTCCCTTTTTATCAATGTTGTGATCGAATTCGCCTATCAGCACCGCATGTCCCCCACTTTCCACCGTTTTCTGGAACTTTTCACCCCAATTATAAACTTTTTTCCGCCTTTTGTATAGTGAATCATCGATATTTTTTCATTTACATTTTCTTCCATAATTCGGTCTGTTTCTTCGTTCTGCGCCGGTGCCGCGTCCTCTTTCGTTCGGGTGTAAATCGAGTAGAGATTTATAATCCCTCTCACACCACCGTACG